>DAIRGH010000010.1:0-46867 GCA_036794585.1 Solirubrobacterales bacterium | reverse complement strand
ACTCGACGACGGGACCGCCGTCGAACCGCTCGACGGCGAGACGCTTCGCGCCGCCTGCGCGCACGTGGGAGACGAGCGCCTCCAGCGCCGGGCGCAGCCCGCGATCGCTGAGCACGGCGGGATGCAGGCCGCGGGCTAGCTCGCGCAGCTCCGTGGTCGCCTCGCCGAGCTCGGTCGCGGTCTCCTCGAGCAGCTCCTTGGCCGCCTCGGGATCGGAGTCGAGCTTCGTGCTCGCAAGCCGCAGGTTGAGCGCCAGCGAGACCAATCGCTGCTGGGCGCCGTCGTGGAGGTCGCGCTCCAACCGGCGGCGCTCGTCGTCGGCCGCCTGCACGATCCGCGTCCGCGACGCGCGTAGCTCCTCGACCCGGGCGCGCAGCTCGACGTTCAGGCGCTCGTTCTCGAGCGCCAGGCTGGCGGCCGCCCCGACGGTCGCGACCAGCTCCCGCTCGGTGTCGAGCGAGGCGTCGTGGCAGATCATCGCCACCGGCCGGCCCTCGTGCTCGACCGGCGTACAGGCGGTGTTGCCCCCGCGCGCGGGCATCTCGACCGGGTGGCCGTCGGCGTCGACGTAGCGCTCCTGCTCGGGAACCCAGTAGACGAGCGACAGCGACGGATCGTTGAGCGCCTCGGCGAGCGCGTCGCGCAGGCCCTGGCGGCGGTCGGTCTCGCCCAGCCGGGCGACCAGCTCGCTGACTGCCGCGGCGCGCGAGAGGCGGGAGTGCATCAGCCCGACGAGGAAGGCGCACGGCACGGCGCACATCGCCGCGGCGCCGAGGATGTCGATCACGTCCTCGGCGGTGTTGTCCGGCACGCCGGTGAGGTCACCGAGCAGGCTGAGGATGAGCAGCACGCCTGTCAGCACGCCGACGAGCAGGACCGGAGTCACCGCGCTGCGGATCGCGGGCGAGGCCGAGCGCCAGCGCCGCACCAGCAGGACCGCGATCGCGCTCACCCCGAAGACGCCGATCAGCGCCTGCAACCCGAAGACGACGCCCGAGACCGTCTCCTGGTCACTGATCAGGAGCGGGTTCGCCGGGCAGTCGAAGCAGATGTCCGGATTGGTGGTGTTGAGAAACAGGATCGCGATCAGCTGCATCACGGTCGTGTCGAAATAGGCAACCCCGACGAGGATCCGCTCCCAGCGGGTCTCGAGCCGGCCGGACGGGAAAGCGACCAGCATGTGCAGCAGGAAGGCGTAGGGCAGAGCGCCGGACAGACCACCGATGGCGAAGAGCGCTGGGATGTCGGAGGCAGTCAGCGAAGCGAGCAGCCACACGAAGCCGACCGCGGTCATCAGCGCGCCGAAGCGGTTGTCGGGTCGCCGCCACCATGCGAACAGCCCCGTGCCGATGAACGACCAGGCGATCAACGGGTAGAAGACGACCCCGCCGATCTGGACCTCGTCGAGGTGATCGCTCGAGGCGGCGATCAGCATGCTGACGACGCCACCTGCGAGCCCGACCAGGCCGAGGCCGATCAGCGCCAGGCGCAGCGACTTCACGCGAGCAACTCCGCCACCGCCTCGCCGGAGAGCTGGTCCTTAGGCAGGAACCCCCGGGCGCCGCTGCGCAGGATCAGGTCGGCCGAATCCGACCAGTCGCGGCTCGAGGTCAGAAGGACCGCCGGCCCGTCGCCATTCTCAGTCAGCCGAGTCGCGACCTCGAAGCCGTCGAGGTCGGGCAACTGCACGTCGAGCAGGACGACCTCCGGGCGCAGCCGGCTCGCCTCGGCGAGTGCCGTCTCGCCGTCGCTGGCCTCGCCGACGACCTCATAGCCCTCTGCCTCGAGCAGCTGCCGGGCCCGGGTTCGAAACCCGGCGTGGTCGTCGACGACTAGGACGGTCCTGGACATAGGCCGATTCTCCCGCAGCGGAGGCGCTTTGCACATACGGATAACCGCACCCCCGGGCGGCGGCTTTCCGCCCGTCGAGACGCCTGTTGCCCGCATTGGAGCGGGGCTCGCGCGCTGGGACGCTGGAGCCATCTCATCCAACCCCCGTCAAAGGAGTGACCATGGACCGCACAAGCATCTCTTCCCGCGTCGCCCAGTGGGCCGCCAATCACCGTCGCGCCGCGATCCTCGGCTGGATCGCCTTCGTCGTGGCGGCGTTCATGATCGGGGGCGCGGTCGGTACGCAGACGATCGCCGACGAGGACCTCGGCAACGGCGATTCGCGCAAGGCCGACCAGATCATCGCCGACGCCGGCTATCCCGAGGACGACTACGAATCGGTGCTCGTCCAGAGCAAGGACGGCGCGACCACCGACGACTCGCAGTTCCGGGCCGCGATCAGCGACACGGAGCAGCGGTTGGCGCAGGTCGCACACGTCGCCGAGATCGAGTCGCCGCTGAAGGCCAATCACTCGGATCAGATCTCCGACGACGGCCGCTCGGCGCTGATCGAGTTCCAGCTCCGCGGCACCGACGAGCAGATGTCGGACCGCGTCGAGGCGCCGCTGGCTGCGGTCGCCGAGGCGCAGGACGCGCATCCGGAGTTCACGATCGAGGAGTTCGGCGGCGCGAGCGCCGACAAGGCGCTCGACGTAGCGCTGGCCGAGGACTTCCAGCGCGCGGAGTTCCTGTCGCTGCCGATCACGCTGGTGATCCTGGTGGTCGCGTTCGGGGCCCTGCTGGCCGCGGGCGTTCCGCTGCTGCTCGCCCTGACGGCCGTGTTCGCGACGCTCGGAATCCTCGGGCCGGTGAGCCAGCTGTTCCCCGTCGACGAGCAGATCTCGTCGGTGATCCTGCTGGTCGGCCTGGCGGTCGGCGTCGACTACTCGCTGTTCTACCTGCGCCGTGAGCGCGAGGAACGGCGGGCAGGCCACTCCAACGAGGCCGCGCTGGCGATCGCCGCCGCGACCTCGGGCCGCGCCGTGCTCGTCTCCGGACTCACGGTGATGATCGCGATGGCGGGCATGTTCCTGACCGGCAGCGCGACGTTCATGTCGTTCGCGGTCGGGACGATCCTGGTCGTCGCGGTCTCGATGCTCGGCTCGCTGACGGTTCTGCCGGCGGTGCTGTCGAAGCTCGGCGACAAGGTCGAGAAGGGCCGCGTGCCGTTCGTGCATCGCCTGCGCCGCGGTGGCGACGGCGAGTCGCGGATGTGGTCGGCGATCCTCGACCGCGTGCTGCGGCGTCCGGCCGTGTCGGCGGTGGTGGCCGGCGGGTTGCTGATCGCGCTTGCGATCCCCAGCCTGCGGCTGAACACGGTCGACAGCGGCATCGAGGGCATCCCCGACAGCCTCCCGATCATGCAGACGTACGAGCGGATGCAGGACGCGTTCCCGGGCGGGCAGATCCCGCTCGAGACCGTGGTCCAGGCCGACGACGTCACCGATCCCGAGGTCGTCGCGGCGATCAAGGACCTGCGCGAGCAGGCGCTGGCGACCGAGCTCATGAACGGCCCGGTCGACGTCAGCATCAACCCCGACGAGACGGTCGCGGTGATGTCGATCCCGATGCAGGGCAACGGCACCGACGACACGTCGGTCAGGGCGCTCGAGACGCTGCGCGACGACCTGATCCCGAGCACGCTCGGCCAGGTCGACGGCGCCAGCACCTACGTCGCCGGCATGACCGCCGGCTCGGAGGACTTCAACGAGCAGATGAGCGGCAGCGCGCCGATCGTCTTCGCGTTCGTCCTCGGCCTGGCGTTCCTGCTGCTGATGGTCACGTTCAGGTCGATCGTGATCGCACTCAAGGCGATCGTGCTCAACCTGCTCTCAGTCGGCGCCGCCTACGGCGTGCTCGTCTGGGTGTTCCAGGACGGCCACGGCGAGTCGCTGCTGGGCTTCGAGTCCAACGGCGGAATCACCTCCTGGCTGCCGCTGTTCCTGTTCGTGCTCCTGTTCGGACTCTCGATGGACTACCACGTGTTCATCATCAGCCGGATCCGGGAGGCGTTCGACGGCGGCATGACCACGAGCGACGCCGTCGCCCACGGGATCAAGTCCACCGCCGGAGTGGTGACGAGCGCCGCGATCGTGATGATCGCCGTGTTCTCGGTCTTCGCCACGCTCAGCATGCTCGACTTCAAGCAGATGGGAGTCGGGCTCGCGGTGGCGGTCCTCATCGACGCAACCATCGTCCGCGCGGTGCTGCTGCCGGCGACGATGAAGCTGCTCGGCGATTGGAACTGGTACCTGCCGAGCTGGCTCGGCTGGCTGCCCCATGTGGGCCGCGAGCCCGAGCCCGAGGGAGCCGCGGCCTAAGCGTCAAGTGCGGGGTTTTGGGTCCATACGACCCGAAACCCCGCACACCGGCTACTCAGCCGAGCGCCGGCACCGGCGCCTCGACCGCGGCGCTCCGCTCGAGCAGCTCGTCGATCGCCTCGTCGATGCGGGCTGCCAGGTCGTCGACGTCGGGGAGCGCGTCGCGGGCTGCGTAGAGGCCGAAGCAGGCGCGGTCGCCGACGCTGGTGAAGCCGATCGAGAGCGTGTGGCGGTCTGGGAGGGGGACCACCGGATACGCCTCGCGCAGCTCGCAGCCGCGCATGTACGTGTTGCCGGGCGGCCCCGGGATGTTCGAGACGGCGAGGTTGAACGTGCGGGGACTGGCGATGAGTCGGGAGAACTGGCGCCGCACGGGGGGCGGGGCGAGACCGAGCAGGCCGACGACGTCATCGCCCCCCGCGGGCGTGTCGCGGCGCTTGCGCTCGTTCGTCTCGCCGTAGATCTCGTTCACACGTCTCACCGGATCGGGCTCTTCACAGGGCAGGTCGATGAACATGAACGAGATCCGGTTGCCGAGCGCATCGTCCTCGGCCTCCGAGCGCACGCTCACCGGCACCATCGCCTTGACCGCCACAGGCCGCTCACCGTGATCGGAGAGGAAGCGTCGGACGGCCGAGGTCGCCACGGCGAGGACGACGTCGTTCAGCTTCACCGCGTGCTCGCGCTTGATCCGCAGCAGGTCATCGATCGGCCGGGTCAGGTAGCCAAGGTGCCGGCTCGGCGTGATCGGCCGGTTGAGCACCCTGACGAACCGCGCCGGGCGGGCCGAGTCGGCGAGTGCGCCGGCCGCCCGCCGACCACGGCCAAGGACCTCCCCGGCCAAGCGCGGCGAGGCGAGAACCCGGGCCGGGATCGAGGCCAGCCGGAGCCCGTCGCCGACCACATCCGCTACTCCGCGGAGCAGCAACTCGAGGGTGCCCGGGCCAGGTTCGGGCCACCACGTATCGGGTGTGGTCGGGGGCGGGTCGGGGGTCGGGTCGAGCAGCAACGAGCCGAGCTCGACGGCGGCGATCCCGTCGACCATGCAGTGGTGGGCCTTGCCGACCAGGGCGACGCGGCCGTCGTCGAGCCGGGGCGCGATCAGCATCTGCCACAGCGGCCGGTCACGCTCGAGCGGCTCCGACATGCAGGCGTCGACGATCTCGTTCAGCCGCCCCGACTCGGCGAGGAACACGTGGCGGTCGAGATCGAAGTCGGGATCATCCACCCAGACCGGCGCCGAGAGGCCGAACGGGACCCGGCGGAGAGCCTGGCGGTAGCGCGGTGCGCGCGGCAGCCGAGAGGCGATGTGGTCACGCAGCTCCTGGAAGCTCGGCCTCGGCCCGACCTCGGGCGGATCTAGCACGGCCGCCCAGCCGACGTGCATGTGAGCGGTCGGGCTCTCGACCTCGAGGAATGAGGCGTCGAGCGGTGATAGCCGTGTGGAGCTGATCGGAGCCTCTCCTCTCGGCCGGGTTCCGGGCGCCATGCGGGCGTAAGGAAGTGTCCTTCCCGCAAGGGGAGCGTGTAAACCCCCTCGGCGGAAGAAACTCCGCGGAGTTTGCGCCTTCCTGATGAAACCCGCAGAGCTACGCGATCACTGCCTCTCGTTCACCGGAGCCGAGGAGACGTTTCCGTTCGGCCCCGAGACCTCGGTGTTCAAGGTCGCCGGCAAGGTGTTCGCCCTGTCCCAGCTTGCCGCGGACTCGCTTCGCGTCAGCCTCAAGTGCGAGCCCCAGCTCGCCGAGGCGCTGCGCCAGGCGCACACGGCCGTGATTCCCGGATACCACCTCAACAAGCGCCACTGGAACACCGTGATCATCGACGGCTCGGTATCCGACGAGGCCATCCGCGACATGATCGAGGACTCATACGACCTCGTCGTGAGCAAGCTGCCGCGAGCCCGCCGTCGGACACTTGGCTGGCGCGGCGATGCCTAGCGAATCCGGCGAACGAGTAGCGCGGTCATGCCGGTGTTCCGGCGTCCATCCAGGCTCGGAACCTCGCGACTCTTTGGTCTGGCCAAGGTCCGTCGCACGGCATCGAGCCAGCGGAGAGCCGCTCGTAGATCGCTTCGGCGTTATCGCGTACTTCGTCGTAGGACGCCAAGTCGAAGGCCCAGGACATCTCCTCGATGTCGCTATCCCGGAACAGCGGCCGGATGTCCGCCGCGAACGTCGGCGACTCCTGATTCACGCCCCACTCCTTTCGCTCGTTCCTGGTCTTTGCGCGGTAACACGTGCAAGTGCACGGGCTGCGAACGGCATCTGCCGAGAGCGCCACACGTGTCGTTTCTCGAACGGCCAAGCGTAGATCGGGTTGCCGTCGCGAACGAGCTCAAGCAGGCGCGGTTCGGCGAGCTCCTCGACGGACCACTCGTAGAGGCGTTGCAGGCGCGGGACGATCACCGCGTAGTCGAGCATCCGACCTAGACGCTGCTCTGCGGCGATATAGCGCTCGACGTCGCTCTCGAGCGGATAGCGGTCCGGGAGCACGCGGCCCAGAGAGAGGAACGCTCCCGCCATGCCGAGCCGCGGATCGCCGAGCAGGTGACCGAGCGGCGCCAGTCGTCCCAGCGCCAGCCGCGGCGCGCCGACGAGTGCGTGCGCGTACAGCACCCGGGCCAGCGCAACGTTCATGAAGAAGCGCTCCGGTGCGCTTTCCGCGTTCGCGAGATCTCGGTGCTCCAGGTAGGCGTCGACGATGCTCGCGTTGTGCGCCCGGTACCAGTTGCGGCCCGTTGGTCTTGCGCTGAACGCCAGCCAGAGGCGCACAGCCTGCGACGACGGCTCGCCGGCCAGCCCGCCGAGGAGCGCGACGGTTTCGCATCCGTCCCGCAGCAATCGTTCGTTGATCGCCCGCCACCACACGCTGCCGGGCGGCGACGCATCGAGCGGATTGAGCACGCCGCGGCGCGCCTGCCAGCGCATGAACGACAACGCCGCCCGCCGGAACGGCAGATGCCGGGGTGCGCGCCCCGTCGGCCCGTGGAACACCCACGACATCAAGGCGAGACGCGCCGCCGGACTGTCGCGCGCGGTCGCGACCTGCGCCTGGGCCCGAACGAGCGCGCCTGTCTGCTGCCCCATTCCCAACAAGTGATAGCCGTATCGCGGCCCGGGGGCGATAGGTTGTGAGCCCGTGCCGAGCCGTCGTGAGACGAAGCGCAGGCTTGCCAGCGGGACGGCGAAGTACTTAGTCAATCCCGTCGTCCGCGGGCTGTTTCGTCTCGGGCTTCCGGCCCCTGGGACCGCGATTCTGGAGACGACCGGCCGCAAGTCCGGGCAGCCGAGACGCAACCCGGTTACCAACGGCCTCGACGACGGCGTCTTCTGGATCGTCGCCGAGCACGGCCGCCGGGCGAACTACGTCAGGAACATCGAGGCGAATCCCACTGTTCGGCTTCGCATCGGCCGACGCTGGCGCACGGGCACCGCCCGGCTTGTCCCCGACGATGATCCACGAGAGCGTCTGCGCTCCATCGCCTCGAGGCGCCCGATCACGAGGCTGAATACGGCGACCGTACGCCTCATGCAGACGGATCTGTTGACGATCCGGATCGAGCTGAATGGCGAATCGGGCAGTGGGGCGTCATTCCTCCACCCCAGCGACCTTTAGTGCCTCCGCCCGATCGTGATAGCTCACGTAGCCCAAGCACTTCCCCCGCTTGAAGGTGAGCACATGCGCGACGGGGACGTCGACGTCGACGCCGCTTGAGCGGCCGCGAGCATAGGTGTGGAGAAAGACGACGACGTTGTCGCCCGCATCGAAGAACTGCTCCGGCTCATGGCGAAAGGTCTCCCAGTCCTCTTCTAGGGATGCCAAGTACGCGCGGATTCCGTCCTGACCCAGTATGGGCTGGCGTCTGACCGTGGTGAGATGAGGATGCCACTCGGCGTTGGGATCGCACTCCGCCAGCACGGCGTCCACGTCGCCGCGGTTCCGCGCCTCATATATGCGTTTCGCGGCGGCCACGTTCTCCGCAGACATCGCGGATGAAGTATCACCTAGTGGAGCGTGAAACCGCGGGGCTCCGCCTCCACCTCGGCGCTGGTCCCACGGTGGCGGGCGTACATGTCCTCGACCCACGCAAAGCCGGGCCGGTCCTTCAGCGAGTCGCGAAATTCCCGGAATTGCATGGCGCGCTCGTCCGGGTGAAGCTTGATGTAGGGGAACTCGGGCGGTACGACGATCAGCGCGAGGATCGAGGCCGCCGTCAGGTCCGCCACGGTGAACGAGTCGCCGACGAGATAGCCGCCGGGCCCGGCCTCCGCCTCGACCTTGTCGAGAGCGGTTCGGACCACCTCGCGCGATTGCGCGACGCGGTCCGGGTGGACCTCGTAGCGCCACCTCACGACGGGTGCGAGTACCGGACTGAGCGCCTTGAGCAGGCCGAGTCGCGGGTCGTCGGGGCCGACGAACATCCCGATGAACTTCTCCGGCTCCGTGAGGTTGTCGTTGAACAGGACCCGGCGCAAGTCGGGCCCGCAGCTCTCGTCGAAATACTCCTCGAGCTCGAGCGCCCGGCGCCGTTCCTCCGGGTCGGACGGGTAGAGGGCTGGTTCCGGCCACCGTCGCTCGAGCGCCTCGATGATCCTGGTCGAGTCACCGATCGCGCGTCCGTCCAACTGCAGGATGGGAACGGTGCGCCCTGCCCGCAGCCGCCGCGCCGTGAGTTCCTGCAGCGCGGGCGTCACCGCGCGACGCACGTGAGGAACCCGCTTGTAGTCGAGCGCCCAACATGCCTTCTCGTTGTAGTGCGAGATCTCGAGGTGCCAAAGGACTGGCGTTTCCGGCGGCATGATTCAATTCTTATACCCTTTAGTTCAAGAAAGCAACTAAAGCTCAGGAGACCTTGTGGCCGAGCACCGCTATCAGCAGTACTGCGCGCTCGCCCGCGCGCTCGACGCAGTCGGCGACCGCTGGACCCTGCTGATCGTGCGCGAGCTCGCGCCGGGGCCGCGGCGGTTCACCGACCTGATCGATGGTCTTCCCGGAGTCAGCCGAAAGCTCCTCACCGACCGGCTTCGCGCCCTCGAACGCGACGGCATCGTCGCCCGCCAAGAGCTTCCGCCTCCCGCCGCGCGCCAGGTCTACGAGCTCACCGATGACGGGCGCGACCTGGCCACCGCGATGGCCCCACTGATTGCGTGGGGCGCCAAGCGGATCGGCGACCGAAAGCCGGGAGAAACATTCCGCGCGCGGTGGCCGGCGGTGGCAATGGCCGGCCTCGCTGACCGTGAAGCCACCAAGGGCGTCAGCGAGACCTACCAGTACCTCGTCGGCGACTCAGCGTTCCACTTCATCGTCAACGACGGCTCGATCGAGCTTCACGACGGCCGTGTCGGGAACGCCGCTGTCACCTGGACCACCGACGAGGAGACGTGGGCGGACATCGCCTCCGGGAAGATCACGGCTTCCTCGGCCGCCACCACGGGCGCGCTGACGATCGCCGGCGACCCGCGGGCGGCGAAGCGCCTGCGGAAGATCTTCTCCCGCAAGCGGATGGCCGGCGCGGCGGATGCGAACTAGTGGGGCTGATGGCCGAGCCTGCACATCCAGGCCCCCGCCAGAACCGCGTAACACCCTCGGGAGACCTCGTGGCCGATCCCGCCCGCGGAACGTTGATGGGCAACCGCGGCTGCCTCCATGATGAACACGGAGCGATTCGCCGCTTCCACGCCGGCAAGCGCTGGATCTTCTGTCGGCTCGAGTTCAAGGGCCGAAAGCGAGAGCTGATGCAGCCGGGCCGGTACACCGAGCTGTTCTTCCTAGACGAAGCGACCGCGTTTGCCGCGGGTCACCGGCCGTGCGCCGAATGCATGCGAGACCGACTCCGCGAGTTTCAGGAAGCGTGGGCGGCTGCCAATCCCGGTGGAACAGAGCCAACACCGTCGGCGCCGGCGCTCGACCGGGCATTGCACGCTGAGCGCATCGGGCGCCGTCGTGAGAAGGTCACCTTCAAGGCCAAGGTCGGAGAGCTTCCCGACGGCGTGCTCGTGATCCCGGCCGACCAGAACGGGGCGGAGCCGGCTCCGCGGCTGATCTGGCAGGGCGCAGCCTGGCGCTGGGCCTTGACCGGTTACTCGGACGCGACCCCGCTTGATTCGGGCGCCCCGGTCGATGTCCTAACACCTCGTTCGACCGTGCGGTCGTTTGGTGCGGGTTTCCGCCCGTACGTCGCCGTCGGCCCTGCCACTCGCTGTACGTCCGCGTGATGGCGGGCCGCGCCGGCGTGCTGCCCGTCGCGCGAAGGCGAAGCGCCGGCTGCTATCCGGCCGGTGCGGTGCCGCGCACATACCACGCCGTCGCCGTCAGGCGGAACGGACCGGACGGCGACCCGAGTCGCTCGGCGGCGCCGCGCTTGAATCGCTCGCGGCCCCGCTCGTCGAGCGCCTCGTGGAAGCGGCCGAGATTGCCAACGCCGTTCGCGAACGGGTACCAGAGGTCGTCGAAGTCGGTGTAATCGGCGCCGGCCTCGACTTGGCCGAGCTCGACCTGCTCAAAGCCAGTGGTGCGCCAGAGCTCCTCGAGCTCATGCGGGCGCGAGAAGGGGTTGCGCTTGTGCGCCCCGAACGAGCGAGCAAGCGCCTCGTCAACATCGAGGGCGGAGGCCCAGCCCGCTTGCAGCAGCGGCATGTCCCCGTCGAAGTCCCATACGCAGGCCGACATTGCGCCGCCTGGCCGCACGACACGGCGCATCTCCTCCGCACCTCGGTGGGCGTCGTTCATGCCGTCGACGACGAGCTGCGCGAGCACGGCGTCGAACTCGGCGTCGCTCCAAGGAAGGTCCTCGGCGATCCCGACCCGCACGTCGGCAGCCGGTAGACGCGCGCTGCAAGCCGCGACGAAGCGTTCGGAGGGGTCGATCGCGGCCACGTTCTCTGCGCCCAGAACCTTCGCCAGCGTGTCCGTCAGCGCACCGGTCCCGCACCCCACGTCCAGCGCCCGCTGGCCCGCCCGGACACCGGTCACCCGGACCATCTCCCGGGCGAGCTCGGCACCGTAACGGCCGACGTGCCGGTCGTAGGCGTCGACCGCGGCGCCGACAACGGAGGAACGGAACGCCCGAGCCATGCTTCGCGACCCTACACCCGCTTGCGTGGACACCCAGGCCGCGGCTGCGCCTCCACTAGACCCCGAGTCGCCCCGTGGTCCGGCTTAAGCCGGAGGTCATCCTGGGCCGCGTTTCGACTCTTCGACGAGGGCCCGCGCGGTCGCCGCGGAGACGACGTTGCCCTTCCGCTCGTAGAGCGCCAGCGCCTCGTCCGCCGCTGCGGCCGCTTCCTCGGTCCTCCTCTCCGACATTGCCCAGGGAGAGGGGAGCGTGCTCGACGAGGCCCAGGAGCCGGTCGAGGGGCTCGGCGAGGGCGCCGGCGACGCCGGAGATGCGTCAGGCGACGCGTCCGCGGCGTCGGAGCGTTAGCAAGCCCGACTCGCCGCCGCAAACTCATCGGTCGGCGCGTGAGGCGGCAAGCGGGGGTCAGGCGGCGATCGTCTCGACCGGCCCCGCCCGCCGTACGGCACCGGGCGGTGATCCCACGACGCGCTTGAACGCGCGCGCAAACGCAGCCTCGGAGCGATAGCCGAAACGATCCGCGAGTTCGGCCACGGTGGCGCCCTCGTCGCGCAGCGCCGCGGCGGCCAGGTGCATACGCCAGCGGGTCACGTAGCTCATTGCCGGCTCGCCGACGAGCTCGGTGAACCGTGCGGCGAAGGCCGAGCGCGACATCGGGATCTGGTCGGCGAGGGAGGCGACGGTCCACGGGCGGCCGGGCTCGCGGTGGATGAGCGAGATCGCGCGGCCGATCTGCGGGTCGCGCAGCGCCCCGAGCCAGCCCGACTGCGCCACCGGGTCGCTCTCCAGCCAGGCGCGCAGCGCTTGCACGACGAGCACGTCGGAAAGACGGGTGATCACGGTCTCGCCGCCGGGTCGCAGCCCCTCCGCCTCGAGCGCCATCAGCCGCAGGGTGGAGCGCAGCCACTCGAGCTGCGTCGGGCTCGTTGCCGGATCGAAGGTGAGGATTCGCGGCAGCACGGCGAGCAGCTTGCGGGCCGCCGGATGATCGAAGCGCACGGCGCCGCAGACCATGTCGGTGGATTCGCCGCCCCCGCCGTGGCGCAGGATCTCGTAGCGCTCGCCGAGCTGCTCGCGCTCGAGCTCGAAGATGCTCGGCGCCGGCGCATCGGGCTCGCTGCGCAGCCGGTGGCCCTCGCCGTGGGGGACGAGCGCCAGCTCGCTCGCGGCCAGGCGCCGCGGCTGGGCCTCTGGCGCCTCGAGCCAGCAGCTTCCGCCGGTGATGACGTGAAACCACAGGTAGCCCTCGAGCGGCGGCAGCTCGAGACCGAACGGGGCGGTGAACTCGGTGCGGCAGTAGAAGGCGCCGCGCAGCTCGAGGAAGTGCAGCGCCTCGCCGAGCGGATCGGCGGCCGAGGGCCAGGGATCGGGATGCGCGGTCACCCCAGCAGCATGACACGGGTGGATCGAACCTCCAAGTCACGAGGACGAACGAGCATAAATCACGGACCTTACGTCATAGTAAGTCCCTGTCGCACACCTCATACTGGATGGACTGCAATGACGTTTACCCAGGAGGAACGACAATGATCACCGTGATGGGAGCAACCGGAAACACAGGCCGCAAGATCACCGAGCTGCTGCTCGAAGGCGGCGAGGAGGTGCGCGCGCTCGGGCGCTCGCCGGAGAAGCTGGCCGCGCTCGACGCGCTCGGAGCGGAGGCCGTCGCAGGCGATGTCCGCGACGCCGACTACCTGCTAGGCACCTTCGCGGGCGCCGACGCGGTCTACACGCTCACCGCGCTCGATCCGACTCTGCCCGACTACCACGCCGACCAGGACAGGCGCGGCGAGGCGATCGCCTCGGCGATTCGCGAGAGCGGTGTGCGCCATGTGGTCGCGCTGAGCGCGCTCGGCGCCGAGCTGGCGAGCGGCAACGGGTTCATCGCCAGCCTGCACCGACAGGAGCGGCGGCTGCGGGCCCTCGACCGCGTCAACCTCATGGTCCTGCGCCCCGGCGCCTTCTACGAGGGCTTCTACGCGGCGCTGGAGACGATCCGCCACGAGGGCGTGGTCGCCGACTCCGTCGCGCCCGAAGCGAAGGTGCCGATGATCGCCACCGCCGACATCGCGGCGGTCGCCGCCGGCGCGCTGCGCGAGCGGAACTGGAGCGGCGCCGTGGTCCGCGAGCTGATCGGCCCGCGTGACCTCACCTACCCCGAGGCCACGGCGGCGATCGGCGCGGCGATCGGCGAGCCGGACCTGGCGTACGTCCAGCTGCCCGACGAAGAGCTGGTGGCGATGCTCACCGAGGCCGCCGGGTTCTCGCCCGACTTCGCTGCCCAGTTCGTCGAGTTCAACCAGGCGCTGAGCGAAGGCAAGCTGCACTCGCTCGAGGGACGCAACGAGAGCAACACAACCCCGACCGAGTTCGAGGAGTTCGCCGCTGAGTTGGCACACGCGTACGCGGCGACGGTGTAACGCTGTCGACCAGGGGGGAGGCCGGTCCGGCGCTGGCCTCCCCTAGGCATAACTGTCACGGCCGCGGTCACGCTCCCACGCCGCTCGCGCCTCCCGCGCAATCTGATCGCCCATCGATCCCGTGCGGACCACCATCGAACCGAGGGCCTCGCGGGTGGCGGGGTCGACCTCCCTCGCCGTGCGAGCGGCAAGGCGGCGCGCTTCCCATCGCACCAGGGTGGGAAGCACGTATGCGAAACGTGCTCGCCGGGGATAGATCACACGCCTCGTTCCCTGTTCGAGCGCCTCGACCATCAGTCGCGCGAGCACGGCGGGATCACCAAGCGGGGTTCGGTCGAGCATTCGCTCGATTCCCGGCGCGAGCCTGGTCTCTCCCTGGACCGCGGTGTCGACCGGGCCTGGGATCACCTCGATCACGTGGACGCCGGAGTCCGCGAGCTCCATCGCGAGCGTCTCGGTCGCGACCGCCAGCGCGCCCTTGGTCGCGGCGTAGCCGCCGAACCCCGGCCACGTGCTCACCTGGGCCATCGAGGTGACGTTGACGACCGTCCCCCTTCCGCGCTCCGCCATCGCCGGGACGAGCGCGTTTATCAAGGCGAGCGGGCTCCAGTAGTTCGTCTCGAAGGCCTCGCGCGCCTCGTCGCGGTCGCCGACGGTTGCGATCCTCCCGCCGACGCCCCCGCCCGCATTGTTGACCAGCACGTCGATGGGCCCCAGCGCTCCCTCGGCATCGATCGCCAGCGCCTGCGCGGCCCCGCGTTTGGAGAGGTCCGCCTCCAGCACGACGGGGGCCGCGCCTCCGGCGGCGCTGATCTCCTCGGCCAGCTTCTCGAGCACGGAGCGCCGCCGTGCGCTGATCGCGAGCGCCGCGCCCCGCGCGGCGAGCTCTTTGGCCAGCTCCCGGCCGATACCACTCGATGCCCCCGTCAGCAATACGCGGGTGTCTGCGAGCTCAACTCCGGACACCGTTTTCTCCTCTCTTGAGATGGACTCAACTAACTTGGGATGCTATCAAGAGAGTGACGCCCGCGGAAGCACGCGGCCCGAGAACGCAGATGCCACGAACCCGAACCGAGCTGGAGCGCGACGCCAAGGTCGACGAGATCGTCGGGGCCGCCGAACGGCGGCTGCTGGAGGGCGGCTTCGAGGCGCTCTCGGTGGCGGCGATCGCGCGCGAGCTCGGGCTCGCGCAGAACGCGATCTACTGGTACTTCCCCTCCAAGGACCATCTCTTCGTCGCCGCGCTGGAACGGATGCTCCGGGAGATCGCGGCTCGCAAACCGAGGCATAAGGAAGCGGGGCCGCTGGAGCGGATCCTCTGGTTCACCGACCAGTTCGAGACGCTCTCCGACCTGCGAGGCGCAATGAACGAACGCGCCCGAGAGTCCCGGGTGGTCGCCGACTTCGTCGCGGAGCTCGACGGACTTCTCTCGCGGATGCTCTCGAACGCGCTCCGCGATTACGTTCCCGCCGACGAGCTTCCGGTGGCGGTGGAGACGTTTCGCGCCACCGTGGAGGGCACATTCGTCAAAGGACTCGCCAAGCCGGCCCGACGCGAGGTGCTCACCTTCGCGCTTGAGCGATTGATGAGGACCGAGGCACGATAGGCGGCTCGGGGCACGCTCCCTCCGGCGCTTCTCCCGTAGACGGATCGCGCGCTCTCGCAGCCCTCCTCGCGGAGGCGGGCGTCATCCTGCGGCGCGTTTCGACTCTTCGACGAGGGCCCGCGCGGTCGCCGCGGAGACGACGTTGCCCTTCCGCTCGTAGAGCGCCAGCGCCTCGTCCGCCGCTGCGGCGGCTTCCTCGGTCCTGCCGGCCATACGGAGCACCTCCGCGAGGTCGATGAGGGCGTCGGCATGGAACCAGAGGAGGTCAGTCTCAGCTGCGACGGCGACACCCTCGCGAGCGAGGCTCTCGGCCCTTTGAAGCACCCCTTCTCTGGCGAGCAACCTCGCGCGGATGCCCCTCCGCTTGATCTGCCACTCGCGATCGTCCGGGGCCGGAACCTCGTCGATCGCCTCGACAAGAGAGAGGGCCTCGTCGTAGCGTCCCTGCTCGTACACGGGCCGGGGCAGGTCCAGCGAGACAGTGGACAGGAACAACCTGTCGCCGATCGTGATGCACGAGTCCTTGGCCGCTCGCATGTGCCGCTCGGCGGCAACTGGATCGCCCGCAAGCCGCTCGACGTATCCGCCCAGCAGCTCCTGGACCCCAACCTGCCACGTGAGGCCGAGATCGCGAAGACGCCCGCGACTTTCCGCGATATGCGTCCGGGCGTCCTCGAAGCGGCCACCCATGGCCTCGAGTGGGGCGCGGTGGCCGGACAGGTTGGCCTCCAGGACGGGGTTCCCCTGCGCGCCGCGAAGCATCCGCTCGGTGGTGCGCATCGCCTCACCGACCGGCGTCGGACCGTAAACAAGCGCCATGGCGTGTGCGCCCAGCGCCCACGCCTCCTCGCGGCTACTCCCCGCCTGGCGCGCGTATTCTGCCGCGCGCTTCATCGCCTGCACTACTTCGACCATGTGTCCTTGCATCCAGCGAGCCTCGCCGAGCAGGCTCCAGGCCCGTGCTAAGCCCAGGTCATCGCTGAGCTCCCCGAAGATCTCGATCGCTGAGGTCGCGTCGCGAACCAGGCTCTCGGCGTCCATGGCTTCGGGGTTCGTGTACATCCGGACGTTCCCGCGCTTTACGATCGCGCGCCACTCGACGCCGCGATCCCCCCACGCCCGCCCCCGCTCGATCGCCTCGGCGAGGACCGTGCTCGCCCGGTCGAGCTCGCCGATCTCGAACAGCGCGTAGCCGAGGTCGGGCAGCAGCTCCAGCCCGGCGCGATCTTCGCCGGAGAGTAGGGCGACAGAGCGCCCGAGCAGGTTGACCGAAGCCGGCATGTCGCCGCGCCCGAACGCTCGCCGGCCCGCGGAGGCGAGGAGGGCGGCGGCGCGGCGGGCCAGCTCCTGGTCTTCGTCCGTGATCGGCCCGAGTTCGGCCCGGTAGCTGTAGGTCTGCTCGAGGTGGTGGCCGGCGGTCTCGGCGTATTCGAGCGTGCCCTCACCGAAGCGCTCCTCGAGCCCGGTCGCGATGCGCTCGTGGAACGCTGCTCGCAGCCGTTTGGGGATCGCGCGGTAGGTCGCCTGCTGGATCAGAACGTGCCGGAACCGGAACGCGTGCTCGCCGAGGAGGGGGGAACGAGCCGGACGCAACAGCTCCTTGTCGACGAGCGCGTCGAGGTGCCGCGAGGTGAACGGGCGGGCGTCGTCGGGAAGCAGATCGACCACGGCCTTCTCCCAGAACTCCTTCCCGATGACGGCGGCGCGCTCGAGCACCGAGCGCTCACCGGGGCCCAGCCGGTCCAGGCGGGCGGCGAGGACCGCCTGGATCGTTGGTGGGATCGGGACCTCGCCCTCGGGCGCCCCTCTCTCCGCGATCATGACGAGGATCTGCTCGAGGAACAGGGGATTGCCCTCGGCGGTCTCCTGCACGCGGATCCGCGCGATCTCGGGGAGGCCGCCAGCGAGACTGTCGATGAGCTGCTCGCACTCGGCGTCAGTCAGGCCTTCGAGGAGGAGCGAGCTGGCGTTCGGTTTCCCGCCGCCCCACGCAGGCCGGCTCTCGAGCAGGTCGGGGCGCGCGAGGCAGAGGACGAGGATGGGCGCGCTCCGCCCGCGCTCCACCAGGTACTCGATGAAGTCGAGCAGCGCCGGCTCGGCCCAGTGGAGATCCTCGAACAGCACGACGAGCGGCCGTTCCCTCGCGACCGCATCGAAGAGCCGGCTGAAAGCCCAGAAGATCTGTTGGAGGCTGCTCGTCGTCTCCGTGAGCCCGAGCGCCTCAGTGGCGCGATCGGCGATCAGGTCCGCATCGTGTTCGCCGGCGAGGAGCTCGGAGAGCGGCGCGGTGGCGGTGAGCCGAGCGAGGATCTCGCGCATCGGCCAGAAAGTGATTCCCTCCCCGTACGTCACGCAACGGCCGGCGACGACGGTCGCCCCCTCGGCTGCGCGGGACGCGAACTCCTCGCCGAGCCTCGACTTGCCGATCCCCGCGGGACCGAGGATCGTGAACAGGTACGCGGTGCTCTCACGGGAAGCGAAGTCGAGTGCGCCCTGGAGTTGGGCCAGCTCGCTCCCCCGGCCGACGATCGGGTTATCCGGCGGTCGCATCAAGGGCGGGGGCCGCGGGACGACTTCGAGTAGGCGCCAGGCGCGAAGGTCCGCGCCGTGGGCGGGTTCCGCGCGCGCGGCCTCGCCGAGCAGCTCGCGCGTCTCCTCGGCGAGCAGGATCTCGCCGGCCGCGGCGGCATCCTTGAGTTCCGCGGCGCGGGTGACGGGTTCTCCGGTGAGCGAGGCACCTTCGGACCGAACCTCGCCGGTCAACGCCTCGCCGGTGGCGATGCCGGCGCGGGTTGCCACCACCTCGGGTTCCCCGCTGAGTCGGTCACGCAGTTCCAGGGCTGCACGGACCGCTCGCAGCGGATCGTCCTCGCGAACCCGAGGGACACCAAAGACCCCCATCACCCGGTCGCCGAGCACGCTCTCGACGCGGCCGCCGTGGCGCTCAATCGCCTCCGATGCCGCCTCACGCTGGCGCTCGTCGAGGCGGCGAAGCGCCTCGGGGTCCGTGCCCGCCGGCGCCGCCCTGCCGGCGACGAGAACGGTGACGGCCTTACGCGTCTCGGGCGCCGGTGCGGCAACCTCGGCCGCGAGTTCGAGCTCGGGATCCTGACGCAGGATCGCGCCCTCGAGGCGCTGCAGCTCGGGGCCGGGGACGATCCCGAGCTCGTCTGTCAGAGCGTGGCGCGCGTCCTGATAAGCCTCGAGCGCCTCGGCTTGGCGCCCAGCACGGTACAAAGCGAGCATCAGCTGGCCGCGCAGGCGCTCGCGCAACGGATGCTCTCCGACCAGCGCCTCGAGCTCCCCAATGACGGCCGCGTGGCGACCCAGCGCGAGGTCGGCGTCGATCCGCTCCTCGAACGCAGCGAGGCGAAGCTCCTCCAGGCGGGAGATGTCGCCCTGCGCGAATGGGTCATACGTGAAGTCCGCCAGCGCGGGGCCGCGCCACAGGCCCAGTGCCTCGCGCAGAAGCGTCGCTGCGACCGCGGGGTTCGCCGCCGCGCGGGCCCTCGATCCATCGCCGAACAGACGGTCGAAGCGCTCCGCGTCGAGTTCGCCGGGCTCGACCCGAAGCAGGTAGCCCCCGGGGCGCGTCACCAGGATCTCGGTCGGCGCACCCTTCGCCCGCTCAGGCTCCAGCGCCTTGCGGAGTTGCGCCACATACACCTGGAGCGCATTTGCGGCGGTCGCCGGCGGATGTGCGCCCCACAGGTCGTCGATGAGGCGATCGCTCGAGACGACCTCGTTCGGGTGTAGCAACAGGATCGCAAGGAGCGCCCGCTGCTTCGCGGCTCTCAGTAAGAGAGGCCCGTCGCCGCGGCGGACCTCGAGCGGTCCCAGGATCCGGAAGTCCATCTCCTGTCGCCGACGACGCTACCGCAAACGCAGGGGCTCGCTTCAACGTCGCTTAAGCGCCGCTTCAGCGCCTAAGCCGATGCTCCACGCGCACGCAGTAGAACGAGAGGAGAAGCGCATGACGACCTCCAGGACACGGCTGATCATCACCGCCCTCGTGGGATGTGCGGTGGCGGCACTCGGCGCTCCGGCAATGGGTCAGAGTGACGACCAGATTGTGATCCGGGACGGCTCGGACGCGGTGCCGTTCGTGGCCGACGTCAGCAAGGCCAGCGGTGCTTCGTCGAGCGATCCCGTCGGTGCGGAAGCGCCCGCTGCCGACGGCTTCGACTGGGGCGACGCCGGTGTCGGTGCCGGGCTCGGCATCGCAACGCTGGTGGTGATGTTGGCGGCTGCGAGGGCCTTGCGCGCCCCCGAACCCCGCCCGCTTCGAGCGCAGGAGCCAGGGCAAAGCAACCCGCCATCCCCGACGACGGGCGGACCGTCGGCATCGGTCGCTGAGCAGGCGCACTAGCGCCCCGGCTCGGCGATCTCGTCGAGCGCCTTGGAGTGTCGCCGAACCTCGCTGTCGCTCAAACTACGGCCTGGGAGCTCGACGACGAACGCCTTGGCGCCGAGCTTGGCGCGCTGCCAGCCGGTGGCGCTGCCGGGGGGTGAGGGGAAGCAGTCTCGGGCCGGGAGTCCGGAGAGGCGGGCGTAGCGCAGGGCGACTCGGCGCCCGCCGCCGCCGCCGCACGGTATCAGCGTCTCACCCCAGGGCTGGTGGTACCAGACAGTGAGGTCCGGGCGTTCGCGGCGAAGGAACCTCCGCATCGCCTTCGTCTCCGGCTCCGACGCGGGCTTCGGCCCCGAGTAGTAGCCGCTGCTCGGCGGGATCGGCTCCCAGTCGTGCGGGAAGTTGCGGTTGAGGTCGACCGAATGGGCGTTGCCGCGGGTATCGGCGGCAACGCCGTCGGGGTTGGTGGTCCTGATCAGCCACAGCTCGACCCCGTCGAGCCTGCGCGCCTGGTGATGGGCGAGCCAGCGCACGATCTGGTGGCCCTCTTGCTCATCGCCGTGGATCGAGCCGACGACCAGCACTGTGCGCGCGGCGTTCGCCGGGCCGAAGCGCTTGGCGACGATCGGCTCGCCGCGAACCGAATTGCCGATCACCTCGCGATCGCCGCCGCCCGCGAACATCGCGAGCGAGGCCAGCGCGACCGCGCCGGCGCCGATCAGGACGCCTCCGCCTCCTCGGCCGTGCGCTCGGCCTCCTCTAGGCGGGCCTCGAGCAGGTCCAGGCCGGCGTTCCAGAACCCCGGATCCGCTAGGTCGACGCCAACGATCTGCGCCAGCTCCTCGGGCGAGGCCGAGCCGCCGGCGCGCAGCATCTCGATGTAGGCGGGCACCAAGCCCTCGCCCTGCTCCTCGTAGCGGCGATACACCGACAGCGCCAGCAGGTGCCCGAAGGCGTAGGCGTAGACGTAGCCCGGGGTGTCGACGAAGTGCGGCACGTAGGACCACCAGGTGCCGTAGTCGGGGGCGAGCTCGACCGAGTCGCCGAGCAGGTCGGCCTGCGTGTCGAGCCACGCCGCGGCGAATCCTTCGACGGACAACTCACCCGAGGTACGGCGCTCGCCGTGCACGCGGTCCTCGAACCGGTTCATCGCGATCTGGCGAAACACCGCGCCGACCGCGCCGTCGAGCGTGTGGGCGAGCAGCGAAAGCCGCTCGCGCGGGCCCGGCGCGTCCTCGAGCAGCCGCCCGAGGACGATGCTCTCGCCGAAGATCGAGGCGGTCTCGGCGACGGTGAGTGGGGTGCTGAAGCCGAAGATCCCGTGCGGGCGCGCGAGCGAGGCGTGCACGCCGTGGCCGAGCTCGTGCGCCATCGTCAGCACATCGCCCGGGCGCGAGGTGAAGTTGAGCATCACGTAGGGGTGCGCCGACGGCACCGCGTAGGAGCAGAAGGCGCCGCCCCGCTTGCCTGGCGCCGGCGGCGCGTCGACGTAGTCGCCGGTGAAGAACTCTGCCGCCACCGCGCCGAGCTCCTCGGAAAAGCCGCGGTAGCAGTCGAGGGTGAGCTCGCGCGCCTCGGCGTAGCCGATCCGCTGCTCGCTCTCGGCCACCGGCGCTACGCGGTCGTAGTGCGCGAGCACGTCGAGCCCCAGGATCTTCGCCTTGAGCCGATACCAGCGCCGCCCCAGCTCGTAGCGGGCGAAGACGGCGTCGATCAGCGCCGCAACCGACTCGTCGGAGGCCTCGTTGGCGAGGTTGCGGGAGGCGAGCCAGTGCTCGAACGAGCGCAGCCGGTCCTTGGTCGCCTTGTCGGCGAGCAGCGTGTTGTAGACGTAGGCGCGGGTGCGCAGGCCGGGCTCCAGCGCCGCGCTCACTGCCTCGGCGGCGACCCGGCGCCGCTCGCGGTCGGGATCCTGAAGCCGGCTCAGCGCCTCCATCAGCGGCACCGGCTCGTCGGCATCGGGCAGCTCGACCGCGATCGAAGAGGTCTGCTCGGTGAACAGGCGCGCGAACGCCGAGCGGCCGGTCACGTCGACCTCGGTCAGGATCCGCTCCTCCGGCTCTGAGAGCTGATGCGGGCGATAGCGGCGCTCGGTCTTTAGGTGATGGCGCCAGCGCTCCAGCTCGGCCGAGGCGAGGAGCTCCTCGGCGCGCTCGTCGTCGATCTCGTTCCACTCGAGCTCGAAGAAGAGGAGCGCGGTCTGGATCGCCGCCGAGCGCTCGCGCACCTTCTGCAGCAGCGCCCCGACCTCCGCCGACTGGGTGTCGACGGCAAAGCCGAGCGCGGCGTAGGTGCCGGCGCGCCCGACCCGGTCATAGATCTCCTCCAGCTCGCGCATCGCCGCCGCGAGCTCGGCCGGCTCGAGCTCGCCGACCCGGCCGCGGTGCGCCTCGGCGAAGGCGTTGGCGCGCTCCTCGGCTTCGTCGAGCAGCCGCATCGCGCCGTCGGCTCCGCCGCCTTCGACCAGCGGCTCGAGATCCCAGCGCTCGGCGGCGAGCTCCTCGTCGATCGGGGTCGCGGTGGCCGTTTCGTTCATGCGCTCACCATAGACACCCGGAACCGCCACACGACTCGGTCTGTAGAAGGGGTGCAGTGGAGGACCGGCCACTGGACGAGAACAAGCTCCTGGCGCTGGCCAGGGACGGTGACGAGGAGGCCTACAGGCAGGTGGTCAGCCAGCACGAGACGATCGCCTTTCGCACCGCCTGGCTGATCACGCGCTCGACCGCCGACGCCGAGGAGGCGGCGCAGGACGGCTTCTTAAAGGCCTACCGATCGCTACACCGCTTCCGGCCCGGGGCGCCGTTTCGCCCCTGGCTGCTGAAGATCGTCGGCAACGAGGCGCGCAACCGCCGCGCCTCGGCGGCTCGCCACGAGCGCCTGGCGGCGCGCGCGGTGGAGGAGCGTCGCGAGGGCGACGCGGTCCCGTCGCCCGAGGCGGCGCTCCTTCACTCCGAGCGCCGCCAGGGCCTGCTCGCCGCGATCGATCGCCTCGGCGACGCCGACCGCACCGTGATCGCCTGCCGCTACCTGCTCGAGCTCTCCGAGGCCGAGACCGCGGCGGTGATCGGCAAGCGACTGGGGACGGTGAAGTCGCGGACCTCGCGAGCGCTCGAGCGGCTGCGCGCCGAGCTGGAGGCAGACGATGTCTGAGCTCGAGCGACAGCTGCACGCGCTGGCGGGCGAGGTCGCCTACCCACCGACGCCCGACCTCACGACACGGGTCGGCGCGCGCCTCGGCGCCGCCCACCCGGCGCCCGTTCGCCTGCCGCTCGGCCGCGCTCTGGCGCTGGCCGGGATCTGGGTGCTCGCCACCGCCGGCACGGTGATCGCCGCCTCGCGCGAGGCGGCCGACGCGCTGCTCGACGCCTCGGGACTTACGGGCGTGACGGTCGAGCGCACCACCGAGCCGGCCCCGGTCGCGACCTTCCGCGACCTCGACCTCGGGACCCGCACCACCCTCGAGCAGGCGGCCGCGGACCTTGACTTCGAGCCGCTGGTGCCGCTGATCGCCGGCGGACCCGACGCGGTCTATGAGCGTTCGACCACCCCCGGCGGCGAGCTCTCGCTGATCTATGAGCCACGCGCCGGCCTGCCGCCGACCACCACCACCGGCGCCGGGCTGGTCGTCTCGGAATTCCGCGGCGACCTCTCGCCCGACTACCTCGGCAAGATCGCGCCGCAGACCACCACCGTCGAGAGCCTGCAGATCGGCGGCGAGCGGGCGCTCTGGATCAGCGGCGCGCCGCACTTCTTCTTCTACCGCTCCCCCGACGGCGAGACCACCGAGCGCGACCTGTTCGTCGCCCAGAACGTGCTGCTCGTCGAGCAGGGCGACGTGCTGGTGCGGATGGAGGGCGCCTTCGACCGCGACACGGCGGTGAGGCTGGCGGGAACCCTGGCGCCGTTCGGCTTGTAGGAGGGGTGAAGGAGGAGGAATCCATGCTCAATCGCCTGCTGCCCGCCACGCTCGTCGTCATCGCCGCGCTCTCGCTGACCGCGGCCTCCGCGCTCGCCAAGGGGGTGGAGTCGGTCGCGGCCTGCGGCGCCGACAACCAGTGCGCTACGGCCGGCGAAGGCGAATTCGACGATCAGGTGATCTTCAGCAGCACGTCGGGCAACCCGCCCGACCGGCCCGAGCCCTTCTACCGCGTCGAGGTGGAGATGATCCACGGCGGAGGCGAGATCACGCTCAGCGTGCTGCCCTCCTCTGGCCTCGCTTACAGCCGCGACCGCATCGGCGGCACGCTGTGGAGCATCATGAGTGCCGAGCAGCAGGCGTTCTACAGCAAGCTCACGGCCGGGTTGACCCCAATCTCGGCCGGCAAGCTCGAGGGCGTCTCCAATCCGCCGCTGCCTGCGAGCAACACCTCACCCCCTCCGCCCGACGACCCGGCCCCCGCCGATGACGGCGGTTCGAGCGCGCTGCCGTGGCTGATCGGCCTTGCGGCGCTGACGGGCCTCGTGCTCGCGGTGGTCCTCAGGCGTGCCCGCCGGCGGTCGGCGCCGCCCGCGACCGCCTGAGCAGCATCGAACAGTCGCTTAGGCACGAGCGCCAGGCTCAACCGTGCGTGCGGCCGGCCGATGCAGGGGCCATGAGCGATCGCTGCATGAAATGCCTCTCATCCGTGCCCGACGACGACGGGTATCAGAACTCGATCGGCGAGACGCTCTGTAACGGCTGCTACATGGAGCTCTGGGGTCCGAAGCTCGTGGCCGTGCCGACGATCGAAGAGTGGGCGCTGAACGGGCTCGAGCAGACCCGCAGCTAGCCGGAAGCCGCTGCTCGCTCAGTCGACCGCTAGCTCGCCGCGAGCGCGAACGGACTGCCCTCGGAGTCGCGGCAGATCGCCCAGCGCTCGCCCGGATGCACGATGCTGCCGCCGAGCTGCTCGACCCGTGCCAGCGCCTCGCCGATCTCATCGACGGTGAAGTAAGGCAGCGAGAAGGAGTCGCCGGGCCCGCGGCCGCGCTCATGCACGCCCACCGCGACCGCGCCGCTTCGCGCCTGCCAGCCCTCGCCCTCGGCCTCGTCGCGCGGCTCGAGCTCGGCGCCCAGGAACTCACCCCAGAAACGCCGCGCGCGCTCGGGGTCGTCGGCGGGAAATTCGATCAGGCCCAGTTGCGGCTCGCTCATCGCCGTGACCATAGCTCGCGCCGGTCGCTCGCCTAAGTTGCGGGGAGTGCGCCGCCACCCCACCTACTACCTCGTCGCGGGCATCGACCTGAAGCGCGAGATGGAACGCCTGCGCGCGCTGGCGGTGTTCGCCCGCGGACCGCTTGCCGAGTCGGCGCCCGAGCTCAAGGTGCGCCGGGCGAGCGCGCGACCGAACCGGCTCGGCTTCGCGGTGCCTGGCGAGTGGCGTCTGTCGGTGACTGACTATCCCGGGATTCGCCCGGGCGACGCGCAGGAGACCCTGCTGCACGAGCTCGTCCACCTGCACGTCGGCCGCCGACCCGGCCACCACGCCTGGCACGGGCCGCTGTTCAAGAGGACGCTCGCCCGGGCGATGGCCGAGGGCTATGGGATCGCCCGCGTGAAGCCGCGCAGCACGCTCCACGGCGCCTACGCCGAGGCGCTCGAACGCCGCCGGCTGCTCGCGGGCGAGCAGCTCGAGCTCGAGCTCGCCGGCTAGGACGCCAGCCGGCCGAAGACCAGCCGGCGGACCACCTCGCCGGCGCGGGCGCGGAAGCGGTCCAACCCGTCGGCCGTGCGCATGAGGTTGCCCGCGATCGACCGCCAGACGACCAGCTGCGACTCCGAGCACTCCATCTTCCACTCGTCGGGCAGATCGGCCGCGGCGATCGTCTGCTCATCCAGCGGCGCCGGCAGGTCGACGACCAGCGCGTTGGAGGCCAGCGGCCGGTCGGCGGTCACCGCCACCTCGATCCCGAGCGAGCGCATCTCGGCGGAGTCGCTGAACATCACGAACAGCCCCTCGACGTCGGCGCCGGGGATCTCGCCGGCGAGCACGTGGTCGGCAAAGCCGGGAAGCGGCAGGGTGCGGTGCTTGGAGTGAAAGCGCCAGCGGTCGCGTACCTCGAGCCCGCGCGAGCGCGCGTACTCGCGCACGAACGACTCCAGACCGACGCGACTCACCGACGCGAGCCCCCACCGATGGCGAGCGGCGCCGACGAAGCGGGCGAGCCAGAAGACGGGAACGGAGATCAGCACCCCTGCGGCGATCCCGACCGCCGGCGAGGTCACGAGCGCGGCGACGGCGCCCACCGCCGCGCCCACGTTCAGCGCCCACAGTGCGGCCCTGAGGCGCACCCCGGGCGTCCGCGCCGCCACCTGGCGGTACGCCGCGACTGTCTCCTGAACGCTCTCCGGCGGTCTGTCCCAGCTCACCGCGGGCAGCACCTTCTCGATCGCCGAGACCTCCTCGCTTTCGTCGAAGAGGTCGGGATCGGCCTCCTCCTCCAGCGCCTCCGTGCGGATCCGGGTCGCGAGCTCGCTCGCGGTCGAGGTCAGCAGCTCGAGCTCCTCGCTGGCCTCGAGCCTCCCGGGCAGCGCCACCGCGAGGTTTCCCTGGTTGATCTCGAACGACAGTCCGCCGGGAACATCGTTCGCGAGCCACTCGATCAGCGCCGGCGAGAACAGTTCGCGCACCCAGCCGGAGTGCTGGCCGGCCAGGGTGAGCAGGCGGTAGCGCTCGTTGAAGGTGGCGCTTTCGAGCTTCGTCTCGCGCCACCGCTCCGCCGGTAGCTGCGCCGGCGTCTCGCCCGCCGTCTCGCGATCGCGGCAGACGAGCGCGGGCACGTAGGCGGCGCTCTCGGGGATCTGGGCGAGCAGGATCGTCGACTCGCGCCGCTCGGCGCCGTCGGCGTAGAGGTGATGGATGAGCTGGCCGTCGAGCTCGGGCGCAAAGCGACCGCGAAGCAGGGTCTGCATCGAGCCGTCGCGCCCGGTGATCAGGATCGGCGTCAGCGCCCGCACCGCCCCGCCCGTGGCCGGCTCGAGCCCGTGCTTCCTTGCGAACCCCTCCACGCCGGCGCCGGTCAATCTTTGGGCACCCTAACGCGAAGGCACGACCGATAAACCATTTCAAGCGATCTGAAAACGATTTGCCGTGGCAGTTTGAAGACGATGAATCCGGCCAACCCTGTTGAATGAAGAGGCGTGGATCTGCTCAAGGACATCAAGGTCATCAAGGTCGAAGAGCACACGTGCCGCGCCTGCGGCAGGCCATGCGGACTGTTCGACGAGTGCGACCGCTGCTTCCTCGACCGCCTCGAGTCCCAGTTCGACGAGCTGATGGACGAGTCGGCGAAGCCGTCGCTGCCCGACGGCCTGATGGACGAGGTCGAGTGGACCGACTCGGAAGCTGAGCCGGAGCCGGCACCGGAGACCGAGCCTGAGTCGGAGGCAGCCGCCCAACCCGAGTCCGAGCCGGAGCCCGAACCAGAGCCAGGGCCAGAACAGAAGTCAACGCCTCCCCCCTCGGTCCCCGTCGTCGAGGCGCCGGTCCCGGTCGCCGCCGCCACCGCGCCCCCGGAGGAGCGGCGCACCCGGTGGCGGATCCTGATTCCCGCCGCGCTCGGCGTGGTCGCGATCGCGGCCGTCTACGTCGTCTTGCGCGACGACTCCGACGGCGTCTCCACCGCCGCCCCCGAGCAGCCGCCGGCCGCGGCTGCCCCAACGACGGCGCCGGTGATCGGCGACTGGCGCGGGCAGATCGAGGTCCGCTACGAAGACGGCACCAGAGACCAGCTCACCCAGACGCTTGCCATCGACGCCCTCGACGAGGGCGAGGTCGCCGGCTTCTCGCGCTCGCGCCAGAACGGCGGCAGCTGCTGGGGCCCGCTCACCTTCACCGGCATGCAGGGCGAGGCGTTCGCCTTCGCCTACAGCGAGCGCAACACCGACGAGTGCATCGCAAGCGGCGCGGTCACCCTGACCCCCCGCGGCGACGCGACCGTGGACTACCGCGAGGAGACCAAGATCTCGGTCAACAGCGGCACCGTCACCCGCGAGTAGAGCGGCCTCAGCAGCGCCCCGCGAGCGCCGCCAGCAGCAGCACCGAGTTCGCCGCGTAGTCGAGCGCCGGCTCGGAGGTGACGTAGTTGGGCCGCTTGTCGGCGTAGGCGGCAAAGCGGCTGTTGAGCGGGCCCCGGACCGAGAACCCCTCGTCTGAGATCTGCTCGACCGGCGCCGGTCCGCCGACCACTGCCCCGGTCGGGATCGCCGGGCCGAACACCGAGCCCCAATGATGCGGATGGCGAGCGGCCCGCGGCCCGTAGCCGACGACGAAGCTGCGCCCGAACGGGTTGCGCCCGAGCAGGTAATCGCGGGCGCCCGCGGCGACGGCGCATCCGCTGTCCGGTCCCCGCGGCGCGGCGGTTGCCAGCGCGGCGAGCGCGCCGCTGCCGCCGTTGGTCGCTGTGGTGCCCCAGCTGAAGTAGCCGGGCATGCCGAACGCGGTCTTGGCGGCACGCCTCACCGCGGTGCGGGCGCCGGCAACCAGGCGCTGGCATCCGCGAAACCCGGCGTCCTCGGGCAGCGGCGGATCGCCGAACGTCCCGCAGGCGTCAGCGCCGGCAAACGAGGCAAAGGCGTCGTACACGCCGAGATCGCTGCTCGCCGCCACCGCTTGACCTGAGCCGATGAAGCTCTTGAAATCGACGAGGTAGGAGCCGTCGCAGGCGCCGGCGGCGCAGGTCGCGCGGTAGAGCGCCGCCGCTCCGGCCGCTAGCGAGTCCTCCCAGGACCTGTTGACGTAGAAGTTGCCGGCGGAGCGCGGATAACCGGCCTGCTTGAGCGGACGTGCGGCACGGTCTGTCGCCTTGCCGGCCGCATACCAGTCCTTCGCCTGCGCGAGCAGCGCCGGATCACCGGTCCGCTGAAACGCCATCGCCAGCGCGGTCGCCGCCCTGCCACCCAGGTCGCCGCCGATCTCGGGATACGCAAACCGCGTGCCGATCCCCGGCTTGGTCGACGCATCGTCGGTCGCCGGGTCGCGAAAGCCCGCGTTGTGGTCGCGCTCGTCGCCGACCTGGGCGATGAAGACGTCGGGGAACGGATGCGCCTTGACCAGCCAGCGCACGCCGACGTCGGCCTCGGCGTTCAGCGCAGCGGCGTCGGCGGGATCGAGCCGCGCCGCCGCCTGCAGCAGTGCCGCGGTGTAGGCCGTGGTCTGGGTGAAGTGAAGCGTGTCGCCGGCATCCATCCAGCCGCCGGTCATGTCGATCGTCTCGCCGCCGTGACTCGGCGCGTCCGGGTGAATCACCGCGTCGTGGAGGTGCGACGGCCTGTGGGTCGGCGACGGCTCGGATCCGTCGCGATTCGCCTGAAAGAACCCGAGGATCGCCAGCAGTGCCGAGCGCGAGCCATCGACGGTTAGCTGCCACGGCCGCGACCTCAGCCGGCCGACCTCGATCCGGTAGGAGCCCGGGGCCGTGACCTCGCTCAGGTCGGCCCTGTACGCGTGAACCCACGGGTCCGGCTTCCCGGGCGCCTGGCGAAGCTTGCTGCGCATCACCACAGCGCCCGCCTCGTCGACGACACGGAAGATCCGTCGCCGCAGGCTCTTGTTCGACCCGACGATCGCCACCTTCGACTCGTCGGCCGCGCTCGGCCCGCCGACCCGGATCGCCGGCGCCGGCCCTTTGGCGCTCGCCGCTGCCGCCGGCAGCAAGAAAATCGCTGCAACCGCGGCTGCTGTGGCCAAGCGCCTCATCCTGCCTCCTCGAACACGCTACCCAGGGTGGCGATACGCTGTGTGGGAAGTTCGCTGGGTCTCCCATCCCCTCCCCCTCCGAGCCACAACGCCGCAGAGGGGACGGAGCCAGTGACTACCTCAGCTCTTCAGCAACCTTCGGTCCCGGTCTCGGCCGGCACGTTCGCGCGCTTTCGCCACTGGTTCGGCGCGCACCCGGTCGCGGTCACCGTGGCCGGCAGCACCATCGTCGCCGTCGCGCTCGTGATCGGCCTCTGGAGCAAGCGCGGAGACTTCGCCGCGGCGATCGGCGAAGCCTCGTGGTGGATGCTCACCGGCGCAATCGCGCTTCAGATCGTCTGGCTGCTCGCCCGCAGCGAGGCCTGGCACGTCTGCGTCGGCGCCGCGGGGGGAGTCGCGGGCAGGCGCCGCCTTTACCGCGCCTCCGCGGTCGGCTACCTCGGCAACCTCTTCAACAGCCACTTCGGTGTGGGCGTCCGGATCGCGGCGCTGCGCCGCTCGGCCCCCGCCGAGAGCCCGAAGGCCTCCGTGCTGATTGCCGCCGAGATGCCGATCCTCGTGATCGAAGGCGCCCTGGTCGCGATCTGCTCGTTCACGCTCGTCGGCCCGCTCGGGATCCCCTGGTACCTGCCGCTGATCTTCGTCGCCGTCGCGGCGGTGATCGTCGCCGGCTTTACCAGGCTCGCCAACACCCACACCCAGGGCTTCTGGTCCGGGCTCGGCGTGATGCGCGGCCTGCGTAGCCGCAACACGATCATCGCCCTGGTCGTCTTCGCCGTCCTGGCCCAGGTCTTTCGCAACTGGCTCGTGCTTCAGGGCATCGGCGTCGACATCTCGATCTTCGACGCGATCGCGCTGCTGATCGGCGCGGCCGTGTTGGGGCTGCTGCCCGTCGGACCGACGCTCGGCGTGGCAACGGCCGTGGTCATCCTCGGCGCCAACGGCGTCGCGGTCGTCGCGGCGGCGGGAGCCCTGCTGACCGCCACCGGCGCGGTCGGAGCGCTCTGCTTTGCCTCGTGGGCGCTGTTCGACCGGATCCAGCGCTCGCGCGTGCCCGCTCCGGCAGCGGGTACCTGAGCCGCATGCCCCTCTACGCCAAAGAGCACGTCGACCGCTACCGCGCCACCGACGGCGAGGAGGGCCACGACTGGCAGGGCACGCAGACGCTGTTGCTCACGACCACCGGCCGCAAGTCAGGCGAAGAGCGCACCACCCCACTGATCTACGGCCGCCACGGCGACGACGTCATGGTCGTTGCTTCCAAGGGCGGCTCCGACGAGCCGCCCGCATGGTTTCGCAACATCGAGGCCAACCCCAACGTCGAAGCCCAGATCAAGGGCGACCGCTTCCGCGCCCGCGCCCGCACCGCAACACCCGAGGAAAAGGCGGAGATGTGGGAGGTCATGACCCGCGAGTGGCCCGCCTACGACGAGTACCAGCAGAAGACCGACCGCGAAATCCCGGTCATCGTGCTCGAGCCGATCGGCTAACTGCGCCCTTAGACCACAGCCCGGATATCGTCCACCCGGCGTGCGCCGTGCCTGTGTCTCCGCTGCTTTCTCGGCTGCGGCCGTGTGGACGCTGCTCGCCGGCTTGCCACCACCCGCTCAGGCAAAGCCCGCGATCGTCGACGGCGCGGCGCGCTTCGAGGTCATTACCCCGTCGCTGGTCCGGCTCGAGTACGCAGCCGACGGCCGCTTCGAGGATCGGCGCACCGTCACCACCGACGGCCGGCTACCGACCAGGCCGCACTTTGAGACCGAGGTTCGCGGCGACTTCCGGATCATCCACACCTCGCGGCTGACGCTGCGCTGGCGGCGGGACTCCGCTGGGTTTGAGGCGGGCAGCCTCCAGGTCCGCCTCGGCAAGCGGAAGCTGCAGCCGAGTCCGGGCCCCAACCCCGCGCCGCTCGGCGGCTGGCGGCGCTCGCTCGACCTCGTCGACGGCCCCGTGCCGCTGCACGAGGGGATGCTCTCTCGCGCCGGCTGGTATCTGCTCGACGACACCGAGACGGCGCTGATCACCGGCGACGGATTCGAGACCCGGCCCGCCCACGACGGCGCCTACCAGGACCTCTACCTGTTCGCCTACGGCCGCAACTACATCCGCGGCCTGCGCGATCTGCGCAAGCTGACCGGGGCGGTGCCGCTGCCGCCGCGCAAGGCGTTCGGCGTCTGGTTCTCTCGCTGGTGGCCCTACGGCGAGAGCGATTGGCGCGAGATCGTTGCCCGCTTTCGCGACGAGCGCGTTCCCCTCGACACGATCTCCGTCGACACCGACTTCAAGCGCGTCCACGATCCGGGCGGGGCCGAGATCGCCTCGCAGGTCGTCGGCGCGCCCGGCGGCAACTACTCCTGGAACGGCTGGGACTGGAACCGCGAGCTCTATCCCGACCCGGCCCGCTTCCTCGACTGGGTGCGCTCGGCCGGGCTCGAGGTCGGCCTCAACATCCACCCCTCGATCAGCAGCAGCGACCCGCGCTTCGCCGAGACTCAGGCCGCGGCCGGCGGCGGGCTGACCGCAGACCCGGGCTGCCGCGTTGTGCAGGCCGACCCGAACGGCGAGTGCATGGTCTTCGACTGGACCGACCCGCGCCAGCTCGATGCCTACTTCGCCCTCCACGAGACCTTCGAGCGCGACGGGCCCGTCTTCTGGTGGCTGGACTGGTGCTGTGACGGCAGTCGCGCGACCGCACCGGGGCTGACGCCGGACACCTGGATCAACCGCCACTACTACGAAAGCCAGCGCGCCCGCGGCCTGCGCTGGCCCGCGTTCAGCCGCATCGGCGGTTCCTTTCAGGCCGGATTCGGCGCGAGCGGCGGCACCGGCGCCTTCGCCGAGCACCGCCAGGCGATCCAGTTCACCGGCGACACCTGCGGCTCTTGGCCGCTGCTTGCGTTCGCCTCGGAGTACACGGCGGCCGCGGCGAGCATCGGCCTGCCGTACGTGAGCCACGACATCGGCACCTTCCACGCGGTCTCGCCGACCGGCACCTGCGACAAGGACCTGAGCCCGATCCTCACCCCGCGCGAGAACGAGCTGCCCGCCGACATGTACGCGCGCTGGGTCCAGCTCGGCACCTTTCAGCCCTTCGATCGCCTGCACTCTCACCACGGCCCCCGCCTGCCGTGGGAGTACGAGCCGGAGATCGAGCGCATCGCGACAAGGTTCCTGCGCCTGCGCGGCAAGCTGGGGCCCTACCTCTACACGCTCGCCGCAGAGGCGCATCGCACCGGAGTCCCGATGGTGCGGGCGCTGTATCTGCAGTGGCCCGGCCGCGGGCAGGCCTACCGGCACCCGTCCGAGTACACGCTCGGCCGCGACGTGCTCGTCGCCCCGGTCGCCGAGCCGGGGGCCCCGGCGACGACGACCGTCTGGTTCCCGCCCGGCACCTGGGTCGACTGGTTCACCGGCGAGCGGCACCGCGGGCCGGCGACGAAGGAGCTGACGACGCCGCTCGGGCGGATGCCGGTCTTCGTGCGCGCCGGGGGCATCGTGCCCATGCAGCGGAACCTCGCGACCACGCCCGAGGGATCACCGAGCTCGCTCGTCCTGCTCGCCCACCGCGGCGACGGCAAGACCACGGTCTACGACGACTCCGGTCGCGGCTTTGCCTACGAACGCGGCGAGTTCACCCGGACGACCATCAGGCAGCGCCGCTCAGGCGAAGCAACCGAGCTGACGATCGGCCGCGTCCGGGGCGGATTCGCTTCCGCGCCGCGTCGGCGCAGCTATGAGATTCACCTCGTCGGCGTCCCCCGGCCCAGCCACGTCACCATCGCCGGCAGGCGCGTCGGCGCCGGGCGCTATGAGCCCGGCACGCAGACCGCGATCATCCGCACCGGCTCGCAGCCGACAGCGGAGCCGCTGCGGATTCGGGTCACGCCGTAGCGTCCACACCGGTGAGCGAGACGTCGCAGCCTGCGTGGCCTACGGAAGGCCGGTTCGTGACCTGTCTAGCTCGTGACCTGTCTTAATCATGGGCGCGGCTGGTTTCGAACCAGCGACCTCTCGCGTGTAAAGTAGACACGGCGTACTGCGCTTCTGCCAACTGCTGCCCCGTGCCGAGTTCCCGGCTGTGTGTGGGTCGCAGACCGTCACCTGCCGCGCCCTACTGCCGTCCTCCGTGTCCAGCGCGTTTTCCAGTGGCGGTAGGTTGAGCGCCTTCCGTGCACCTGAGTTCAATCAAGATCACGAACTTCCGATGCTTTGCGGACTTCAGTCTCCAGGACCTGCCGCCCGCCGTCGTGGTGCTGGGTCAAAACAACGCTGGGAAGTCGAACCTGCTGCACGCCATCGCCCTAATCCTGGATCCGTCTCTTCCGGACCGGGCGCGCGACCTAGAAGAAGACGATTTCTGGACTGGGTGTGAGGCGCCCCTCAATGGCGACGAAGTCAAGGTCGTCGTCGAGTTGCAGGGCTACCAAGATGAGACGCGAGTCAAGGCGGCCCTCGCCGACTGCTCAGTGGCCTCGGACCCGCTCACCGCACGTCTGACCTACATCTATCGCCCTCTTCGATCCCCGGAGGGCGACATCGAGGACTACGAATGGCTGGCCTTCGGAGGGACTGATGAAACGAACCTCTTCGGCGGCGGTCGCAGGCGGGAGGTCTCGATCCACATCCTGCCCGCGCTTCGCGACGCTGAGCGTGACCTCCGGGACTGGAATCGATCCCCGCTTCGAGACCTTCTCCGATTGCTGCCCCTGTCAGAGGGCGCATTGGAAGGCGTCGCGGCATCGATCGCTGAGGCGAACGCAAAGCTTCTGGAGGAGCAGCCGATCCAGGAACTTGATGCCTCCCTCAGCTCCCAGATCCAGGACATGGTCGGCGAGAACTTTGCGCTCGAAGTCGCGCTTGGAGTTGCACCCCCGCTTCCCAAGCATGTGGTCCGGGCGCTCCGGGTGCTCGTTGACGGGGGCTATCCCGTCAGAAGAGCCGGGCTCGGAGCCACGAACATTCTCTACCTCGCGTTGCTGCTCGAACGCCTTAATGCCGAGAAAGCGGGCGCCGTGCTCGCATCGGCGATCCTTGCCGTCGAGGAGCCGGAGGCCCACCTTCATCCCCACGTTCAGCGTGTCCTCTTTCGGTATCTGCTCCGGACTACGTCGGTCTTAGTGACGACCCACTCCGCGCACATCGCGAGCGTTTCAACGCTGCCGTCGCTCGTGATGTTGCTTCCTGGTGAGGAGGGCACGGTTGGACGCCGGGCCGTGACCGAGGAGATGACCGATCAGCAGATTGCGGACCTCGAACGCTATCTCGATGTGAGGCGGGCCGACTTTCTTTTCGCCAGGGGTGTCGTCCTTGTTGAGGGACCCGGTGAGGAGTACGCGGTTCCCGCTGCGGCGCAGACGCTTGATGAGCTGGATCTCGACGAACTCGGAGTCACGGTTTCAGCGGTCGATGGCATCGACTTCAAGCCGTATCACCTGCTGCTGAACGCATTGGAGATTCCGCACGTCATCGTCACCGATGGCGATCCGGATGCGAACGGGGGATATGCCGGGCTGCGTCGCGGGGTCCGCCTGCTCGACGACGACGACGCGCGAGAACGTGCTGAAGAACTTCTAGAGAAAGAGGAGTGGGACGACGTTGACGAGCTGTTGAGAGATCACGGGATCTTCGTCAATGACTCGACGCTCGAATTGGAGTACGCAGAGACGGCTCCCCAGGCGCTGATCACGGCATACGACGAGCTGGTCGCTAGCGAGAAGAGCCGCGATCGGATGAGAGAAGACGTTGCTGAAGCTACGGCAGACGGGGGTGATTCGGACAAACTGCTGCGGCGCGTAGCGCGCATCGGCAAGGGACGCTTTGCCCAACGTCTAGCAGCGCACCTCGAATCGCCGGAAGATCATCCGGAGTACGTGAGAGAGGCGATCGAATGGCTGTCGAAACGCCTGAGCAACTAAGCGGGCTAGCCGGCGCTTACGCAAGGCTCGATCCGAAGCAGCGTGAGGCCGTGGATGCTCGCGACGATACGGTCGTCCTTGCGGGTCCCGGCAGCGGCAAGACAGACACACTGGCCGTCAAGGGAGCAGTGCTGCTGCGAGAGATTCGAGCACCGCAGGGGATAGCCGCCCTTACGTACACCAACGCGGCTGCTCGCGAGATCGCGGACCGCATCGCACACCTCGGAGAGCGGGGCGGGCGACGGTTCTTCACCGGGACGGTCCATTCCTTCTGTCTGCGCGGCGTGATCAAGCCCTTCGCTGGTCTCGCAGGAACGCCGTCGCTCGCCGATCGCGAGGTCATCGCGGCAGGAACGGCTCGCAGCCTGTTGCGGCATGCCGCCGATGCCGAGGGTGTTACGAGCCCGCCGAGCGAGCCCCGCCTCCAATGGGTGCGCCGCGCAGCAGCGTGTCACCAAGACCTGTCAGGGCATTTCGACCGCTTCGAGATCGCCGTGATGCGCCGGTACGAAAAGCTGCTCGTGGAGGGCGGCTTCATTGATTTCGACGGGATCATCCACGAGGCACTAGGGGTAATCGCTGCGAGCGAGGCCGTTAGGGACTTGCTGGCAGCGCGCTATCCGTGGCTACTGGTGGACGAATATCAGGACCTGGGTGGTCCTCTCCATGAAATCGTGCAGCACTTGCGGGAGGCATCCGTCCGGGTCATGGCCGTAGGCGATCCAGACCAGACCATCCTCCAGTTCACGGGGGCTGATGCGCGCTACCTCGGGGAGTTGGAGGAAACCGGGTGCCGTCGCATCGACTTGGCGTTTAACTACCGGTCGGGACGGCGTTTGATTGACGCCGCTGCCGGTGCGCTCCCAGTAGATCGAAACTACGAGCCGCATCCCGACAGCGACGACGAGGGCGAGGTGCTGTCCCTCCGAGTCCAGGGCGGGCTGGTCCCACAGGTAGCGACCCTTGTCGACGATCTGTTGCCCCGCCTTACCGAGCAGGACGGGCGTCCGCTCCATGAGATCGCGATCCTCTATCCGGGTCGGTCTTGGCTTCTCGACCTGATCGTCGCGAAGCTTGTCACGGAGGGCATCCCGTACAGCCTGGAACGGGATGCTCGATTCGGACACGGAGAAGTCGTTGCTTGGCTTCAGAGGTGCGCCCAGTGGGCCGTCGATGCACCGAGTGAGCGCGTGATCAGGTTTCGCGATCTGGCGAACGGACTCCGGACCTATCTGGTTGATGCGCACCATCGAGCTGGTGTCACGTCACTTGCCGCCGCCGAGTTCCTGTTTCCCGTGCTGGAACGCGGCGTTGCACCAGACACACTGCTGCTCGACTGGCTAAAGGAGATTCTGGGGATGCTCGACCTCCGGGAGATCTTGAAGGCAGGCGGCATCCACAACCAGGAGATCGAGGCGCTCGACGAGCTGCTCCTGGGACTTAGAGGAAGTCACGCAGGCACGACCGTCGAGGAGTTTGCTGGTCCGGTGCGCCGCCCAGGCCGCGTCGTCGTCACTACCTACCACAGTGCGAAGGGGCGTCAATTCGATGCCGTCCTGCTTCCCGGCCTGCAAGACGGGATCATGCCGCGGGCGTACAGGGGGCGGATCCGCAACGTTGATCACGACCGCAACCTCTTCTATGTGGGATTTACACGAGCGCGCCATACGGTTGTGATGCTCTGGTCGGATTCGTCGGAAGACGCGTGGGGCAACGCCGCAGGGCTGGGACCATCTCGCTTCGTCGGTGAGATTGAGGCGCGGCTTCCTTGATCACCCCGCCGCAATCCGTCGCTGTCTCGGGCGCCCCAAAGGCTGACGTCCTAGCGGGCTGGGATAAGCCCGGCGACGGTCGCGAGTCGAAATTCCTCCGCTACCCGAGCTGCGGATTCCGCCATCTCCCCGGTGATCGAGCCGGCTGTCGCCGCTCGGCCCGTTAGCTCGGCGAGCGCACGCTGGGTTTCCAGGGCGGGTAGCGGAATGTCCCACGAAAGGACCGTTTCGGGCCGCACAGAGGCGTAGTTGGTTGCCCCCTTTGCAGCGATCTGCGTCACCAGGTGGCTGGACCTGGCGATCAGGTCCAGCCATGCCACAAGACACCGGGTGGTATCGATTTCAAATGCGAAGTAATGCGACGACACGATCGCGCCGTCGAGCTCACCTGGGACGATCCCCATCCCCCCGAGCTTTGCGTCGATCTCTGCGACTAGGAACTGGTCCGTTGCTACCACGTACTGCGTCTTGGTCTTGATCTCCGCACCTTTGACGGTGTCCCTGAGAAACAGTCCGCGCCCGTGAAGTGCGACACGCACGCGCTGATACGTCACGTCGTCTGCCGCAAGAATCTTGTCCTTCCGCTGGGTCAGGACTTCTTCGAGCCGGACCGTCGGCCAGTCCGAAGCATCGTCTCCGTTTTGCTGGGAAAGCGCCGTGTCAACGTCATCAAGGCATGATCGAAGAGCGTCCAGGGAGTTGCGGATTTCTGAGATGCGCTGGTTGGCATCCTGGACCGACAGCGCGGGATCGGGCGGCGGTCGCAGGGGCCGCAGGTCCCAGCCCCGCGACTCGATGGAAGCGATGTCTTCAATCCATGATCGCTCCCCCTCGATGCGGTTCTTGACGAGATCCAGGTAGGGCGCCAATCGCTCCGCGGTCAGCGGCTTCTTCTTGGTGAAGTTCTTCTGACCCTCCGGAGGAACGACTTCGACGTACAGGACCTCCTCTGTCGGCTTCCCGTGATCAGCGAGGAGGAGGACCGTCTTCACGTCCTTGTACCAGATGCCCTTCGCCGGGACAGAGACGACTGTGTGCACATTGCAGGTGCTGAGGAGCTTCTGCCTGAATGTCTCGAACACTCCGGTATTCGACAAGAAGCTCTCGGGTAGGACCACGCCGAGCTTCCCTCCTGCACCGAGCTTGGCGAGGATGTGCTGCATGAACAGCAACTGCGTCGAGCTGCTCTTCAGCGGGAAGTTCTGCTGAACCTGCGGATGTTCCTTCCCTCCGAAGGGAGGGTTGGTTAGGACGACGTCGTACCGCTCGTCGGGTGCAACGCTTCGAATGTCCTCTTCGAGCGAATTGGTCCGGATGACCGCTGGCGCGAGCAGCCCATGAAGCATCATGTTCATCGTGCCGAGCAGGAACGGCAGCTCGCCCGACTCTTGGCCGAAAAAGGTCTGCTCCTGAAGCCGCTGACGATCCTCGACTGTCGAGATGTGAGGCTTCATGTGCTCATAGGAAGCGACGAGGAACCCCCCGGAACCAGCGCAGGGGTCATAGACCGTCTCGCCGATGTGAGGGTCGATGAGCTGAACGATGAACTCGATGATCGGGCGTGGCGTGTAGTGCTCTCCCGACCAACCGGCGTCGGTGCCCATTTGCGCTAGGAGCGTCTCGTAGAGGACGCTCATCGCGTGGAAATCCTCGCCCGCGTGAAAGTCGACCTGGTCGACGATGTCGATCACTTCGGCCAACACGTAGCCGGACTTCATGACCGTCGTAACGCCTCCGAACAGCTCCGCCACCTTCTCGGCTTCGGGACTGCCCCCTCGGGTACGCAGGTGCGGAAACAGGTCATCCACGATGAAGGCGATCAACGCGTCGCCCGTTAAACCTGAGTGCGTCCATACAGACCAGCGGTAATCGCCATCGATGACTCGCGCAAACGGGCGACCGTCGATCTCGGCGACCAGCTCGGCCTCGTTCTCGACCTGCTCGAACACCCGCAAAAACAGCAGCCAGGAGAAGTGCTCTAGGTACTTAGGGGTGGCCTTTGTGTTGTCATCGGCCCGCATCTGGGTGGACGCGGCTTTGATCTGAGTGATCAAGTCGTCGGCGGTCATGCCGCTGAGTCTTCCACCGGGTAAAGATGAACTTGGATGTCGCGAAGGAGCTGACCGACGGCCTCAGCCCCGCCGAACATTTGCGCTAAGCCTTCGACGCCTCCGAACTCCTGGATGAACGGTGGCACCTGGAAAACGCTCGCGCTGGCGATCTCCTCAACTCCCCCGAGTCGGTACTTGTCGAGCAAGCGCGTAACCACCGAACGCTGGTCATGCGTGAAGCTCGCCAGGAACTCGACATCCAACTGTTCAAGCTCCCGCGCTCGCTCCTCTCGCGTCCTCAGCCGCGTTCCGTAACCAAGACTTGCCAGAAGGTCGAACTCATCTGCATCGCTCCGATCGAGGACCAGGCTGAGTACCTGTGGCTCGACGTTGTGCTCTCGCAGATGCTGGCGAAGCTTCTCCCGCTTCGCTGGATCACGCCAGAGTTCAGCGAGGGTCACAACGTCACCGGATGCTGTGCGGACCTGCTCGCCGACGTAGTCCTTGTACTCATCGATCGTCAGTTGCGACCCGTCTGAGTCGAGTGTCAGCACTGTTTCATCCGTGACAGTGACCGCGACCCCCGAAATCTTCAGCCGCTCGATCCCTTCCGTGACGCGGTGCAGCTCGATCGTGACTGACAGCGGATCGGGTCCAGGTTGAAGCCGACTTCGGCGACGGCTATATCCAGAAGCACCCGCGAGGATGCTGACCGGAATCTCGGGCAGGTCGCCGACCTCGAAGGCGCCCTGGTCATCGGTCCGGACCTGCAACCGCTGGTGGGTTCCGGCGATCACCGCGACCGCTGCGTTCTCGATCGGCTCCGCAGTGGCTCCGTCAATGACCTTACCCGTGATGATTGCCGTCCCTTCGAGCGGCCCTTCACCGCCATTTGAGGGAGGGATATCCCATGCGTCGAAGTGGCGAGTCGCATCGGTGTAGTCGACGATGCGGAAGAACTCCTTGCCGGTCGCGGGATCGAGCCGACTCCCCCGACCGATGATCTGCTTGAAAACCGTCGGGGAGCCAACCGGCTTCATAAACACGATGTTCTTCGCAGCAGGGATGTTCACGCCAGTTGTCAACAGATCGACTGTCGTGGCTAAGACCGGCTCCGGGCTCTCGGATTGCTGAAATTCGTCGAGTGTTTCCTGAGCCGCCTTCTCCTCCGACACGATCCGGACGGCGTATCGATTCTTGTTTGTCTCCGGGCCGAGCAGGTTCTGCATTAGCTGTCGGACAAGCTCTGCGTGGTCGACGGTGACGCAATAGATGATCGTTTTCTCGTTAGCGCCCCAGGTGCGAAGCTTGGACGCAAGATGCTGACAAAGAACCTGGGTGCGATCTTCGACGACGATCTCTCTCTCGAACTGAGCGGCCTGATAGATATCTCGGACCTCCGCCTCCTCGGGAACGAACAGGTCGGCACCTCGGGCTAGCTCGTCAGAAATATGAAGGCCGTCGGTGTCGATATCCGTATCGATCTGGATCACTTGGTAGGTAGCTAGGAAGCCGTCGTCGATTCCCTGGCCCAGCGAGTACTCGTAGATCGGGCGGGCGATCCCATCTTCATCTCGATCTTCGGCACCGAAGAACTCATACGTGTCGATCGAGTCCGTCCGCTTTGGAGTCGCCGTCATTCCAAGATGAAAAGCCGACTCGAAGTGATCGAGAATCGCTCGCCAGTCGCCGTAGCCGGAGCGATGTGCCTCGTCGACGATCACAAGGTCGAAGTAGTCCGACGGATACTCCTCGAACAGTCGGCCCGAAGGCGTTTCGGTGTACAGGGCCTGGTAGGTGGCGAAATGGATATCCCGGTGGATCGGGAGCTTTCGACCTCCCACGATCCCCCGCGCGTCCTCGAATGGGCTGAAGTCGTTGTACGCCTGGTTCAGCAACGCAACGCGGTCGACGAGGAAGAGCACCTTCTCCGTGAATCCAGATCGGAGGAGCTTCCAAACGAGGTTGGATGCAATGAAAGTCTTCCCGGTTCCAGTCGCCAGTGCCAGGAGAGCGCGACCGTGGCCAGTGAGCATGCGCTCGATCGCCTCGCTGATGGCGATTTCTTGGTAGTAGCGAAGGCGCTGCCCAGTCTTGCCGACAAATACCGGCTCGACTAGCGGATTCGCGACCTCCTCTCCTTCCGAGTTGACGACCGTCGCGCCCCGCATTGGCTGGGCGCTCGCGATACGCTCGGCTAGCTGCTCGGGCGATGGGAACGCCGCGAGGTGCTCGATGTGCCCTGTGAGTCGATCGTGCTCGACGATTCCGTGCCCGTTGCTCGAATAGGCGAACGGAACCTCTAGATCCGTCGCGTATCCCAGGGCTTGCCCCAACCCTGAGTCGGCCTCCCGGTCCTCGCTCTTGGCTTCAAGGATGGCCACCATTGGGCCGTTGCCGGGATATCGGAGCACGTAATCAACGAACTGGGGGCTATCTCGAACCGGCTCATCGCCGAGAAGCCGGACGCGTCCGCGCTTGTACGGGTACTCGCGCTCAATCAAAGCCTCTGCCCACCCAGCGGCAAACAGGTTTGGGTCGATGAGCTTAGATCGCGTGTCGCTCTCTGACAGGGTCATCACGTAACCCTCGCGAAAGCGAGGCGGTCAGTTTCCAAATCGTTTCCAGAGCGTTGGTTCACACCCACCCCATAGTCCCCAATAACGCCTGCGCGTCCCAAGCACTAAGCGGTTCCGGAACATGGGCGCGGCTGGTTTCGAACCAGCGACCCCTCGCGTGTGAAGCGAGGGGTCACCTACGCGAGTACTGCCTTCCGTGGATACACCACCTCAGGGTCAGTCAGGACGTTCACCACCGCCGGCTTACCACTCGCCAACGCCCGCTCCAAAGCCGGTTGCAGCTCGCTCGGGTGACGGACCAGCTCCCCATGCCCACCGAGGGCCTGGACCACCTCGTCATACCGCGTCGCCGGCCGCAGCTCCGCGGCGACCTGGTAGCCGTAAAGAAACCGCATCGGGTGGTATTCGAGGGCCCAGATGCCGTTGTTGCCGATGATGCCAACGACGGGGAGGTTGTGGCGGACCATGGTGTCGAACTCGAGGCCGGAGAAGCCGAAGGCGCCGTCGCCGAGGAGGCAGACGACCTGTCGGTCGGGGTGGGCGATCTTGGCGCCGATCGCCTGGCCGGGGCCGGCGCCGAGGCAGCCGTAGGGGCCGGGGTCCATCCAGCAGCCGGGCTCGTAGGTCTCGACGACTCGACCGGCGTAGGAAACGAAGTCGCCGCCGTCGCCGATCACGATCGCGTCGCGGTCGAGCATCTGCGCGAGCTCGCCGTAGATGCGAAGCGGGTGAAGCGGGGCGCGGTCGTCCTGTAGCTCTTCACGCTCGCCGGCGCGCTTCTCGGTCTCTGTCTCGCGTAGCGACTTGACCCAGGCACGGGTGCGGTCGGGCGAGCCGCCGGCGGCCTCGCGGATCGCTGCCAGCGTCGCCGGGATCCCGCCGACCAGTTCGACGTCGGGCCTGCGGTTCGCGGTCAGCTCGTTCGGCCCCTCGTCGAGCCAGATGATCTTGGTGTCCTCGCCGAAGCTGCCGCCGAAGCCCAGCCGGAAGTCGAGCGGAATGCCGATCGCGAGCGCGACGTCGGCGTCCTTGAGGCCCTTGCCGCGGGCGCGCGAGAAGCAGAGCTCGTGGTCGGCGGGCAGGCATCCCCTACCCATGCCATTGAGGAAGACAGGGATTCCCCACTCCTCGGCCAGCGCCTGAAGCTCGGGCTCGCCCTGCGACCAGTAAACGCCGGTGCCGGCCATGATCGCCGGGCGCTCGGCCTCGGCGAGCAGCTTCGCCGCCTCCTCGAGCCCGTCGGCCGGGCCGTGGAGCTTCACCTCGGACTCGGGCACGTCGCCCTCGCCCTCCATGAAGACGACGTCGAGCGGATAGTCGACGTAGGTCGGGCCGCTGACCTGGGTAAGCGCGGCGTCGATCGCGCGCGCGGTCGCCGCGGGGATGTCGGCGGTCGCCTTCACCGTCTCGGCGGACTTGGTCACCGGCGAGACGAACGGCAGGTGGTCGATCTCCTGAAGCGAGCCCGAGCCCCAGCGCATCTCGGGCGCGCGGCCGCCGAGCACGACCAGCGGCGAGCGGTTGAACTTGGCGCCGGCCATCGCGCTCATCCCATTGGTGACCCCGGGGCCTGCGGTCAGCGCCGCGACGCCCGGGCGCCGGGTCGCCTTGGCGAAGCCCTCGGCCGCCCACGCCGCCGCCTGCTCGTGGCGGACGTCGACGATCTCGATCCCCTCGGCCTTGCAGCCGTCGTAGATCGAGAAAAGGTGGCCGCCGGAGAGGGTGAAGAGGTGAGAGACGCCGCGCGACTTCAGCGCACGCGCAACGAGGCGCCCACCGTGAACCTGCCCGCCGGCTTCGACGTCTGCAGCAGCTTCGCTACGAGCGTTCTCCTCCGTGGTCGCCACTCGCCAGAGCCTATTGGGGCGAGGCGGAACGGCGAGGCGGAGTCGCGGCTTGCCGGGCGGGGCGGTGGCGGCGGCTGCATGACGATGGGGCTGCGGAACGGGGGCTTGGGCTCGTCGCGCTTAGGGCGGCTGCGCCAACGCGAGACCTGTGCGAGATCGTCCATCGACCCCCTTATCGGTGATCCCGGAACGTTCATTTTGCTCCCCGATCCGTAGTACTACAAATGTCCAGTCTTCGTGCCTAGCGCTCGTCGTCGACAGGCACGATCTCCATCCGCGAGATCAGCTCGCCGTCGAACGCGTAGACGTGCAGCACCTCGCCCTGGCCGATCAGGTCGCCGTTCAGGTCGTTGACCACCTGGCGCACGCGGACCTGGATTCGGCCGTCGGGGAGCTCGTCGATCGCGGTCGGCGTCACCTGCGGGTCGAACTGGGCGAACTGGTCCTCCCAGTACTTGCGCACCGCGAGCCGACCGCGCAGCCGCCCGCCCTCGATCGCGTTTGGCCAGTCGACGTCCTCGGTCATGAGGAACATCAGCGCTTCGGTCTCGCGCGCGTTGAAGAGCTCATAGAGGCGCCGCATCCGCCACTCGCGCTCGAGGATCGACAGCACCACCATCGACTCGTAGCCCTCCTCGGTGCGCAGCGACTCGCGCAGCGTCCCCTCGTAGACGAAGCCGACCGCCTCGTAGGCGCGCCGGGCGCGCTCGTTCCCGGTCATGAGGTCGAGCCAGACGCGGTGCGGACTGTGGACCTCGAAGGCGCGGTCGACGACGAGCTTGAGCGCCCGGCGCCCCACCCCCTCGCCCTTGCGCGCGACGACGATCCGCCGCACCTCGATCGAGTCGTGCTCGCTCTCCAGCCCCGAGAGCAGGGCATAGCCTGCCGCCTCACCGTCATCCTCGATGATCAGCGGCTCCTCGTTCGAGCTGCGAAAGGCCTCGAGATGGCGCTCGCGGGTCCAGCGCGCCAGCCATGGCCTTGCCTCGGGCTCGGTCTCGAGCCCGATCATGAAGAAGAGGTCCTTCTCGGTCGCCTCGCGGAGGGTCAGCGCCACCGAGGCAGCCTGTCACGATCGGCGATCGAAGCTAGGCGCCCTCGGTGGATGCGCTCGAGGCGGCGCCGGTGCGCTCGTCCTCGCGCTTTCGCTCCTCCTTGGCGCGCTCGGCGGAGTCCTTGAGCCGCTGGGCCTCGTCGGCGGCGGTCAGCGCCTCCTCGCGCTCCTCCAGTGCCTCGGCCTTGGCCTCGAGCACGTCGACGCGCTCGACCTTGGCCTCCTCGGCGACCTCCTGCTTCTTCTTGGCGGCCTTCTTGTGGGCGCTCTGCTTGCGCGTCTTGGCCCGGCTCTCGGCCTGCTGCTCTGCCTGCGCGCGCTGGCTGCGGGCCTGCTCGCGCTTCTGCTTCGACTTCTTGGAAGCCTTGCGGCGACGCTGCTCGGCGTCCTCGCGCGCCTCCGTGGCCTGCTCTTCGGCTCGCTCCTCGCGCACATCGGCCTCGGTGCGCAGGGAGACGGCCTGCGCGCGGTTGGCGGCGGCTTCGCGGCGGCGCCGCGCGTCTTCCTTGAGGTCGGAGTCGCGCAGCACGGTGCCGGCGGCGCTGCGAACCGAGGCGTCGGCGTTGTCGAGAGCCGTGCGCAGGCCGCTCGCGACGCGGTTTTCGCCGGTGAGGCCGAGTAGCCGGTCGGCCGGGGTGTGAATCAGGTTGAGTGTGCCGCTCACCAACGTTTTCGGAATCGTCTTCAGTGCCATCGTCACTCCTTCGGGTCGACCGCTTCGGCGCGGGCTTCGGTCTGGTCGGCGGCGCGCTCGAGCTCGGCGGCGTGGCGCTCCTGTTCTGAGAGCTCGCGCTCGGCTCGCTTTTCGGTCTGATCTGCCAGTCGCTCTTCGCTTCGCTGTTGCTGGTCAGCCTCGTCGATCTCCAGCAGCGCCCGGTCGGTCGCGCGCTGCTTGGCCTGCTCGGCGTCGCGGTCGGCTTCGACCTCGGCCTTCTGCTCGGCAAGCTCCGCCTCCAGGCGCTGGCGCTCCCGGTGCGTCGCGGCCTTCTCCTCCTCGAGGTCCGCCTCGCCGTCGGCCTGATCGGCCTCACGCTGGGCCTCCTCGGCCTCGCGCTCGGCGTCGCCGGCTGCCTGCTGCAGCCGGCCCTCGCGGGCGAGCTGGTCGTTGTCGGTCACCTCGCCGGCAAGCTCCTTGGCCTTGCCGACCACCTTTCCGGCAAGCCCGCCGGCGGTGCGCTCGCTTCGTTCGCTTTCGCTCATCTGTCCCTTTCGTCGAGAAGTCCCGAGTAACGCGTACTACCCGGCGCGATGAGTTACGAACGCGTGACTAGTCTGAATAGGAGACCCCCGAACAAGGAGCCTTGCCATGAGCACCCAGACCTCGCTCGTCACCGGCGTCGACTTCATCTGCATCCCCTCCCGCGACCTCGAGGCCGCGGCCGACTTCTATGAGAACGTGCTCGGGCTGGAGCGCTCGAAGTCCTGGGGACAGGAGGACCCGCTCGGGATCGAGTTCGAGGCCGGCAATCTCACCCTCGCCCTCTTCAAGCCCGAGAAGGTCGGGATCGACTTTCAGCCGATCAACGTTCCGATCGCCCTCCGCGTCGACGACGTCGAGGCGGCGCGGGCCGAGCTCGAGTCGCGCGGGGTCGAGTTCGAGGGCGAGACGCTCGACAGCGGCGTCTGCCATCAGGCCTTCTTCAAGGATCCCGACGGCAACGCGCTCGATCTACATCACCGCTACGCCCCGCCGGGTGCGCCGGGCTAGCGCTTGAGGCGCGGGCGCGGGACCGGGACCTCGAAGCCCACCTTGCCCGGATCGACGTCGCGGATCACCGGCACGCCGAGCCGGCGCGCGACTCGGTAGGTCCACGCGTACGGCCACGGCACCGGGAGCGCCGGCTCGAAGCGGGCTTTGCGGCCGGTCTTCGACTCGACCTCGATCATCACCCTCGCGGTCGGGATGAAGATCCCCTCGGGCTCACCGATGCCGACCAGGCGGACGAGCTTCGGCCCGCCGCCGCCGAGCACGTGGCGGATGTCGCGCACGGCGTCACGAATCCGGAACGGGTTGAGGTAGCGGAGCCGGCTCACACGAGCCGTCTACCCCGTCGGCGGTCAGCTCATTCGGCCGATCTCGCGAATCACCTCGAGCCCGCGGCGGAGGGCGAAGCCGATCGTGAACAGAACGAAGATGCCGACGAGGACATAGCCGACCACGCTGTCGGCGTCGAGGGTCAGGACGACGATGCCGGCGCCGAGGCAAACGGGGCCGACGTAGAGAAGAGCGCGGTTCAACGGCGCGTGCGCGGCAGCGGCAGGCGGCGGCGCAGCGCGGAGCCGAGCCCGTCGTCGCCGTCGC
>DAIRGH010000064.1:0-17108 GCA_036794585.1 Solirubrobacterales bacterium | reverse complement strand
GTGGAGGTCCGGCTGCGGGCGACCGCCGCCGGCGTCGCCCTGACCGTCGCCGACGCGGGCGCGGGCGTCAGCTCGCGGCGACTTGCCCGCGCGCGTGCGCTCGAGCGCCTGCGCGAGCGGATCGAGCTGCTGGGCGGGGCGCTGATCGTGAGCTCAGGCGCCGGCGGGACGACGCTGCAGGCGCGGGTGCCGCTGGCGGAAGAGGTCGAGGATCAGCTCGCCTCGCCGCCCTCCATCAACCCGCGCTCCAACGCGTAGCGGACCAGCTCCGAGCGCTTCGAGAGCCGCAGCTTCTGCTGGATGTGGGCGCGGTGCGACTCGACCGTGCGCACGCTCAGGAACAGCTGCTCGGCGATCTCGGAGTTGGTGTGGCCGAGCGCGATCAGGCGCAGGATCTCCTGCTCGCGATCCGAGAGCCCGTCGGAGCTGACCCCGGGGTCGGCGGCAAGCCGGGCGCCGAGCTCGGGCTGAAGATAGGTCTTGCCGTCCGCGGCAAGCCGGACGGCGCTGACGAGCTCCTCATCGACGGCCTCCTTGAGCACGTAGCCGAGCACCCCCTGCTGCATCGCCTGGCGCGCGTAGGCGGGCTCGTTCTGCATCGTCAGGACGACGATCCCGGTCTCGGGGGCCGCCTGGCGCATCTCGGGCACCGCGCGCAGGCTGGGGCCGCCGGGCATGTTGAGGTCGAGGATCAGCACGTCCGGCCGGTGACCGCGCACGAAGCGCACCGTGTCCTCGATGTCGCCGGCCTCAGCGACGACCTCGAGGTCGTCCTCGGCGTCGAGCAGCAGGCGCAGCGCGCTGCGGACCACCGCGTGATCGTCGGCGAGAACGATGCGTATCGGACTCCCCATCCCACCGAGAGGGTACCGCCGCCGATCGGCCGGAGCGGGCTCTGGGCGCGGACGTTCAGCGCTCGCGCACGAGCAGCGTCTGAAGCGCCCGCCCGAGCGGGCCGCGCTCGTCGTGAAGCGCTGTGTCGGCGAGCCCGATGCCCTGGGGCTCGGGGATCGTGCGTGCGTCGAGACAGACCCATTCGCCGACCGGAAGCCGGTGCAGGTGCACGCTGAGGTCGACGTTTATGAACAGGTAACGCGACCAGTCGAGCGTCGCGCTCACCCCGTTGCCGGAGTCGGCGGCCGCGAGCACACGCTGTAGTGGCGACGGGTCCTCGCCGGCGACGAGCTGGTGGCGCATCCGCATCCAGACCGTCGCCGGGCCGGGATCGAGGAAGCGCCCCTTGACGAACCGGTACTCCATCGCCGTGTGGTAGCCGACGTCCTGTCCGGTGGCGAAGAAGTCCTCCTCGCGCGCCTCCTCCGGACCTGGGATCGAGCTCGCGGGGCGTTCGATGCCCGGAGGCAGCTCGAGCTCGCGCCGAGCGATCCGCCACGCCGAGGCGCGGATCACCTCACCCTCCTCGGCGATCAGCGAGGCGGACAGCAGCTGCACGCTGCGTCCGGGGCGAACGATCTCGGTGCGCACGCCGAGCGGGGCAATGGGAACGGGCTTGAGGATCTCGAACGTGATCCGACCGATCTGCCACGAGTCGTCGCCCATCCGTTCCAGCTCACGCGCGATCAGCGCCGCGGGCGGCCCGGCGTGCTGTGCGTTGGGGTCCCAGGGGCCACGGGTGAGCTCGGATGAAACGAAACGGTCCCCATCCGAGACATAGAAGGCAGAGTCCATCTACGCCGTAACCTAGGAGACGAGACATGGAGAAGGTCGTAAAGACAGACGCCGAGTGGCGTGAGGAGCTGTCGCCCGAGGAGTATGCGGTGCTGCGCGAGAAGGGAACCGAGCGCGCCTTCACCGGCGCCTACTGGGACTCAAAGGACGAGGGCATGTACCGCTGCCGCGCTTGCGGCGCCCCGGTGTTCGACTCCGAGACGAAGTTCGACTCGGGCACCGGCTGGCCGAGCTTCTACGCGCCCGCAGACGACGCCGCGGTCACGACCGAGGACGACCGCAGCTTCTTCATGCGCCGCACCGAGGTCAACTGCAGCCGCTGCGGCAGCCACCTGGGCCACGTCTTCGACGACGGCCCGAACCCCACTGGGCTGCGCTACTGCATCAACTCCTGCTCGCTGGACCTCGACCCCAAGGACGAGGGCGGCAGCTAGCTCGGGATCCGCTCCGGCGCCCCGGCCTCGACCAGGGGCGCCGGCAGCCGCACCGAGCCGTCGGCCTGCTGGCCGTTCTCGACCAGCGCGATCAGGGTGCGGCCGATCGCGACCGCGGTGCCGTTGAGGGTGTGCATCGGCTCCGGCGACTCATCGGGGCCGGGACGAAAGCGCGCCGCCAGGCGGCGCGCCTGAAAGTCGGTCGTGTTCGAGCACGAGGTCAGCTCGCGGTAGCGCTTCTGGCTCGGGATCCAGGCCTCGCAGTCGAACTTGCGCGCCGCCGGCGCGCCGAGGTCGCCGACCGCGATGTCGACGACCCGATAGGGAAGCTCGAGCGCGGTGAGGATGCGCTCCTGGATCGCCAGCAGCCGCTCGTGCTCGGCCGGCGAGTCGCCGGGCTCGACGAACGAGAACATCTCGACCTTGTCGAACTGGTGCACGCGAAAGATCCCGCGGGTGTCCTTGCCCGCGGCGCCGGCCTCGCGCCGAAAGCAGGTCGAGATCCCCGCGTAGCGGCGCGGCAGCTCGCTCGCGTCGAGCACGTCACCGGCGTGAAGCGCCGCCAGCGGCACCTCGGAGGTGCCGGCCAGGAACAGCTCGTCGCGGGGGATCTCATAGATCATCTCGCGCTCCCCGGGGAAGAACCCGGTGCCGTAAAGCGGCCCGTCGCGGACGAGCACCGGCGGCACGACCGGCACGAAGCCCTCGGCGCCGACGACGTCGACGGCGAACCGGATCAGTGCCAGCTCGACCAGGACCAGATCGCCGAGCAGGTAGGCAAAGCGCGAGCCCGAGGCCTCGGCGGCCTTCTCCGTCTCGATCCAGCCGTGGGCCGTGCCGAGCTCGAGGTGGTCGCGGACCTCGAACTCGACGCTCGGCGGCTCACCGACCTCGCGCAGAGTGACGGCATCGTCCTCGCCCCCCTCGGGAGCGTCGGGATGCGGGAGGTTGGGCAGGGTGGCGGCGAGCGCGTCGCGGCGCTCTTCGACCTCCGAGAGCTCGGCCTGCATCGTCTTCAGCTCGGCCGAGACCGCCTTCATCCGCTCGATCACCTCCGACGCGTCGTCGCCCGCGCGCTTGGCGCCGGCGATCTGGTCGGATGCCTCGTTCTGCTGCGCCCGGCGGCCCTCGACCTCGGGCAGCAACTCGCGGCGGCGAGCGTCGAGCTCGAGCAGCTCGTCGAGCGCCTCGGCCGCGCCGCGACGGGCGAGCGCCTCCCGGGCCGGCCCCGGGTCGTCGCGAATCGCGCGCAGGTCGAGCACCCGTTGGAGCCTAGGTCAACCGCCGGAAGTGGTGTCCGCGTCTGCGCTTGGAGTGACCGGCCGGTCGACCTCGTCGCCGGCGTACTCGGCGACGAACTCGGCGACCGCCTCGGCCTCCTCGCCGACGACGATGTTCTGGGGCATCAGCGCGCCCGAGAAGCCACCGTTGCGGATCGCGTAGAGCACTTCCTCGGCGGTCTCGACCCGCTCATCGAGGTTCGGCCCCTGGTTGCGAAGGGCGCGGTTTGCCGATCCCTCGGCGCCGGCCGCCTTCAGCGTGTGACAGCCCGAGCAGCGCTCGGAGAACAGGACCGCGCCGTCGTAGGTGGGATCGTCGTCTGCGACCTGGATCCCCTCGGTGCCGCAGGCGCTCAGCGCCAGCGCCACGATTGCTGTCGGGACGAGGAGCGTGCGCAAGACGGGCGGCATCATACTTTTCCGCCACCCGATGCCCGCGCCGACCCCCGAGGAGTTCCGCAGCACCATGGCGCTGCTGCCGACGGCGGTCACCATCGTCACCGCAAGGGGGGCAAGCGGGCCGGCGGGCGCGACGGCGAACGCGGTGCTCTCGCTGTCGCTCGAGCCGCCGCTGATGCTCGCCTGCCTCGACCGCGGCTCGCGAACCCTGGACGCTCTGCGAGAAGCCGGCGCGTTCGGGATCAGCGTGCTGGCGGCGGGCCAGACGACGCTGGCGCGGGAGTTTGCGACCAAGGCCCCGCACTCGGAGAAGTTTCGCGACGTGTCGAGCGTCGAGCGCGCGGGCGTGCCGCTGATCGACGGCGCCGTCGCCTGGATCGCCTGCAGCCTGCGCGAGCTCCACGACGGCGGCGACCACGAGATCGCGATCGGCGAGGTGCTCGCCGTCGGCGGCGAGGGCGGCGAGCCCCTCGTCTTCTACGCCGGCGGCTACCGCCCGCTCGACTAGGTGGCGCTCAGAACAGCTCGCCGCTCGTTCCCGCCGCCCGCAGGGCGAGGAAGAGGACGATCAGCGCCGAGACGGCCATGATCCCCGTCTCACGACGGACGATCCCGAGCGCGATCAGACGCCGGCGGTCCTGGGGCAGCGAGTCGAAGTCCAGGCCGGTCAGCTCGCGCTCGGCGGCGCCGCTGCGCGCCGCCTCGGCCAGCAACGTGACCACCAGCGGCAGCAGGCCGTAGACATAGTGGAGCCCGTCGGGCGCCTCGCGGCCCGAGATCAGCAGGATCGCGCCGGCGATCACCTGCAGCACAACCGTCGCCTGTGCGACGCGCAGCAGGTACCAGAAGGCGACGCTTGGACGGTGGCGAAGCCAGGCGGCGGCCCCCCAGACGCCGGCGACCAGATTGGTCGCCAGGACCGCGATCCCGATCGCGAGGTGAACCGTGTCCACCGCCTGATCAAAGCAGCCGGCCTTGACAGTCCGCCGCGGGGCGGAAAGGATGCGCGTCCATGACTCCAAGGAAGCTGTGCGCGAGCTTGGTCGCCACCGTCACAATCGCCTGCGCCGCGGGGACGGTGCCGGCACTCGCGGGCGATCCGGTGGCAACCACCATCACCGCGTTCTCCTGGACCGACAACGACAACGGCACGGACTACTTCGACGGCAGCGTCAACGCGAGCGAGCCGAAGTGCGTGAAGCACCGCAAGGTGATCGTCTACCGCAAGCAGTCGGGCGACGACAAGCGCGTCGCCGCGGCAGAGACCAATCGCGACGGCGTCTTCGACGTGGAGCGCGAGGACCCGGGCAGCGGCAAGTACTACGTGAAGGTCAAGCGCCATCGGGCCGGCGAGGTGAGCTGCAAGCGTGCCCAGAGCGGCTCGCTTGAGGTCATCGACCTCGAAGGCGTCTAGAGCAAGGCGCCTCAACAGCGGCGCACCTCCGCTTCGCCCTTCGGGCTCCGCGATCGGAAACCCGCCTACGAAGGTCGGATTTTCCGCATTCTGATGCGGAAGAGCACTATGTAGCAACCTGCCACAAGGTGGGATAGAACTCGGCCTGGTGCTGCGCAGCTACCTGCCTGTTCTGGTCTTCGTCGGTCTCGGCACGATCGTCGGCACCGCGTTCGCCGTGCTCAACCGCTTTCTCGGCCGCAAGCAGGTTCGCTCCCGCGACGCGAAGGCCGATCCGTACGAGTGCGGGCTGCCGACGGAGGTCTCGCGCACGTTTCGCTTCGGCGTGAGCTTCTACATGATCGCGATGCTCTTCATCCTCTTCGACATCGAGGTCGTCTTCCTCTATCCCGTCGGGGTGTTGATCAACGGAGCCGACTCGGTCTTCGTCCTCGTCGAGGTCCTGATCTTCGTCGTGCTGCTGCTGGTCGCGCTGATCTACGTGTGGCGCAGGGGCGCGCTCGATTGGAGGTAAGGCGGGAGAAGCTGCGGGCGCTCTCGCCGCTCGCCGAGCCGGGCTCCCCCGAGCACCTCCGGATCCGTCAGCTGCGCGCGCGCGACCTGCTGCGCGGCGACCTCCCCGACGCCGACCTGGAAGAGCACGTCTCGCAGTCGGTGCTGACGACGAGCCTCGACAAGCTGCTCGGCTGGGCCGCGTCGAACTCGATGTTCCCGATGACCTTCGGCCTTGCCTGCTGCGCGATCGAGATGATCGCGATGGTCGGCTCGCGCTACGACATCGCGCGCTTCGGCGCCGAGGCGCTGCGGGCCTCTCCCCGGCAGGCCGACTTCATCATCCTCTCGGGGCGGGTCTCGATCAAGATGGCACCCGTCGTCCGGCGCCTGTACGACCAGATGCTCGAGCCGCGCTGGGCAATCGCGATGGGCGCCTGCTCCTCGTCGGGCGGGATGTTCGCCAACTACGCCGTCGTCCAGGGCGCCGACAAGTTCATGCCGGTCGACGTCCACATCCCCGGCTGCCCGCCGCGCCCCGAAGCGCTCTTCTACGGCTTCAACAAGCTGCAGCGGATGATCCAGGGCAACCCCGACATGGGCTGGCGCCGGCGCTACAACGCGATCGGCACCGAGGAGTGGGCGCGCGACGACGTGATCGCGGGACAGCCGTCCGAGGCGGCGGAAGCGGCCTATGCACGAGCCCGGCAGGCCGTCGTGGAAACGCCCGAGGCCCGCTGATGCCCGACGCGGTCGGACTCGAGTTGATCTCGCAGGAGATCAACGACACCAACCCGGGCGCCGTGCTCGACACCTACTACGAGCACGACCAGGCCTGCCTGATCGTCGACCCCGAGCAGATCCTGGCGGTGCTGGCGTGGCTGCGCGTGACCCCCGGCCAGGAGTACTCGTTCCTCGCCAGCCTCCACGGCGTCGACTACCTGCCCGCCACCCCCCGCTTCGGCGTCCACTACGAGTTGCTCAACCGCGACCGGGTCGAACGCATTCGCGTCCGGGCGGCGGTCGAGGACCCGGGAGGCGACGAGCTCCCCGAGCTGGACTCGTGCGTCGAGATCTTCCCGACCGCCGACTTCCAGGAGCGCGAGGTCTACGACTTCTTCGGCATCGTCTTTGCAGGCCATCCCGACCTGCGCCGGATCCTGCTGCCCGAGGTCTATGTCGGCTGGCCGCTGCGGCGCGACTTTCCGATGGGCGGCGAGCCGGTGATCTTCACCAACAACGAGCGCATCGTGCCGGGGTGGACGCAATGAGCACGGGGGTCACCCCCGGCAAGCCGCCGACCGGCGGCGACGTCCTCGCCGAGACCACCGCGACCGTGATCGGCACCTCGCCGATCGAGCGGACGGCCGCCGAGGAGGGGCTTGAGCGCGAGCACGAGCTGCTGACGGTGAACATGGGCCCGCACCACCCGGCGACCCACGGGGTGCTGCGGCTGCTCGTCAGCCTCGAGGGCGAGCAGGTGATCGACCTCAAGCCGATCATGGGCTACGTCCATACGGGGATCGAGAAGAACTGCGAGGACAAGAGCTACTGGAAGGTCATCCCCTTCGTCGAGCGGATGGACTACCTCTCCTACTTCTTCAACATGCAGGCCTTCTGCGGCGCGGTGGAGACGATGCTCGAGCTCGAGATCCCGCCGCGGGCCCAGTACCTGCGCACAATCCACCTCGAGCTCAACCGCCTGCACTCCCACCTCTTCTGGCTCGGCACCACGGCGCTCGACCTCGGCGCGATCTCGATGCTGTGGTACGCGCTGCGCGAGCGCGACACGATCATCGACCTCTTCGAGATGTCGACCGGGCAGCGGATGCACACCCGCTACTTCCAGGTCGGCGGCGTCTTCGAGGACATCCCGCTCGGCTTCGAGCGCAAGCTGCGCGCCTTCCTCGACGACATGCCGAGCCGGATCGATCAGTACGAGGCCCTGGTCGATCGCAACGAGATCTTCCTGCAGCGGACCAAGGGCATCGGGATCGTCTCGCGCGAGCGGCTGCTCGAGCTCGGAGTCACCGGTCCGCTGCTGCGCGCCGCCGGCGAGCCCTGGGACCTGCGCAAGGCGGCGCCCTATCTGAACTACGGCGAGCTCGACTTCAAGATCCCGGTCGGGACGGTGGGCGACGGCTATGACCGCTACCGCGTCCGCATGCAGGAGATGCGCGAATCGGTGCGGATCATCGAGCAGAGCCTCGACGGGCTGCCCGAGGGCCCGTGGGTCGCCGACGACCGCAAGGTCGTGCTGCCGCCGCGCGAGGAGCTCGCGACCTCGATGGAGGCGCTGATCCACCACTTCAAGCTCGTCACCGAGGGCTTCCGGGTGCCGCCGGGCGAGATCTACTACCCGATCGAGTCTCCCCGCGGCGAGCTCGGCTGCTACATCCTTGCCGACGGCTCGGCGAAGCCGGCGCGGGTGCACTTCCGCGACCCGTCGTTCGTCAACCTGCAGGCGCTGCGCGACATGTCGATCGGCGGCTACATTGCCGACCTGATCCAGAACCTGGGCATGCTCGACCCGATCCTGGGGGGCGTTGACCGGTGAGGTTGGCGCACTTCGAACAAGCAGTAAGGGGGGCGGTCCGAGCGGCTGCTGATCACCGATTGAACGTTTCGAGGGCCTATAGCCCCACTAACCGTTCAATCGATGAAATCGGCCGAGGCTCCTCCCCTACCCAGCCCCTCTCCCAGGAGCGCCCGGCTCGATGACCACCTTCGACGACTCCCACCAGCTCGCGCACCTGCTCGAGCCGACGGACGACCTGAGCGCCTCCGAACGGCGGCGGCTGATCGCCTCGATGCGCCCCGAGGACGCCGAGGGGGTGCCCGAGCTGCACGAGGTCGACGTACCGCCGGAGCTTCAGGAGCAGATCGAGACCGCGATGTCGAAGTACCCGCAGCTGCGCTCGGCCTCGATCCCCGCGCTGTGGGCGGTACAGCTGCATTACGGCTGGTGCACGCCGGAGGGAATCCGCCAGGCGGCGGCGGTGATGGGCGTGACGCCGGGCTACCTGCAGTCCGTGGCGAGCTTCTACGACCTGTTCGCGACCTCGCCGATCGGCCGCCACCGGGTCCTCGTCTGCCACAACATCTCCTGCTGGATGAACGGCAGCGACGAGCTGCTCGCCTCCTTCTGCGAGGCGACCGGCGCCGAGCTGCACGACGCCGAGCATCGCGGCGCCAGCTCGCCCGACGGCGAGTTCTTCGTCAAAGGCTTCGAGTGCCTCGGCGCCTGCGATATCGCCCCGATGGCCTCGATCGACGGCCGCTACTACGGTCCGCTCTCCGGCGAGGATGTGCTCGCCGCGGTCGAGGCGCTGCGCGCCGGCGGCGAGCCGCTGCCCGGCAAGGCGATCGCCGACCGCTCTGCCGCGGGAGGTAGCGGTGCCTGAGACGCGCGTCCTGTTCGCAGACATCGACGCGCCCGACCTGCCAACGATCGACGGCTACCGCAAGCGCGGCGGCTATGAGGCGCTGGGCACGGCTCTGCGCGAACTCGAGCCCGAGGATCTGCTGGCGAGCTTCGAGGACTCCGGCCTGCGGGGGCGTGGCGGCGCCGGGTTCTCGATGGGCAAGAAGGGCTCGTTCCTGCCGCGCGGCGAGATGGAGAAGTACGTCTGCTGCAACGCCGACGAGTCCGAGCCCGGGGCATTCAAGGACCGCGAGCTGATGATGAAGAACCCGCATCAGCTGATCGAGGGCTGCGCGATCGCCGCGCTCGCGGTCGGGGCCGCGTACGCGTTCGTCTTCATCCGTGGCGAGTACTGGGAGATCGCCGACCTCCTCGACCGCGCCGTCGGCGAGGCATACGAGGCGGGCTTCCTCGGCACGAACATCCTCGACTCCGGAGTCAGGGTCGAGCTGGTCGTGCACCGCGGCGCCGGCGCCTACATCTGCGGCGAGGAGACGGCCCTCCTGGATGCGCTGGAGGGAAAGCGCGGAAATCCACGGCTGAAGCCGCCCTTCCCCGCGATCCAGGGGCTCTACGGCGGCCCGACGCTGATCAACAACGTCGAGACGCTGTGCAACCTCCCCCACATCGTGCGCAACGGCGCCGAGTGGTTCAAGGGCTATGGCTCAGAGCAGTCCCCGGGCACGAAGGTCGTCTCGGTCTCGGGCTGCGTCACCCGGCCGGGCAACTACGAGGTCGAGCTCGGGGTTCCCTCGCGCGAGATCATCTACGGACTCGCGGGAGGGCCGCCGGAGGGACGCCGGGTGAAGGCCTGGTTTCCCGGCGGCTCGTCGGCGCCGGTGCTGACCGAGGACGAGCTCGACCTTCCGTACACGTTCGAGGCCCTGGCGGAGGCCGGCTCGATGCTCGGCTCCGGATCGATCATCGTCGCCGACGAGACCGTGTCGATCCCCGAGCTCGCGCTGCGCACCGCCCGCTTCTATCACCACGAGTCCTGCGGCAAGTGCACACCGTGTCGCGAGGGGACCAACTGGACGGTGAAGATGCTCGAGCGGGTCGTCCGCGGCGAGGCGACGCCGATGGACCTCGACATCGTCGCCTCGGTCCAGGAGAACATCATCGGCAACTGCCTCTGCGTACTCGGCGACTCGATGGCGATGCCGGTGGGAGCGATGGTGAAGAAGTTCCGCGACGAGTTTGAGGAAACCATCGCCGCCGCCTCCACGGGAGCCAAGGCCGCATGAGCCCCGAGCGCGAGCCGATCACGCTGGTCGTCGACGGGATCGAGGTGCGGGCTCCCGAGGGCTCGATGCTGGTCGACGCGGCGAAGGGCGGCGACATCGAGATCCCGGTCTTCTGTTACGAGCCGAAGCTCGGCGGACCGGTCGGCGCCTGTCGCATGTGCCTGGTCGAGGTCGAGGGGATCCCGAAGCTGCAAACCGCCTGCTCGACGCCGGTGCGCGACGGGATGGTCGTCTACACGCGCACCGACCGCGTGGTCGAGGCCCAGAACGCGGTGGTCGAGTTCCTGCTCGTCAACCACCCGCTCGACTGCCCGGTGTGCGACAAGGGCGGCGAGTGCCCGCTGCAGGACATCGCGATGGGCTGGGGCCCGGGCCGCAGCCGCATGGTCGACCCAAAGCGCCACTTCCGCAAGCCGGTTCCGCTCTCGCCGCTGGTGCGGATCGACCGCGAGCGCTGCATCCTCTGCTACCGCTGCGTGCGCTTCAGCCAGGACGTGGCCGAGGACGAGCAGCTCCAGCTGCTCGACCGCGGCGCGGAGAGCTACGTCGGCACCTTCGACGACCGTCCATACATCGCTCCGTTCCACGGAAACGTGATCGAGCTCTGCCCCGTGGGCGCGCTGACCTCGGAGGCCTATCGCTTCCGCGCCCGGCCGTGGGAGATCGAGGACGCAGGCTCGATCTGCACCCTCTGTCCGAGCCAGTGCAACGTCAAGTTCACCGTCCGTGACGAGACCGTGCAGCGGGTGCTGGCGCGCGACAACACCGAGGTCGACGACGGCTGGCTGTGCGACAAGGGCCGCTTCGGCTTTCAGATGATCGCCTCGGAGGAGCGGCTCACAGACCCGCGCGTCGGCGGCTCGCGCGCCGACTGGGCGCGGGCCCTCGACGCGGTCGCCGAGCGCCTGCGAAGCGCCGGTGAGCGGACCGCGGCGATCGTCGGCGGCCAGGCCTCAAACGAGGAGGGCTACCTCGTACAGCGGATTCTGCGCCGGGCGCTGGGCTCGCCGCATGTGAGCTGTACCGATCCGTTGCCGGCTGCGGCGCTCGCGATGCTCTCCGCGCCCGAGTCGAGCGCCGCCGTGTCCGACCTCGACGACGCCGAATCGATCCTCGTGCTCGGCGTGGACCCGCTGCACGCGATGCCGATCCTCGACCTGCGCATTCGCAAGGCAGTCCGCCACAACAACGCGCGGCTGGTGGTCGCCGCCGACCGGCCGACCGCGCTCGACGGAGGCGCCGAGGAGACGGCCAGGTATGCGCCAGGGGACGCCGCGGCGTTCCTTGCCGCGCTCGGTGCCGAGCTGGGGCCGGGCCAACCGCTTGACGGCCCGCACCGGGCCGACGCCGAGCGGCTGGCGGGCGAGCTGCGTCCGGGTAAGACGGTGATCGTCTACGGCGAGCGGGTCGGTCGCGGCGCCGGCGGCGAGATCGCGCTGACCGCGCTGCTCGAGTGCGCGCGAGCACTTGAGGCCAACGCCGCGGGCGCCGGCCTGATCGGCGTCCCCGACGGCGCCAACGCCCGTGGCCTGCGCGAGGTCGGCTGTCTCCCGGACGCCGGCCCGGGCCTCGGAGCGCCACCGGCGGTCGGGAGCGACCTGGACTCGATCAAGCAGGGCCTGCTCGACGGCGAGCTGCACGCCCTCCTCCTCGTCCACGCCGACCCAGTCCGCGATCTACCCGACGGACCCGGCTGGGCCGAGGCGCTGCGCCGCACCCGGGTGATCTCGATCTCCGTCTTCGACGACGCCTCCGCCGCCGCGGCCGACGTGGTCCTGCCCGCCGAGACGCACGCCGAGAAGGAGGGCACGGTCACCCACCCCGACGGCCGCCTGCAGCGCCTGCGCCGAACCGTCCCGCACCCCGGCGACGTGCGCTCCGTCTGGCACGTCCTGGCAGAACTCGCAGCGAGATTGGGCGACGAGACCGGGATCGACTCGGCCCCCGAAGCCCTCGAAGCGATCGCGACCGAAGTCCCCTTCTACGCCGGCATCACCCACGAGGAGATCGGCGGCAAGGGAGTCCGTTGGCAGCAACGGCCCCAGGCGCAAGCGCCGGGGGCGGGGGGTGTGTCCGCGGACGCTCACCGAAGCGCAAGCGAAGGGTCCGCGGGCACGCCCCCCGCCAACGGCGCCCTCCGCCTAGGCACGTACCGACACCTGTGGGCGGACGAGACCACCGACCGCAACGTGGCACTGCGCTTCCTCGCGCAGCACCAGACCGTCGAGCTCGCAGTCTCCGACGGAGAGCGACTCGGGCTGGAAGACGGAGACGAGGTCGAGGTGCGCTCCAACGGCACCAGCATCCGCGCCCGGGTCGATCTGCGGGATCGCGCGCGTCCCGGCACCGCCTTCCTGATCGAGGGGACCGCCGAGAACAACGCGAACGCGCTCTCCGGCGCCGCGACCGTAGAGGTGACGAAGCCGTGATCCCGCTCGCCGAGGTCGGCTTCGCGGAGGCGACCTGGATCCTGATCGCGAAGTCGATCGTGATCTTCCTGGTCGTGTTCTTGATCGTGCCGGTGCTGACGGTGGTCGAGCGCAAGCTGATCGGGCGCTTCCAGCATCGCTACGGCCCGAACCGGGTCGGCCCGGTGGGGCTGATGCAGCCGCTGGCCGACATCCTCAAGCTCGCCGGCAAGCAGGTGTTCAGGCCCGAGGCGGCGGTCCCGTTCCTGTACGCGATCGGCCCGGCGCTGGTGATCTTCTCGGGGATCACCACGATCGCGATCCTGCCGTTCGGCGATGTCAAGGACGGCGTCGGCTTCTACGGAATCGACGTCTCGATCGGCGTCCTGTACTTCTTCGCCTTCGGCTCGATCTCGTTCTACGGCCTGCTGCTCTCGGGCTGGTCGTCGGGCTCGAAGTACAGCTTCCTCGGCGCGATGCGCTCGGCCGCGCAGCTGATCTCCTACGAGGTCGCGATGGGCCTGTCGCTGCTGGGCCCGATCATGATGGCCGGCTCGCTGTCGCTGGTCTCGATCGTCGAGGCGCAGGACGAGGTGTGGTACATCGTCCCGCAGATCGTCGGCTTCCTGGTCTTCATCGTCGCCGGCTTCGCCGAGACCAACCGGGCGCCGTTCGACCTGCCCGAGGCCGATGCCGAGCTGGTGCAGGGCTATCAGACCGAGTACGGAGGCACCCGGTTTGCGTCGTTCCTGCTCGCCGAGTACCTGGAGATGTTCGTGGTCTGCGGAATCGCCGCCGCGTTCTTCCTGGGCGGCTGGATGGGACCCGGACCGGGATGGCTCGACCCGATCTGGATGCTGGCGAAGATCATGGCGCTGATCTTCGTCTTCATCTGGGTGCGGGCGACGTTGCCGCGGCTGCGCTACGACCAGCTCATGAGCCTCGGCTGGAAGGTGCTGCTGCCGCTGGCGACGCTGAACATCGTGGTCACCGCGGTCTTGGTGGTCGTAGCGTGAGCGAGGAATTCCCGTACCTGAAGGACGCCGAGGAGGTGATCGCGGTCCAGCGCGGGCCCGAGCCTGGCGGGGCCACCGGCGCCTACCGCGCCTTCGGCGAGACCTTGCGGGGGCTGAAGACGACGATGGCGCGCCTGGTCGAGGGTCCGATGACGATCCAGTACCCGGAGGAGAAGACCCCGGTGTACCCGCGCTTCCGCGGCCGGCACAAGCTGCACCGCTTCGAGGACACCGGCTTGGAGAAGTGCGTGGGCTGCTCGCTGTGCGCGGCTGCCTGCCCCGCCGACTGCATCCGCGTGGTCGCCGCCGAGAACGACCCGGCCGACCGCGTCTCGGCCGGCGAGCGCTACGCGGCGGTCTATGAGATCAACCTCGCGCGCTGCATCTTCTGCGGCTACTGCGAAGTGGCCTGCCCGTTCGACGCGATCACGATGGGCCACGAATACGAGATGGCCGACTACAACCGCGGCGACCTGATCTTCACCAAGGAGATGCTGCTCGCCGAGTCCATCGAGCGCACACCGCTGAGGCGCGAGGGCGAGTAGCGGTGGAGGCCGTCGCTTTCTTCGCGGGGGCGATCGGTGCGCTCGGCGGCGCGATCGCGGTGATCGCGCTGCGCAATCCCTTCTACAGCGTGCTGGCGCTGATCGTGCACCTGGTCGCGCTCGCCGGCCTGTTCCTGCTGCTGCACGCGGAGTTCATCGCCGCCGCGCAGATCGTCGTCTATGCCGGCGCGGTGATGGTCCTCTACCTGTTCGTCGCCGCCTACGTCGGCGGGGTCGAGGAGCCGATCTGGGAGCCGATCCCCGGCCAGCGCCTTCTCGGCCCGGTGCTGGCGGCGGCGCTGTTCATCGAGGTCTCGATCGCGGTCGTGGGCAGCTCGCTGAAGGCTGTCGAGAGCGAGGGGCCGACGATCCAGGCCGGCTTCGGCTCGCCGGGGGAGATCGGCAAGCTGCTGCTCGAGCGCTTCCTGGTCGCCTTCGAGGCGGCCTCGATGCTGCTGCTGATCGCCGCCGTCGGCGCGATCGTCCTGGCGGGTCGCAAGCGGCAGGGAGAAGAGGCCGCTTAGTGGACCTCGGCTGGTATCTCGTCCTCTCGGCGCTGCTGTTCGCCATCGGGGCGTGCGGCGTGCTGCTGCGGCGCAGCCCGCTGGTGATCCTGCTCTGCCTCGAGCTGATGCTGAACGCGGGCAACCTGGCGCTGGTCGCCTTCGCGCGCTCGACCGGCACGCAGGACGGTCAGGTGTTCGCGCTGATCGTGATGGTCGTCGCGGCGTGTGAGGTGGTCGTCGGCCTCGGCCTGATCGTGGCGATGTTCCGCCGCCGGCTGCCGCTCGACGTCGACGGGATCCGGAGGCTGCGCGGCTGATGGAAGCGACGGATTGGGCCTGGCTGGTCCTCGCCTTTCCGCTGCTCGGCAGCATGGTGATCGCGCTCGGCTGGCGGATCCTGCCGGCGCGCGCGGCGGGCTGGATCGGCACCGCGGCGATCGGGCTCGCCTTCGCCTGCTCGGTCGGCGCGCTGCTCTCGCTGCTCGACCAGCCTCACGAGGCCCGCCAGCTCACCGACTCGCTCTACGACTACGCCTCCGCTACCGGAATCGACATCAACCTCGGCATCCTGGTCGACCCGCTCTCGGTGTTCATGTGCCTGGTCGTGACCGGGGTGTCGGCGCTGATCCACCTCTACTCGGTCGCCTACATGGACTCCGACGGGGGCTACCGGCGCTTCTTCGCCCTGCTCAACTTCTTCGTCTTCTCGATGCTGGTCCTGGTCCTGGCCGGCAACTACGTGATCCTGATCGTCGGCTGGGCGTTCGTCGGCTTTGCCTCCTACGCGCTGATCAGCTTCTGGTACCGGCGCGACACCGCGACCCGGGCGGGGATGAAGGCGTTCGTGATCAACGTCGTCGGCGACGTTGGCCTGGTGCTCGCCGCGTTCTTCATCCTGCGCGAGCTCGGCACGCTCGACCTGCTCGGCTCGTTCGAGGCCGCCCGCCAGACGTTCGACATCAATGAGGGGGTGGTGGTCGGGATCTGCTGCCTGCTGCTGGTGGGCGCGTTCGCGAAGTCGGCGCAGCTGCCGCTGCACACCTGGCTGCCCGACGCAATGGAGGGACCGACGCCCGTCTCGGCCCTGATCCACGCCGCAACCATGGTCACTGCCGGGGTCTACCTGATCGCGCGCATGTTCCCGCTGTTCGAGCTCGCGCCGACGGCGGCCGACATCGGCGCCTTCATCGGCTTGGCGACGCTGCTGGTCGCCGCCTCGATCGCGCTGGTGGTCACCGACCTCAAGCGGATCATCGCCTACTCGACGATGAGCCAGATCGGCTACATGGTCGTCGGCGTCTCGATCGGCGCCTACGGGGCGGGGCTCTTCCACCTGATGACCCACGCCTTCTTCAAGGCGCTCCTGTTCATGGCCGCCGGCTCGGTGATCGCGGCGATGGCCAACAACCAGAACATCGACCGGATGGGCGGCTTTCGCCGCGCCCTGCCGTTCACCTCGATCTTGCTGCTGATCGGCGCGCTCGCGCTCGCCGGGTACCCCGGGATGTCGGGGTTCTTCTCCAAGGACGAGATCCTGGTGTTCGCCGCCGAGCGCGGCGGCATGTACTGGATCTTCGCCATCGGCGGCTACCTGGGGGCCTTCCTGACAGCGTTCTACGCTTTCCGGATCGGCTTCCGGGTCGTCTACGGCGATCCGGTGCCCGAGGCGCGCGAGCTCGAGGAGGGGCACCTCGCCCACGGTGAGCCGGTCAACCCGATGACCGGTGAGCCCGAGGACACCGACGTCGGCTTCCCCGGTCCCGAGCATCACATCGCCGAGCGGGCGTGGCCGATGCGAGCGGCGATGGCGGTACTGGGGGTGCTCGCGATCTTCGGCGGGGTGGTCCAGATCCCCGGCGTCACCGATGTACTCGAGCGCTTCTTCGAGCCGACCTTCGAGAGCTCGATCTTCCACGAGACCGTGCCGTCGACCGCAGCGGCCTGGCTCGGGCTCGCGGTGGGCGGGCTGATCTCGATCGCCGGCATCGCCTTCGCCTTCCTCGTCTACCGGGCGCGCCGGGGGGTCACCGCTCACTGGCAGCAGCGGTACCGGCGAGTCCACGCCTTCCTGTTTGCCAAGTGGTACTTCGACGAGCTGATCGACTGGCTGGTCTATAGGCCGGTGATCGCGCTCGGGCGGTTTTCGAATGCGGTGATCGAACGTCGCTTCGTCCAGGGGCTCATCACGACCGCGACCGGCACCGTGCGCGGCGCCGGCGCCGTGGTCCGCGGCGCGCAGTCGGGGTTCGTGCGCGCC
>DAIRGH010000150.1:0-4896 GCA_036794585.1 Solirubrobacterales bacterium | reverse complement strand
GTCGAGGCCTTGCCCGCCCAGCCCGCCGGCGCGGCCGGCGCCGCGGCTGAGGAGTACGAGCTCGCGCCCGCAGTCTCGGAATCCGACCGTGCCTCCGACGGCGGCCTCAGCGGCCTCGGCGTCTCTGCCGACGAGGTGCTTGAGCAAGCCCAGAGGCCCGAGGGCCCGCACGGTCGCCGCATGGCGCAGCGAGTCGACCTGTCGCTTGCAACCTCGCCCGAGGAGTTCCGCGACGCCGCCGATGGAGTCCTCGACGTGGTCGCCGATCATCGCGGCTTCGTGGTCTCCTCGCGGGTCAGCGGTGGCGACCCCGACGTCCGCGGGGCCGAGCCCGGCCGCGCCAACTTCCAGCTCAAGATCCCGGCGGGCCAGCTGCCGGCGGCGCTCGCCGCGTTCTCCGATCTCGGCCACGTCGTCTCGCGCACCGACGGCACCGAGGACATCACCGGTCGCTTCGTCGGCGCCAAGGAGCGGATCGCCGCGCTCTCAGAAGCGCGCCAGAACCTGCTCTCCCAGCTCGAGGACGCCGTCACTGAAACCGAGCAGCAGAGCATCCGCGCGCGGCTGCGGATCGTGCAGGCGCAGCTCGAGGACGCCCAGGACGACCTGGCGGCCGCCCAGCAGCGGGTCAGCCTGGTACCGGTGAGCGTCGCGATCGCCGCCGACCCGAGCGTGGGCAAGGACCGCGACGAGGACGACTCGGGCTGGTCGCTCACCGACGCCCTGCACGACGCCGGCGACGTGCTCAGGGTGATGGCCGGAATCGCGCTGGTCAGCCTCGCGGTGCTCGTGCCGCTGGGCCTGGTGGGCCTGCTGGTCTGGTGGGGCGCGACGCGCGTCCAGCGCCACCGTCGCGAAGCGGTCCTCGACTAACTACTCGTACGGCTCGAAGTCGGCCTTGCGGGCCCCGCAGACGGGGCAGAACCAGGTCGCCGGGATGTCGTCGAACGACGTGCCGGGCGGAATCCCGCCGTCGGGATCGCCCTCGTCGGGGTCGTAGATGAACCCGCAGGAGGTGCAGATCCACAGCTGCTTGGTCTCCGTGGTCATCGGGGTCGGGCAGGTTACAGTCCGGGAGGTGAGCGACGTTCCGGCTACTCCCCGTCCCGCCGCCACGATCATCCTGCTGCGACGAGGCGGCCGGCACACCGATCGCGGCCTCGAGATCCTGATGGTCAGGCGCGGCGCCGAGCAGTCGTTCATGCCGGGCGTATGGGTGTTCCCGGGCGGCGCGATCGACGCGGGCGAGACCGCGGTGCAGTGCGCGACGCGCGAGCTCGCCGAGGAGACCGGGATCGAGCTCGAGCCGGGAACCGAGCTGCACGCCTGGTCGCGCTGGATCACCCCAGAGGTGGTCCCAGTGCGCTTCGACACCCACTTCTTCGTCGCCCTCGCCCCCGCGCACTCGCCGCCGAAGGTCGACGGCCGCGAGGTCGACGACGCGGGCTGGTTCAACCCGCAGCAGGCGCTGGAGGCGCACGCGGCCGGTGAGCTGAAGCTCGTCTTCCCCACGATCAGGACGCTCGAGACGCTCGCGCCCTACGCGAACGCCGAGGAGGTGCTCGCCGCGGCGCCGGAGCGCGAGCTCGAGCCGATCCTGCCGCGGGTCGCGGGCACTCGCGCCGATCATCGTGTACTTCTGCCCGGCGACGACGGCTATGACGACGCCGTCGCCGACGTCGATACGCTGCCGCCGTGACGAGCAGCCTTCCCGAGGAGGTGAGGGACTGCTTCACGCGGTTCGTCACCACCGAGTTCACGACGATCGACTCGCGCCAGCAGCCGATCGCTTGGCCCGTCACTCCCTACTACTCCGACGGCGGTCCCTCCATCGACGTCACCACCGGGCTCGGCTATCCGAAGAAGGCCGACGACGCCAAACGCAACCACCACGTCGGCCTGTTGTTCTCGGACCCCACGGGGTCGGGAGTCGGCAGCGGCATCCAGGTGCTCGTCCAGGGCACGGCCGAGGTCGACGAGCACGACCTCGATGCGAACGCGGACCGGTACTTCCACGATCTCGGCGAGAAGCTGCCGGCGACGAAGAAGATGCACCCGCCCGCTCCAGTGCGCCGTCCCCTGCGCTGGTACTACACCCGGATCTACGTCCACGTGCGGCCCGAGCGCGTCTTCATCTGGTCGCAGGGCGACCTCAGCAGCCCGCCCGAGATCCACGGCGCCCACCTGGAGGAAGTGCGCTCGGGCCACAGCGAGGAGCCGCCCGAGCCCCACGCGGAGGCCGCGGGCGGCGCGGTGCGCTGGGACTCGCGCATGGACCAGCTCGGCTCCCGGCACCCGACCGCGGTGCTCTCATGGGTCGGCCCGGATGGCTTTCCGCTCTCGGTCCGCGTTCCGGTCGAGCTGGACCGGCACCAGAGACGGGTCGTCCTGGGTTCCGAGCCGGTAGGGCTGCCGGTGATCCCCGGACGCGCCTGCCTGGTCGCGCACGCGCACGATCCGAACATGGCCTGGCAGGAGAACTTCCAGGTCCGCGGCGATCTGATTCGCGACGAACGCGGGTGGGCGCTCGTCCCGCACCGGCTCGTCGGCGGTTTCGAGATCCCCAAGGGCGTCGGCCGCTACCGCGCGTTCATGTCGCGCCACTGGCGCTTCTACCGCACCGCCCGCGAGCGGCTGCGCCGGCGCGCCTCCTAGGTCGCTGGAAACGGCTCCAGGCCGGCGTGCCAGGGACCGGCGGGATACGTGTGGATCCCCGATTCCTCCATCTCGCCCTGTAGCCGGGTGAACAGCTGGCCGGCGTTGTCGAGCGCCTGCTCGTACTCGTCCCCGGTTCGATCGCGCAGGCGCCACAGGAAATAAAGCTGGCGGTCGGTGATCCCGAAGTCGATCTCGTCCTCGATCCTCGCGACCCAGTCGAGGAAGCCGGGGCCGAAGAGCTCGCGCAGGGCTACCGGGTCGTAGTCGGAGGGCACTGTGGCGAGAAAGCGGCGGTTGAACTCGATCGACTCGAACTCGACCCTGCGGCGGCTCGCCTGCTGCTGAATCCGCTCGGCGCCCTCGACCGACTCGACGTTGAACATCGGCACCACCTGAGCCAGGTCGGGCATGTGCGCCTTCGCGAGCACCGCCCGCGGCAGCACCGTCTTCGAGAACAGGCCTCCCTCCTCGCGCTCGTCGGCGTCGCAGGACGCGCCCCAGAATCCGTCGTTCAGCTGACCGGTGATCCGGTTGGTGCCGCCGGGACATAGCGCCGCCGGCCCGCCCTTGGGGTTGAGCCCGCCGACGGGCTCGTAGGCGACCCCGCGCTTGGCGGCGAGCCCGCGGACCGTCTCAGCCCACTCCTCGGCCTTCATGTCGCGACCGGGCCCGGGTCAGACGGCTGCCAGGTCGGCGCGTCCACGCTCCTCGAGCAGAGCCTTGTAGCGGGGAAAGAGCGGCTTGGTCAGCGGCACCAGCTTGAGGATCTTCGCCACCGGGCCCGTCGCCTTGATCTGGCCCCGGGCCAGGGCGACCGTGACGTTGACCTGGCCGAGCCAGAAGCGATGGGCCGTGTCGGCCTCCATCGTCATCGTCACCTCGGGCTCCATGTCGGTCTCGCCGAACTCGACCCGGGTCTCCTCGCCCTCCTTGATCTTCACGGTGATCACCGCCTCGGGGTCGGAGTGCTCGTAGCGCACGATCGTGTTCGCCTTCTTGAACTTCGGCGCCAGCTCCTCGTCGCCCGCGATCTCGACGAACAGCCGCCCGAGTGTGTCGTACACCTCGTCGGCGTCCTTGAAGTAAGCCACCTCTCTCCTCTCTCAGGCCTGAGGAGAATCCTATTGAGGCGGGCGCGCCGCTCGCCGGCCTACGGGTCGGAGAAGACCTGCGGGAGGCGCTCGCCGCCGAACTCCGCCGGCGAGTCGGGCGTGATCACGCAAGGCGCGAAGCCGTTGTTGACCGGCGGCTGCTGGGAGTCGTCGTACTCCTCCTCGTCGGTCGTCGGCTGCGAGCCGGCGGTCGTCCCCGGGGTGTAGTCGGTGTTCTTACAGTCGAAGTTGGGGAAGATTCCGGCGGCGACGCCCTGGGCGCCGTTGAGCTCGCCGGGCTTGAGGTAGCCGCTGCCGCGGTTGGCCGACAGTCGCGTCTGGTGCAGGCCGAGGGCCTCGGCGCCGTTGAACGGAATCACTCGCAGGTAATGGCGCGGCGCGGGCTGACCGTCGAATGCCGGCAGCGAGGCGGCGTGCCCGGCGGCCGCGCCGACCGTGAAGTCCGTCACGGTCCCGCGCTGCCAGTAAAGGAAGTCGAGCGCCGGATTCAGGTTGGCCAGGAACGGGTCGAGCCGGTCGAGCACAGGGGTGAGGCCTTCGAGGAAGTCCTCGAGGGCCGGCAGGCCCTTGCGCGAGGCCTTGTTGAGGTCGTCGAGGTCGACGAACAGGCTGCGCAGGTTCGGCGACAGCTCGCGCACCGACTCCAGCGTCGGTGAGAGGTCGCGGGCGACCGGGATCAGGTCCTGGATCAGCGGGCGGGTGTCGGCCTGGAACTCGTCCAGGCGCTCGAGCGTCAGGCGCGATTCGCGCTGGAACGTCGGCAGGATCTGGAACGTCTCGGCCAGCGCGCGCTCTTCCTGGGCGAGCGCGTCGAAGGTGTTGTTGGAGCCGACGATCATCCCCGCGAGCTCCTGATCGCGGTCGGTCAGCGCCTCGAACACCGCACCTGTGTCCCTCACGACGCCCTTGAGCTCGGCCTTCTGCTGGTCGAGGATCGTGATCACGTCGGAGGCATCGGTCAGGAACGGGCCGAGGTTGCCGAGCGAGTCGTTGAGGTCCAGCCCGCGACCGTCGATGGCGATCGCGGCGTTTCGCTGCCAGTTCTGGAACGAGGTCCGCGTCTCCTGATCCAGGGCGTTGAAGATCTCATCGATCTGGGTCGCCTGCTCGGTGCGACCGACGCCCA
>DAIRGH010000063.1:0-17212 GCA_036794585.1 Solirubrobacterales bacterium | reverse complement strand
GGTGCCGACCGAGCGCGAGCTCGAGCTCGAGCGCGAACTCGGCGAGCTCCGCCGAGAGCTCGGGAGCGCCGCGCGATGATCGTCTTCGCCTCCGCGATCACCGACGTCGAGGTGTTCAAGCAGTGCGCCGAGCGCGGGGTGCGGCGGCTGATCGACCAAGAGCCCGACCTCGAGCTCATCGTCTTCGCCAGCGTCGGCTCGATCTTTCGCAACTACAACCTGATCATCGACCAGGTCGCCGACCGCGACGACCTCGAGGCGCTGGTGCTGGTCCATCAGGACGCCGAGATCATCGATCCGGAGTTCACCACCAAGCTGCGGGCGGCGCTCGCCGACCCCGAGGTCGCAATCGTCGGCTGCGCCGGCGCGGTCGACGTGCGCAGTATCGCCTGGTGGGAGGGCTCAATCACCTGGGCTTCCTTCACCCACCGCTACGCGGAGTTCGGCGGCGGCGAGATTCCCGCATTCGCCTGGATGCCCGAGTCGATGCCGCCGTTCGCCCGCACCGGCGAGGTCGACTCGATCGACGGCTTCGTGATGGGGCTCTCGCCGTGGGTCTTGCAGAACCTGCGCTTCGACGAGTCGCTCGGCCAGCAGCACGGCTATGACCTGGACATCTGCATGCAGGCGCGCTCCGCGCGCAAGAAGGTGGTGACCTCGGACATGCGGGTCGTTCACCATCACTCGCTGCGCCTCGTCCAGGACCCCGAGAGCTGGATCCAGGCGCACATGCGCTTGGCCGAGAAGTGGGACGCGCAGCTGGCCGAGAACGGCAGCGGCGACTGGAAGCAGCGGGCGCGGCGCGCCGAGGCCGAGGCGTCGCTGGCGCGCCTGATGGGCGGCGTCGAGGAGCTCGTGCGGGTCGCCCAGTACAAGGAGTTGGAGGCGCTTCGCACCAGCAAGAGTTGGCGTGCGATGGCTCCCGCGCGGGCCCTGGCCGAACGGCTGCGCCGGCGCCGCCGCGGCTGAGCTCTACATAAGGCGCCTCAACAGCGGCGCGGCTCGGCTACGCCTCGCTTTCGTCGAGCACCTCGCGGACCTCCTCGCGGGAGAACGCCGGACGGCCGCGGCGTACCAGGCCGGACAGGCGCTCGGCCAGGCCGAGCGCGCGCGAGTCCCGCAGCGCGGCGAGCAGGTCGCGCTGCCTCTCGGCCCGGGCCTCGAGGTCGTCGAGCAGCTTGGTGATCCGGTAGCGCTCGGTCATCTGCCTGATCCGGTTCTCTTCCATGCGCGCGACCATGGGATTGCCATCCCAGGGCGCGAGGAGCTCTGCGACGGGCTCTGCCCATGGAGCGTCGCGGTGCCAGATGAACCCGAGCCCGAAGAACGCCGGGACCACGGCCAGCCGCAGCTCGGGGCGATCGGAGATGAAGTCCTCGACCGCGGTCAGGATGCCGTTGGCCGGGCCGCCCTCGCGCTCGGCGACGCAGGCAAATGGCATCCCGCCGGCGACCGGCTGCGCCTCCCCGGGAGCCAGGAACACGTTTCGCGCCAGCGGCTGGCGATGCTCGGGCGGGACGCGCTCCGGGGCGTAGTAGGCATCGCGGCGAGCCAGGGGCCAGCCGATGTCGTGCGCGATCACCAGCGGCAGCGCAGCGCCGGGATGGCCGGCTTCGATCAGCCGCAGCTCCTCGGTGAGGGTGAAGTAGTTGTGGTCGCCGTCCAGGATCACCGCGTCGGCGTCGAGCCCTTCGAGCGCCTCGATGCTGGACCGCTCGAGCAGCTCGAGCTCGGGGTGCTCGGACGCCAGCTCGCGCAGCTCGACCTCCGGCGCCGGGTCGACGGCGACAATCCGGGCATCGCGATCCCCCGCCCAGGTGAGGAGGTCGCGCGTCGACTTGCCGTGAAATGCGCCCACCTCGACCACCTTCCCGGCGTCGATCGCCTCGAGGCACGAGAAGAGCAGCTCGCCGAGGTTCACGATCGAGGCTGCGTTCTCGTCGGGATCCGTCGGGAAGTGGCTGACAGGCATGGGCGCAAGATATCTTCGGCCGCGATGGGATCGCCGCCCCCGCTCACTCGAGAGGACGTGCTGCGTGGAATCCGCGCTCGCCACCCGCGCCTGCGGGAGGCGTTGGTGGCCGACGCCAGGGTGACCGCCGCCTATCGCGGCGAGCGCTCGGAGTTTCGCTCGCCCACCGACGCCTTGCTGCAGATCGTTCGCCTGAGCTGGCAGAGCGACGCTTTTCTCGCGCAGGCGTTCTACCGCCTGAAGGCGCGGCTGCAGGCTCTCGGTGTGCCTCTGCTCCCCGCGCTCGCGCACCGAATGGCCATCAGCCTGGGTCAGGTCTACATCGGCGATCCGGTCGTAATCCAGCCCGGCCTCTACATCCTGCACGGGCAGGTGGTGATCGACGGGATCACTGAGATCGGCGCCGGCGTGACCGTCGCCCCGTTCGTCACGATCGGGCTCCGCAAGGGCGAGGTCAACGGACCCAAGGTCGCCGACGGCGTCCAGATCGGCACCGGGGCGAAGATCCTTGGCCCGATTCGGATCGGCGAGGGGGCTCAGATCGGTGCCAACGCGGTGGTCGTCGACGACGTCCCCGCCGGAGTGACCGTCGTCGGTGCGCCCGCCCGCACGCCCGCGGCCCGCTGATACCGTTGCCCTCCGGGATGATCTTTCGCCGCAAGGACCGCAACGGCGCCGTCGCCGCCCCGCCGACCGAGGAGATCCTCGCCGAGATCGAGGCCCTGACGGCTGAGAATCGCGAGCGGCGCGACGCCGACCTGGAGCGCAGACTCCTGCACCTGAGGCATCGGGCGGGCCGGGCCCTGACGTCGACGCAGAACGGCGCCGGGGGCGCAAGCCCGGACGACCGGTCGCTGCCCGAATCCGAGACCTTGCCCGAGATCGCGGCCGCGGACTTGACGCCCCAGCTCCTGCGCGCCGGGATCCTGCGCGACGGCTGCGTGCTGGTCCGGGGCCTGGTCGACGGCAGCGACGCGACCGCGCTCGCGGCGGAGATCGAGCAGGCGTTGGTGGCACGCGACGCCAAATCCGCCGGGGACGAGGCCGAGCCGGGGCTCTACGAGGAGTTCGAGGGCACCGAGGAGGAGAAAGGTGGACTGATAGCGCGCGAGTGGGTCTCCGAGGCCGGCCTGTGGGCGGCCGACTCGCCCCGGGTGATGTTCTCGATGATCGAGTCATTCGAGCGCAACGGACTCAGGACCCTGATCACCGAGTACCTCGGTGAGACGCCGGCGCTGTCAGTGCAGAAGTGCACGCTGCGCAAGGTCCAGCCCGACACCGGCGGCGCCTGGCATCAGGACGGCGCGTTCCTCGGCGAGGTCAACGCGCTCAACGTGTGGGTTGCGTTGAACCGCTGCGGCGACGTTTCCCCCGGACTCGACATCGTGCCGCGGCGCCTCGACCACATCGTGCCGACGGGCACCGACGGCGCGATGTTCGACTGGTCGGTCGCACCCGACGTCGCCCGCGAGGCGGCGTTGGACAAGCCGATCCTGCGCCCGATCTTCGAGGCGGGTGACGGCCTGATGTTCGACGACCTGTTCCTGCACGCGACCGGCGCCGACCCGTCGATGAACAGGCCGCGCTACGCGGTCGAGAGCTGGTTCTTCGGCGCTTCCGGCTTTCCCTCCGAATACGTGCCGCTGGCCTACTGACCATGGACTTCGAGCTCAGCCCACGCGTCACCGAGCTGCGCGACCGGATTCGCGAGTTCATGGACGAGCACGTCTACCCGGTCGAGGGCGAGGCGCTGCGCGCTCTCGACGAAGAGGTCACCGTCGACTCGGGCCGCGCCTATCCCGAGATCCTCGTTCAGATCCGCGAGGTCGCCCGCGCCGACGGGCTGTGGAACCTGTTCATGCCCGACGAGGAGCACGGCGCCGGCCTGGAGAACTGGGAGTACGGCGTGCTCTGCGAGGAGATGGGGCGCAGTCCCGCGATCGCGCCGATGGCCTTCAACTGCTCGGCTCCGGACACGGGCAACATGGAGATCATCGCCGAGCACGGGACGCCGGAGCAGAAGCGCCAGTGGCTCGAGCCGCTGCTCGACGGCCAGATCCGCTCGTGCTTCTCGATGACCGAGCCCGAGGTCTCCGGCTCGGACCCGACCACGCTCCAGACCCGCGCCGAGCTCGAAGGCGACGAGTGGGTGATCAACGGCCACAAGTGGTTCACGTCGGGCGCGGTCGGCGCCTCGGTGGCGATCGCGATGGTGGTCACCGACCCCGACGCCCACCCTTACGCGCGCGCATCGATGATCCTGGTCCCCACCGACGCCCCCGGCTTCGACCTCGTGCGGCCGGTGCCGGTGATGGGACACGACGGAGGTCCCGGCCACTGCGAGATCCGCTACGAGGACTGCCGCGTGCCCGCCGACAACCTGCTCGGCCCGCGCCAGGCGGGCTTCGTGATCGCCCAGGACCGGCTCGGCCCCGGACGGATCCACCACTGCATGCGCGCGATCGGCACCTGCGAGCGGGCGATCGAGATGATGTGCAAGCGCGCCAACTCGCGCGAGGCGTTCGGCTCGAAGCTGGCCGAAAAGCAGTTCGTCCAGGACTTCATCGCCAAGTCGCGGATGGAGACCGAGCAGGCGCGGCTACTCACCCTGATGGCCGCCTGGAAGATGGACACGCACGGGAAGAAGGAGGCGCGCCGGGAGATCTCGATGATCAAGGTCGTCGCCGCCAACGTCGTCATGGACGTGCTCGACCGCGCGATCCAGGTCCACGGCTCGCTCGGCATGTCCGACGACCTCCCGCTCGCCGGCATGTGGCGCTTCTCGCGCATGCTCAAGGTCGCCGACGGTCCCGACGAGGTCCACAAGATGGTCATTGCCCGCCGCGAGCTCAACCGCTGGGCGAAAGAGGACGAAGCGGCCGAGGCCGCGCGCCCGTCAGCCGCCGCGCCGGCGTAGGCGGACCTGACCGGCTCGCCCGGGCGTATCCCGGGCGTGAAATCAGCGCGGAACGTGGTTCTCAGTCTGCTTGCAGTGTCGTGTCTCGTCGCTCCCGCCCCCGCCGTTGGCGGCTACGACATCGCGCACATCGTCGAGCGCACCTGCGAGGAGGGCGGGCCACTGGTGGTCACTGACGAGTTCAAGCCAGCGCAGGATCGACACCGCGTGCTCACCGAACCGGGCGACGTGATCGCTTGCCCGCGGGCGGGCGGGGAGGCCTCGTTCCAGATCGCCGCCGGTCCCGAGGGGATCGGCGCCGATCCCTACGTCTGCACGTACGTCAGCCTCCGCAACGGCGACGGATCGGACTCCTGCTGGACCGCCGCCACGTTCGGCCGCACCAAGCCCCTGCTGGAGCCGCTGATCGCGGTCCGCGTCGACGAGCCGGATCGACTGACGCTGGTCGGCATCGCGGGCAGCGAGACGGCGACGGTCGCCTCGACGCCCGCCGGGGCGTTGTCGCCTGACCCCACGGTGCTCCCGATCGACGCCGAGCGCGCGGCCGGCCTCGGCGCGGCCGGCGCCTACAGCTACTTCTGGCTCACGGTCGATCGTCAAACCGCCTGCGCCGTCGAGCCTCCACGCCTCCAGGCACACGACGGCTCTGGTCAGCTCGTTGCCGAGACGCGGGTCTCGCGGTCGACCTGGCTTCTCGACGCCACCGATGGGCTCACGCACTCCCGCCCGTTGAGAGGCCTGTGCGAGGAGTACGTCGCGGAGGAACCGGCGGCGACCGGCTGGTTGACCGGGGCGAGCGCTCTGGTTCGGTCGCTTCTCACCCTGCTGATCTGAGCCGTGACGGATGCCAGCGTCAGGCGTAGGGTTGGATAGATGGCGCGGCCGACGCCGATGAAGTGGCTGCTGGCTGGACTGAGCTCAGCCTGCATGTTCCTCACCCTGCCTTCGGGCGCTTTCGCCTGCACCTGCGCGGCGCAGTCTGAGAGCGAGGCGGCGCGGGCGGTGCTGCGCAGCGCCGACCTCTCCTTCATCGGGGTCCTCAAATCGGTTCGCAAGCTCAGCGAACCGCCGCCGCCCGGGGGCTCGGCTCCGCCCGGCATGGGGTTCTTTCGCTACCGCGTGATTCGCGCCTACGGAGGCGATCCGGGTGAGTTCGTGCGCGTGCGTGCCCAGCTCGCGGCAAGTGCCTGCGGTCTGCCGCGACGGACAGGCGGCAAGATCGCGATGGGCGCCTACCGCTCGCGCCGGGACGGCGCGCTCGAGTCCGGCGCCTGCTCCGTGGTCTCGCCGCCAGCGCTGCGCCGGGCGGCTCGCGACGATTCGGTGGAGCCGCAACGCCAGGGTCTGCGACCGAGACCGCTACCGACGACTGAGCCGGTCGGCGTCGTGGGGCAGACGCTGGCTCGGCTCGACCCGCTCACCCTTGAGCCGCGCAGGCCGCACCGCCGGCTGGGCGAATATCACGACGGCTGGAGTCTCTCTCCCGAACGCTCCCGGGTTGCGCTCGGCATGGGCAGCCCCGGACAACCCACCTGTGGGGCCGGGCTCTGCCTCATCGATCTGGCCTCGATGCGCATCGTCGGCGACATCGATGCACCGGTTGCGGCGGAGGCCGTCGGCTGGGTGAGCTCGCGTCGGATCGCGGCCGTGTTGCAGTCGGGACAGGTGCTGGTCTTCGATCCCCGGACCGAAGAGACGCTGCGACAGCGTTCCTTCCCAAGCTCCGTCTACGGGCCGCCGACGGCGCTCAGCTCGGGCACGTTCGTCACGCTGCTCGGCGGCGGACGCCTGAACGGGCCGGCAACGCTGGTCGCCGTCGATCGCGCCGGCCGCATCCGCGCGGCCGAGCTCCCGCGTCTTCGAGTCGGCGGCGTGCCTGCACGGCTCGACCGAGCCGGACTGGCTGTGGATCGGCTCGGACATCGCGCTTTCGTCTTCGCCGCCGGGGCGCCGGCGGCAGAGGTGGATCTGCGAACGATGCGAGTTCGCTACCACCGTCTCAGGGACGGGTCGGCTGCGGCTCCAGCGCCGAATCGCTCTTTTCGCGATCAACAGTGCGCCGTTTGGCTCGGCGGAGGCCAGGTCGCTGTCGCCGGCGACGGCGTTCAGCTGGTTGACACTGGGACCTGGGCCGCTACCACGCTCAGCAGGCAGGCAACCGCGGTCCGCTTCTCCGCCGGGCGATTGCTGGCCTACCGGGGTCGCTTCTCCGAGCCGCGTCGCCAGGGAGTCGGGCTCCGCGTCTACACGCGCAGTGGGCGACTTCTCGCCCGCCGGTTCGGAACTCAGCTGTTGGACGTCCAGGTCGCGGGTCGTTACGCCTACGTCCTCGGGCGCCAGGTGCGCATCGTCGATCCGCGCTCGGGAAAGCTCGTCCATCGAGCGAGGGACGTGACTCGGAGGTTTACGGTCGTCATGGACGGCCTCGCTGGCAGTCTCGCCTGCAGCGGTTTTGTCTAATCACGAAGTCGCGGGGCCTGGCTAACCGAGCCGCGCCTCGGCCTCGGCGGCGCCCTCGACCAGACGCTCGACGAGGCGGGCGAACTGCTCGAAGCCCTCGTCGGCGCCGGGCTTTCCGTACTGGCCGGCGGCGTAGCGAGCGTAGACGCCCTCGAGCACGATCGCGAGCTTCCAGAGCCCGAGCGCGACGTAAAAGTCGATCTCGGAGAGATCGCGGCCGGAACGCTCGGCGTAGCGGTCCTTGACCTCGCCGCGGCTCAGAAAGCCGGGCGCCATCGTCGCCGGCTCGAACAGCGGCACGAGCTCGTCGCCGTCCTCCGACCAGTAGACGAGCAGCAGGCCGACGTCGGCGAGCGGGTCGCCCAGCGTGCACAGCTCCCAGTCGACGACCGCGGCGACCTCGCCCGAGGGTGAGAGGATCATGTTGTCGAGCCGGTAGTCGCCGTGGACGATCGTCGCCGGCCCCTGCTCGGGGATCCGCGCCGCGAGCCGGTCGTGGACCTCGGCGACCAGCGGCAGCTCGCGCGTGTGCTGCTTGTCGAACTGGCCCTTCCAGCGGCGCAGCTGGCGGCCGACGTAATCCTCCTTCTTCGCCATCTCGCCGAGGCCGACCTCGTCGGGGTCGACCTCGTGGATCGCGACCAGGGTGTCGACGACGCGCTCGCCGATCCGCCGCCGCTCGGCCTCGTCGGGAAACGCCTCGGCCTCCGCGAGCGAGCGCAGAATCGGCCCCTCGACCCAGCCCATGACGTAGAACGGGTCGCCGTTGACCGACTCGTCCTCGCAGAGCCCGATCGCCGGCGGCACCGGGACTGGCGTCTCCTGCAGGGCGGCGATGATCCGGTGCTCGCGCCCCATGTCGTGCGCAGAGGCGAGCCGTTTGCCCAGCGGGGGCCGGCGAAGCGCCCAGCGGTTGCCGGCCGCGTCGGCGACGGAGTAGGTGAGGTTCGAGCGCCCGCCGGAGATCCGCTCGTAGGAGAGCGGCGGCTCGGCGCCGGGCACGTTCGCGGTGAACCAGCCCTCGACGCCCGCCGCGTCGATCCCCTCGATCTCCCGGGTAGCCTGCTCGGCCATGGCGGGGAGCATATGAGCCCGTACCGCGCGCTGGTCGTCGACTTCGGCGGCGTGCTGACGACCAGCATCTGGCCGGCGTTCGCGTCGTTCTGTGAGCGCGAGGGGCTGGCGCAGGACGCCGTGGTGGAGCTGTTTCGCGGCGACGCCGAGGCGCTGTCGCTGCTGCGCGGCCTGGAGACCGGCGAGCTCGCCGACGCCGACTTCGAGCGCCGCTTCGGGGCCCTGGTTGGCGTCGCCGAGCCCGAGGGCCTGATCGCGCGGATGTTCGCCGACCTGCGCCCCGACGAGCGGATGATCGACGCCGTCCGGGCGGCGCGGACAGGTGGCGTGCGCACCGGCCTGATCTCGAACTCCTGGGGGCTCGGGATCTACGAGCGCGCGCCGACCGATCTGTTCGACGTCGCGGTGATCTCGGGCGAGGTCGGCCTGCACAAGCCGCAGCCCGAGATCTACCAGCTCGCCTGCGAGCGGCTCGAGGTGAAGCCCGGCGCGGCGGTCTTCGTCGACGACCTGCGCGAGAACTGCGCCGGCGCCGAGGCGATCGGGATGACGGCCGTGCTGCACCGCGACACGGCGCAGACGATCGCGCGGCTCGAGGAGCTGCTGGGAATCTCGCTCACGAGCACGGATCGCCGAACAGCCGCGCCTCGACCCTGACCGTCCCCGCGCGCTCTGCGTCGACGGCGGTCCAGCCCTCGTCGTCCTCCTCCACGCAGGCGTCTCCCTCGGTGACGCTCCAGTACGGGGTGTGGTTGATGCGGACGCTGATCGGTCCGGGCCGCTCTGCCTCGACCTCGAACCAGTCGTAGCCCAGCGCCGAAACGCCGAGCGGCAGCGGCTGGTCGACCGCGTAGAGGCGCCAGTGGTCGTTTGACCACACCTCCTCGAGATATGGCAGGCCCTGGCCGACCAGCTCGACCTCGTCCTCGGCGAGGTAGTCGGGCGTCGCGTCGGCGACCGCGACATAGGAGACCGCTTGCTCTTCGAGCCACTTTCGGTAGGCGTCCGGAGTGAGGTTGTCATCAGTGAACAGGTCGATGTCCTCGCTTTCGAGCTGGCGCAACCAACCGCGAGCCAGCGGGTGCTCCGGGGCGACGTACGCCGCCTCCCAGCGATTCTCGGTCGGCGGGATCTCGACCCGGAGCGGACCGCCTCCCAGGTCGTCGAGCTCGGCGACGAGCGGCTCGAAGTACGAGCGTTCCGTCTCGGGCTCGCCGACCGCGGTGATCAGATCGTCCACCGGGCTGCCGAGCTGCCAGTAAAGGAGCGGAACGGCGAGCACGGCGAGCAGCGCGGCCCGGGGCGCGAGCACGAGCGCGGCGACGGGTCCCGCGAGGAGCGCGCCGAGCCGGTCGACGTTGCTGCCGACCGGGTTGGGGATCACGAACAGGACGACGGCGAGGAGCGCGTAGATGGCGATGCCGGTGCGCAGGAGCCGCTGCTCGCGTGGCACGAGCCACAGCGCCAACACCGCGAAGATCGGGATCGCGACGAAGGTGGTAAGCGCATAGGGCTGATCGCCGGCGGTGGCGAATGCCAGGTTGAGCGCCGCCATCGCCGCGAGCGCCGGTAGCGCGAGCGTGGCCGCCCCGCCGCGGTCGCCTCTCAGTGCGAGCGCCACGCCGGCGACGACGACGAACAGGCCCGCGACCGGGCTGGCGAGCGCGCACAGCGCCGCGAGCATCGCCGCCAGCGGGAGGCGCCGATGGTCTAGCGCCAGCATCGCTGCGAGCCCGAGCGCGACGCCGAGCAGGAAGGTCAGCCGGCCGGTGAACAGCCAGGCGCCGACGCCGAAGGCGAACCACAGCGATCCGATCGCGGCCGCGTCGCCGAACCTGCGTCGCGCGATTACCGCGAAGAGCGCCGCCGCGGCCACCACAGCAACGACCCCGGCGAGGCGCACCCCGAGCAGCCACGCCAGCGGCGGGAACAGGACGCTGTAGCCGAGCGTGTAGTGGCCTTCGTACCAGGCGGTGTTGTAGATGGCGAAGCCGGCCTCGTCGAAGAGCTCGGCGCGGAACGTCTGCGCGGCGAGGTCGGTGCTCGGCGGCTCCCAGACGAGATAGACCGCGCCCAAGACCGCCGCGAGCAGCGCCGGCACGGCGATCGCGCGCGCCGGCACCGGATCAGTCCTTGGCGTACTCGACCCGGATCTGCTTGCCCTCGAGCTTGGTCCCGTCGAGGCGCTCGAGCGCGAGCTTTGCCTGCGCGTCGGGAAGCTCGACGAACGAGAAGCGCTCGAGCACCCGGATCGAGCCGATCTCCTCGTCGGGGATCACCGCACCCTCGGTGAGCGCCCAGCGCAGTTCCTTCTCGCCGATGCCGCTGAGGCTGCCGCGGTTGACGAACAGCTTCACCGCACCGTTGCCGGCGCCGTCCTGGCTGGGCGTCCGCTCGCGCTCGCGCTCGTGGTCGCGCCGGCGTGGGCGCGGGGCGTGCTCGATCCGCTCCTCGGGCGGCTCCCACTCGCCGATCGACGTCTTCGCCACCCGCTCGATCAGGGGGATCTCGTCGCGCTGCTTCGGCGTCACGAATGTGATCGCACGCCCGGTGCGCCCGACCCGCCCCGTGCGGCCGATGCGGTGCACGTAGATCTCGGGTGAGTTGGGGACGTCGTAGTTGATCACGTGGGTGACATGCTCGATGTCGAGCCCGCGCGCGGCGACGTCGGTGGCGACCAGCAGCGGCAGCTTGTGGTCCTTGAACTGGATCATCACCCCGTCGCGCTGGCCCTGGCTCATGTCGCCGTGAAGCGCCTTCACCCGCAGGCCGCGGTCGCGAAGCTGATCGTCGAGGCGCGCGGCGCCGATCTTGGTGCGGCAGAAGATGATCGCCTGCTCGGGTTCCTCGGCTTTGAGCACCTCGATCAGGCGCTCGGTCTTCTTGCGCGGCTCGACCTCGACGTAGGCCTGCTCGATCGCGTCGACGGTGAGCTGCTGGGGGGTGACCTTGATCGTCACCGGCTCGTACATGTACTGCTCCGCCAACCGCGCGACCGGCGCCGGAATGGTCGCGGAGAAGAGGCCCGTCTGGCGCCCGGACGGACACATGCGCACGATCTTCTCGACGTCCTCGATGAAGCCGAGGTCGAGCATCTCGTCGGCCTCGTCGAGGACCACGTAGCGCGCCGAGGTCAGCACCAGCGAGCGCCGGGAGAGCAGGTCCATCATCCGCCCGACGGTGGCGACTACCACGTGGGCGCCCCGGCGCAGGCGCGACTGTTGGGTCGCGATCGGCGCCCCACCGAACACCGCCACGACCTGGATATCGAGGTGCTCGGCGTAGGCGCGCAGCGCCTGCGTGACCTGGATGCAGAGCTCGCGGGTAGGCGTCAGCACGATCGCCTGCGTCTCCTGGGAGGACGGATCGAGGTACTGCAGCAGCGGCAGCCCGAAGGCGGCGGTCTTGCCGGTGCCCGTCTGCGCCTGCCCGATCACGTCGTGGCCGGCGAGCAGCTCGGGGATCGCCTGCTCCTGGATCGGCGTCGGCTCGGTGTAGCCGAGCTCGTCCAGGGTCGTGAGGATGTCCTCGGTAAGGCCGAGGTCCTTGAATTTCGTCATCGGGATGGGTCTAGCAGAAGCTTGCCCGCCGTCTTGCGGCCGGCGAGATCCTCGTGGGCGCGCCGGGCCTCGGAGAGCGGGTAGACGCCTCCGACGGTGACCTGGAGCTCGCCCGAGGCGACCGCGCCGAACAGGTCGGCGATCATCGCCGCCACCTCCTCGCGGTGAGGAATCAAGTGGACGAGCCAAAAGCCGATCACGGCGCGCGAGTTGCGCAGCAGGTGGCCGGTGGCGACCTCGTTCTGCTCGCGCGAGGCGATCCCGAAGACCACGTGGCGGCCAAACGGGGCGAGCGTGCGCAGGCAGGCCTCGAAGGTCGGGCCGCCGGTCATCTCGAGCACCGCGTCGACGCGCTCACCCCCGTTCGCCTCGATGATCGCCTCCTTGAGCTCCTCGGCGCGCGAGTCGACGGCGGCCTCGGCGCCGAGCCGGGTGGCGAGCTCGCGCTTCTCCTCGCTCGAGGCGAGCGCGATCACGCGCGCACCGGCGCGCTTGGCCAGCTGCACGGCCAGGCTTCCGGTGCCGCCGGCGGCCGCCTGCACGACCACCGTCTCGCCGGGCTGCAACCGGGCGCAGCGGTGCACTAGCGCGTGCGCGGTCAGCCCCTGGACCAGTAGCGAGGCCGCCTGATCGTCGTCGACCTCGTCGGCGATCGGGACCAGCCACTCCTTCGGCACGGCGGCCTTGGAGGCATAGCCGCCGCTCGGCAGGAAGGCCGCGACCCGGCGGCCGTCCGAGGTGCGGCCGGCGATCTCGCCTCCGGGGATCAGCGGCAGGCTCTGCTCGGCCAGATAGTCGTTGCGGGTCGCGTGCGTGTCGCCGAAGTTGATGCCGGCCCTGACCACGTCGACGACCACCTGACCGTCGGTGGGCTCGGGGTCGGGCAGCTCGACGAGCTTCATCACCTCGGGGCCGCCGAACTCCTCGATCCGGATGGCTCTCATCGCGGATGAGTCTGTCACGATGCCGCCGCCGTGTCGCTGACTGTGGTCGGATCGATCGCCTTCGACAGCGTCCGCACCCCGTTCGGCGAGCGCGAACGGATGCTGGGCGGCTCCGCCGTGCACTTCGCGCTCGCGGCGAGCTTCTTCACGGAGGTCCTGATGGTCGGCCCGGTCGGCGACGACTTCGGCGACGAGCATCTGGCGGTCCTGTCCGAGCGAGGGATCGCAACCGACGACATCGAGCACGTGAGCGGCGGCAAGACCTTCTTCTGGCGCGGTCACTACGACCACGACATGAACGTCGCCCACACCGACGACACGCAGCTCAACGTGTTCGCCGACTTCGTGCCCAAGCTCTCGCCGGCCTCGCGCGAGGCGCAGATGCTGTTTCTCGGCAACATCCAGCCCGATCTGCAGCGCGACGTCCGCCGTCAGTCGTCGGCCAGCTTCGCCGCGCTGGACTCGATGAACCTGTGGATCGAGACCACAGGCGACTCGCTGCGCGCTGCGATCGGCGAGGTCGACTGCCTGATGCTCAACGACGCCGAGCTGCGGATGCTCACCGGCGAGCCGAACCTGGCGCGGGCGGCGCGGGCGTCGACGGAGCTCGGCCCGACGGTGGTCGTCGCCAAGCGCGGCGAGTTCGGGGCGGCCCTGTTCACGCGCGACGATGCGTTTGCGATCCCAGGCCTGCCGCTCGAGGACGTCCGCGACCCCACCGGTGCCGGCGACAGCTTCGCCGGCGGCTTTCTGGGCTACCTCGACGGCGTCCGCGTGTCCGGCGAGCACGACGATCGCGCCCTGCGGCGGGCGATGGCCTACGGCTCGGTGATGGCCTCGTTCAACGTCGAGGACTTCGGCACCGAGCGCGTCGCGGCGCTGAGCGAGTCGGAGATCGCCGAGCGCCTGGCCGAGTTCAAGCGACTCACCCACTTCGAGCAGGACTAATCGCCCAAACTGCGAGAATCACCGGGCGAAAAGTCGAACGAGGAGAGGCGATGGCGACCGAGCAACGGACTTCTGAGGACGGCGGCGGCGTGGCGACAGCCGAGGACACGCTCACCATCACCGACAACCGCACCGGCGAGAGCTACGACGTCGAGATCACCGACGACACGGTCCGGGCGACGGACCTGCGCCAGATCAAGGTCGAAGAGGACGACTTCGGGATGATGTCCTACGACCCCGCGTTCCTGAACACGGCCTCCTGCCGGTCGTCGATCACTTTCATCGACGGCGACAAGGGCATCTTGCAGCACCGCGGGATCCCGATCGAGCAGCTCTCGGAGAAGTCGTCCTACCTCGAGCTTGCCTTTCTGCTCGTCTACGGCGAGCTGCCGACGCAGCCGCAGCTCGAGCGCTGGGTGTTCGACATCACCCACCACACCTTCGTCCACGAGGACATCAAGCTCCACATGCAGGGCTTTCGCTACGACGCCCACCCGATGGGGATGCTGCTCGCCGGCGTCGGCGCGCTGTCGACCTTCTACCCCGACGCGAAGCAGATCGACGACCCCGAGGAGCGATACATGGCGGCGGTGCGGCTGATCGCCAAGATGCCGACCCTGGCCGCGTTCGCGTTCCGTCACAACCGAGGCCTGCCCTACAACTATCCGGACAACGACCTCACCTACCCCGAGAACTTCCTCTCGATGATGTTCAAGGCGACCGAGGTCAAGTACGAGCCCGATCCGCGGCTCTCCAAGGCGCTCGACGTCCTCTTCATCCTCCACGCAGACCACGAGCAGAACTGCTCGACCAACGCCGTCCGCGCGGTCGGCTCGTCGCAGGTCGACCCCTACTCCGCGGTCGCCGCCGGCGTCGCGGCGCTCTACGGCCCGCTCCACGGTGGCGCCAACGAGGCGGTGCTGCGGATGCTGCGCCGGATCGAGAAGGTCGAGAACATCCCCGACTTCCTCAAGGGCGTCAAGGACCGCGAGGAGAAGCTGATGGGCTTCGGCCATCGCGTCTACAAGAACTACGACCCGCGGGCGCGGATCATCAAGAAGCATGTCGACGAGGTGCTCGAGGCGACCGAGTACAACCCGCTGATCGAGATCGCCACCGAGCTCGAAAAGCAGGCGCTCGACGACGAGTTCTTCACCTCGCGCAAGCTCTACCCGAACGTCGACTTCTACTCGGGTCTGATCTACGAGGCGCTCGAGCTGCCGACCGAGATGTTCACCGTGATGTTCGCGATCCCGCGCACGTCCGGCTGGGTCGCGCAGTGGCTGGAGATGGTCGACGACCCCGAGCAGAAGATCGCCCGCCCGCGGCAGATCTACACGGGGCCGCGCGACGTCGACTACGTGCCGATCGACGACCGTGAGGGCCCGGAGAAGATCACCAACGACTCCGTCCGCAGGCCGGTACGCAAGCGCCGCGGCGCCTGAGCCTGGCTGCGTACAAGGTCACGATCAGGCACGGCGCGCGGGTCGAGCGCGAGTCGTTCGACGAGCTCGACGCCGCGATCGACGCCGCTCGCGCCGCCGCCGAGCAGGTGCTCTCGGAGGGTTCGCTGCGGCCGGTCAAGATGCTGCGCGAGTTCGAGCCGGGGGAGCGCGTGGCGGCGCGGATCGAGATCTCGCGCGGACGGATGCTGCGCGGCGCGAGCGCCGGCGTCGACGTCATGGGCGACGGCACCATGGTCGCGTTCGCCGGATCCGTGGGCAGGCGGACTCTGGACCCGGTGGCGGGCGAAGACGCCTTCGATGCGGTCAGGCGTACGCTGAGCCGATGAAGCCGCAGGAGGTCGAGGTCCCGAAGGGCAGCTACGCGGCCGGCAGGCGGGCCCGGCTTCCGCGCGGCGCCGAGCCCCCGATCAAGGTCTACGTCAACGGAGTGGAGCAGACCGACGGCACCGACTACGAGCTCGGCCCCGACCACATCGTCTTCGCCCGCCCGATCGTCAAGGAGACGGTCAGCCCCGGGCGCTGGATGGCGATGTACCTGGGGCTGTTCGGCACCTACCGCAAGAACGAGACGGTCGACGTCGAGTATCGCCGCGGCGGCAAGGTCGAGCTCGCGGCCGACGTCGCGATCATCCCGGACGCCTAGTCGCTCAGCAGCCCGACCCAGATCCTCGTCATCGCGCCGACGATCGCGTCGCGCTCAACCTCCGGGTTGTCGAGCCACCAGAGGACCAGCGAGGCCATCCCCATGCTCATCAGCTCGGCGAGCGGCTCGAGCTCGCGCGAGGGGATCGGCGCCTGGCCCATCGAGCGAATGACCTCGACCAGCACTGCCCGAGCCCGCGCGTTCACGTCCCGGCGGAACTCGCGGATCTCCGGCCCGCCGCCGCTGTCGCGAAAGATCATCTTCCAGGCATAGGAGTGCGCCTGGACGTAGTCGACCCACGGCCCGAGCACCGCCATCACGCGCTCCTCCGGCGTGCCGGTGGGCGGCACCATCGCGGCAAAGCGCGCCAGGTCGTCGCGGTGGCGGCCTAGCAGCGCCAGATACAGCGCCTGCTTGGAGCCGAAGTGGCGATAGAGGATCGGCTTGGTGACCCCCGCCGCGCTGGCGATCTCGTCGAGCCGCGTCGCGTCGTAGCCGCGCTCGCCGAACAGCCGGCCGGCGGCCTCGACGATCACAGCGCGGCGTTCGGCGACCGGAAGTCGCCGCCGGGCCCCAGGGTCTATCATTGTTACCTGAGGGTAACTTAGGTTCCGGAGCGAACTCGGAAGCGAGGTGCACGCCAGATGACAGCGACCGAAACCGAGAGGATCACCGACCCGATCCACCTGGTCTCCTACACGTTCGAGCGCGATGGCGAGAACCTCTGGGTCTACACGCGCTTCGAGGACGGCGCGCACCTGCCCGAGCACTTCCACCCCAACAGCGAGGAGCGCTGGGAGGCGCTCGACGGAACCCTGCGGGTGAAGCTGGACGGCAAGTGGCGCGACCTGCGCCCGGAGGACGGTCCGGCCACGGTGCCGCCGAACATGCGCCACGAGCTCCGCAACGAGAGCGGGCGCACGGTGGAGGGCCGCACTGAATGCATACCGGCGCTCAACCTCGAGGTGTTCCTCACCGAGACGGCGCGCGCGGCGCGCGAGGGCCTCTACAACAAGCACAACCTGCCGACGAGCTGGCGCGGCGCGGTCTGGGCGGCCGACCTCGCGCAGCGGTTTCGCGACGAGACCGTGGTGACCTCGCCGCCACCGGCAGTGCAGCGGGTCTTCAGCGCACTGCTGGCGCGGTTCGCGCGGTAGCCGAGGCGCTCAGGCCGGAGCGAGCTCGCCGAGGCCGCTGAGCTGGGCGACCCGCTCGCGGTGCTGGCGGG
>DAIRGH010000149.1:0-4963 GCA_036794585.1 Solirubrobacterales bacterium | reverse complement strand
GTGGGCCGTTCGGGGCGCGACGCCGCCGCATAAGCGCCGGCGAGCCCGACGTCGGCGGGCAGTGGCGGCGGTTCGGGCGGCTCGAGCGCACCCGGCAGGACGCCGATCAAGAGCCCGCCCGCGCCGATGCCCGCAGCCAGGCGGCCGACGTTCCTCCAGCGGATCCGCGGGTGCTCCATGTGACGGCTACAAGCCTGTTACGCGCGCCCGCGCCCCCGCTATAGTCGTCCGCCGCTCATGAGCGTTTCCGAATACGAATTGGTGCTGATGCTCGATCCCGAGGAGTCCGACGAGCGTCGCGACGAGATCACCTCCAACGCCCGCAAGCGGATCGAGTCCGGCGGCTCCCTGAAGGCCGACAGCACGTGGGGCATGCGCAAGCTTGCCTACGAGATCCGCCAGCGCACCGAGGCCGACTACCGCTTCTTTCGCTTCGAGACCGAGAGCCCGCTGCTCAACGACCTCGACCACACGCTGAAGATCACCGACGGCGTGTTGCGCTTCCGCATCTTCAAGGTCGACCCCGAGTCGCCCGTGATCGAGCCGCCGCCCCCGGTTTCGCTGGCCAGCTCGGCCAGCCGTGGCCCCCGCGACCGGCGCCCACCACGCGGCGACTACGAGGATCCGGCCCCGGCCGAGGTCGCCGCGGTCACGGAAGCCGCGCCGGAAGAGCCTGCTGCGCCCGAAGAGCCTGCGGCGCCCGAAGAGCCCGCCGCGCCTGCCGAACCCGAGCCGGCCGAGGAGGCCGCGCCGGAGGCGCCCGCGGAACCCCCAGCCGACGAGCAGTAAAGCCGCAGCTTCCGCATTCCTGCCCCGCCGGGGGAGAGAACCGCCCGCGCCCGTGCTTAGACTGAGAGCCGATCAAAACAATCTCGAGCGAGGTGCTTTAAGTGGCCGCGACCAACATCAACACAGTCGTCGTGACTGGGAACCTGACCAAGGACCCCGAGCTGCGGACCCTGCCCAACAGCGGCACCAGCGTCTGTCAGCTGCGGATCGCGGTCAACTCGCGGCGCAAGGACGAGAACGGCAACTGGGTCGACAAGCCCAACTACTTCGACGTCACGGTCTGGGGCGCTCAGGGAGAGAACTGCGCGACCTATCTCAGCAAGGGCCGTCCGGTTGCGATCGAGGGCAGGCTCGACTGGCGCGAGTGGGAGACGCAGGAGGGCGGCAAGCGCCAGGCGGTGCAGATCATCGCCAACTCCGTCCAGTTCCTCGGCAGCCGCGACAGCGGCGGCGGCGAGGCGAGTAACGGCGGGCGCTTTCAGGGCCAGTCCGACGTGCCCGCCGACACCTCGGACTTCGACAGCTCGGCGCCGGCCGCGGTCGGCGCATCCGACGACGACATCCCCTTCTAGATCCTCCGAGCGCTGGGCAGCAGGCGGCAGCCTCCGACCGCCTGCTCCCAGCTAGACTCAGCGCTCGCGCCGCGCGCTCTGCGGCGCGTTTGCACGAGATGGCACGCAAGCAACGGGCACAGCCGACGCAGACTCCGGGCCGCCGCCGCGGCCGCTTCAGCGACCGCTACCGGCCGCGAAAGTACACGCGGATCAACGTCGAGAACATCGACTACAAGGACCTGAACACGCTCCGACGCTTCATGTCCGACCGCGGCAAGGTGCGCTCGCGCCGGGTCACCGGCCTCTCGCGACGCCACCAGCAGCAGCTCGGCCTGGCGATTCGCCGCGCCCGCGAGCTCGCCCTGCTGCCCTACGTCGGCGAGCGGTAGCGCCTAGCCGTGGCCCAGGCGATCCTGCTCAAGGACGTCGAGAACCTCGGCGCCGCGGGGGAGGCCGTTGACGTCTCACCCGGCTACCTGCGCAACTACCTGCTGCCGCGCAAGCTCGCCCAGCCGGCGACCACGGCCTCGCTGCAGGAGGCCCAGCGCCGCCGCGAGGCGGCCGAGCGCGCAGCCGCCGAGGCCGCCGAGCGCGCCGAGGAGACCGCGGCGCTGCTGGCGAAGACGGTGCTCACCATCCAGCACCGCGCCGGCGAGGACGGAAAGCTCTTCGGCTCGGTGACCAGCGCCGAGATCGCCGAGGCGATCAACGAGGCGCGCGGCCTGCGCGTCGACCGCCGCAAGATCCACCTCGAGGAGCCGATCCGCGCGATCGGCACCTACATGGTCGACGTCGAGGTCGCTGGCGGGGCCATCGCCAAGATCAAGACGATCGTCGCCGAGGCCAAGTAGGCCGCGGGCTGACGACCCCCGACCGGATCGGGCCGGGGGTGTCACCTCACCGTTTCAGAGAGCGTGCCCTACGGCCCGAGATTCGGCCCCTTGGCGAGCTTGGCCTCCCACTCGAGGGGGCCGCTGTCGCATTCGTGTGTGTCGCCGTCAGCGGTCGCGACCTCTCCCGCGAACCGGAACACTCCGTCTGCATTGCGTCCATCGATCTCACCGCGAACGTTGAGCACCGTGGCGCCGTCGTTATTGCGGGCGTGGAAGCGGCCGCGGTCGCCGATCGGGATCCGGCCCCTGAGCGCCGCGCGCTTGATCGTCCCGTCGTCGCCTTCGCACGTAACCGCGAAGTCGCGGGCGCCGAACGCCTTCACCCGGTATCCGTTAGCGGCACCGGTCTTGATCTTGACCGACGAGTCCTCGGTGCTTTCGAGGCCGCCGGTGAACAACTGCTGTGGCGTAGCTGCCGACACGGCAGCCGGAATCACCAGCGCCGCCCCCACGGCAGCACCGATGTACAGGTACTTGATACGCATATGGAACCTCCCAATCATCCGTGCGGGAGCCTAGCCGCTCAGGCGATCAGGTAGCCGGGGCGTGCCCCGACCAATCGAGCCGGCCGCTGTCGCAGTCCTGGGTGTCGCCGTCTTCGTCTTCGATCTCGCCCGAGAAGCGGAAGACGCCCGACGCGTTGCGGCCGTCGACCTCGCCACGGACGTTGAGCACGGTGTCGCCGTTGTCGTTGCGACCGTGGAACCGTCCCCGCGAGCCGATTGGGATCCCACCTCTGACCGACGCCCGCTTGATGGTCCCCGCCTCACCCTCGCAGTCGATGGGGAAGTCCTTGGCGGCGAACACCTTGACGCGGTGGCTGTCACCGCTCCCCCCGGTTTTCATCCGCACCGTCGCGTCGTCGTGGTCCGCCAGTCCACCCACGAACAGCTGCTGTGATGCCGCCGCGAATACGGCGGCCGGAATTGCGAGTGCAGTCAGAGCAACGGCAACGTAAAGGGCCACGGTGCGCATGTCGAACCTCCCAGTCATCCGACCGCAGCCTAGCCGCTCGGGTTCCGCCGAGATAGCGGGAACCGCTCGTGCGCGGACCGCTCGCCTGTGGTTTGCTCGGACGCGAGGGCAGGAGGGGGCGATTTGCCGCCGCCAAAGCCTCTAAACCGAGACAGGCAGATGAGCACCGCAGAGGCCCACGTACCCCCGCAGAACCTCGAAGCCGAGGAGTCGGTGCTCGGCGCGCTGATGGTCTCGGGCGGCGCGCTCGACGCGGTCATCCTCGACGTCCGGCTCGGCGACGACGACTTCTACCGCGATCGCCACCGGCAGATCTTTCGCGCGATCAAGCGCCTCTACGAGCGCAGCGAGGCGATCGACGCGATCACGGTCTCGGAGGTGCTCAAGTCCGAGGGCGAGCTGGAGGAGGTCGGCGGGCGCGACGCCGTCTCGCATCTCGCCTCGGTCGTGCCGGTGCCGGGGAACGCCAAGCACTACGCCGAGATCGTCAAGCGAAACGCGCTGTTGCGCCGCCTGCTCTCGGCCAGCCACACGATCCAGCAGTCCGTCCACGAGCGCGAGGGCGAGCCGCGCGACCTGGTCGAGCGCGCCGAGGCGCTGCTGTTTCAGGTCGCCCATGACGAGCGCTCCAAGGACTTCTCGAGGCTGGCGGAGATCCTCGAGTTCGAGGTCGACCGGCTCGAGGCGCTCGCCCGCGGCGACCGCGACGTCACCGGAACGCCGTCGGGCTTTCGCGACCTCGATTCGCTGCTCGGGGGCTTTCAGCCCGGCAACCTGATCACGATCGCCGCCAGGCCGTCGATCGGCAAGTCGGCCCTCGTCTGCAATATCTCCGAGAACGTCGCGACGAAGTTCAACCTCCCGGTGGCTTTCTTCTCACTCGAGATGTCCGAGGCCGAGCTGGCCCATCGCTTCATCGCCAGCCGCTCGAAGATCGCCAACGACCGCCTCCGCAAGGGCAAGGTCGCCGAGCGTGACTGGCCGCGTGTGGTCCGCGCCTGCAACGAGCTCGAGGGCGCGCCGCTGTGGATCGATGAGTCCTCCGACCTCAGCCTGCTCGAGCTGCGGGCGAAGTCGCGCCGGCTTGCCGCCGCCGAGGGCGGCAAGCTCGGGCTGGTGATCGTCGACTACATCCAGCTCCTGCGAGCCGAGGACCCGCGCTCAAACCGAGTCGAACAGGTGGGCCAGTTCTCGCGCGGCCTCAAGATCCTCGCCCGCGAGCTCGACGTCCCGGTGATCGCTCTCTCCCAGCTCTCCCGCGCCCCCGAGCAGCGCCCCGACAAGCGCCCGATGCTGTCGGACCTTCGTGAAAGCGGGTCGATCGAACAGGACTCGGATGTCGTCACGTTCATCTATCGCGACTCGATCTACAACCAAGACGCCGATCCGAGCGAGGCCGAGTTGATCGTCTCCAAGCACCGAAACGGGCCGATCGGCAAGGTCGACGTGGTCTTCTTGGAGCAGTACCCGCGCTTCGTCGACCGCGCCCGTGGCTCCGAGCGGCCGGTCGAGCAGCGGCCGGGCGAGGGGCCGCCGTTGGTCGACCTGGCCGAGGAGGCGTGAGCTCGCAGGGGCGCAATCCGCGCCTGGCAAGCGCCGAGCTCGGCGACCGCCCGGCCTGCAAGCTCGGCGTCTGCGACGGGTCGGGCTGGATCGTCGGGCCCGAGAACGTCGCCCGGCCCTGTGACTGTCGCGACTCGCTGCTCGCCAAGCGCCGCGCCCGTGGCGTCTCGTCGGTGATCCCGAAGCGGT
>DAIRGH010000062.1:0-17406 GCA_036794585.1 Solirubrobacterales bacterium | reverse complement strand
GGCGGCCTGCTGGCGCGCCTGCGCGGCCGCGGCTCAGGCGACTAGCGCAACCGGCGCCGCGCCAGGGGCGGCGGCTTAGGATTGCGGACGTGGGCAGGACGAGGGTCGCTGCGGCGCTCGCAATCGGCGTGACTCTGGCCTCGACGGTGGTGGCCGGCGCTTCGGGACAGCAGACCGAGCGGCGCGCCGCCGGTCCCGATTGGGCGCGCGAGGCGCTCGCCCTCCAATACGAGCTCTCCAGCGACGTCGGCTACCGCGACGCGCCCTGGGTCGGCACCCACAACTCCTTCAACAGCACGGCCGAGGTCGGAAACACGCTCTCGGCCAACGACTCCAATCAGCAGATCACGATCGTCGAGCAGCTCGAGCTCGGGATCCGCAGCATCGAGCTCGACCTGCATTGGTTCGCCCGCCCGGGCGCCTCGGGCAGGGCGGTGGTCGTCTGTCACGCCCGCGGCGCCAACGAGGGTCACGCCGGCTGCACCACCGAACCGACCCTCGACCAGGTGCTCGACCCGATCGTCGCCTGGCTTCGCGCCAACGCCGACCAGGTGATCAACGTCCATCTCCAGGACGAGCTCGAGAACGCCGAGGGCTACGACGCCGCGGCCGCGATCCTCGAGCAGAAGCTCGGGACGCTCCTCTTCCGGCCGGAGCAGCCGCCGGCCGGGCAGTGCACCGCGCTGCCGCTCGGCCTGAGCCGCAACGACATCCGGGCAGCGGACGCCCAGGTCGTCCTGGTCAGCGACTGCGGGCCGGGCAGCGGGTGGCCGGCGCTGATCTTCGACTGGGGCGAGGCGCATGAGGAGTCCAGACCACTCGGCTATCTCGACTACCCCGCATGCGATCAGGAGGTCGGGCGGCCGACCTACAGGCAGAAGATGGTCCGCTACTACGAGGACAGCACCCGGCTGACCGAGAATGCCTCGCAGGCGGGAGCCATCGAGCGCCGCGACCGGATCACTGCGCAGGTGGCCGCCAGCATGGCGCGCTGCGGCGTCGACCTGATCGACCTCGACCAGCTCGCCCCCGACGATCCTCGTTTCGAGGCCTTGGTCTGGAGCTGGGCGGTGGGGCAGCCCGCTCGCGGCGGCTGCGCGGTCCAGCGGGTGACCAAGGCGCTGCCGTTCGGGCGCTGGCGGTCCAAGTCATGCGGTAGCGAGCTGCCGGCCGCCTGCCGCAAGCAGAACGGCAGGTGGACCGTCTCGGCCGAGCCGGTCACGGCGGCCGACGCCGAGGACGCCTGCGAGCTGCGGCGGGCAGAGCACGCCGTGCCGCGCACGGGGTTCGAGGTCCAGCGCCTGCGAAAGGCGATGAAGCGAAGCGACGTATCGTCGGTCCTCCTCGGCTATCGCAAGCGAGACGGCGACTGGACCGCGCTCGACCGGCGCTGATCGCTAGCGGCTCGCAGCCTCGCCGAGGCGGCCGAGATGCTCGTCGAATCCGGCCCGCCAGACAAGCCGGTAGAAGACGTGCTCGTAGTCGGCCGATCCCTCGCCGGCCTTGACCTCGGCCCACATCGCCTCGATCCGTGAGCGATCGAGCATCTCCGTCCAGCCACCGCCCGTGGCGATCATCTCCTCGACGATCGCCCCCTCCGACGGCCGCTCCCAGATCCGCGCCCGCTTGATCTCGGGCATCTCCTCGGAGTCGGAGCGAAAGAAGTCGACCTTGGCCCACTCGGGGACAAGGCGCTCGACGACCGCGCGGTGAAGCTTGGCGCTGAGCCGGTCCTTCGGCGAGAGGTCGAACGCGCCGCGAACGAAGGCCGGGACGACGCAGGCCGAGAAGCGCCCGCTGCGGGCGCCGAGCCCGGACCGGTAAGGCAGGCGCTGGGCCATGTAGAACCAGTCGAGCAGCACGGGCCCCTCGAGCCCGTACTCCCGGCCGCGCTCGAGCGTCCGCTCGCACTCGGCCATGTAGAGGTCGTACGCCTCGTCGACTGCGGCGGAGTGGCGGCGGCGCGCGTTGCGTTCGAGCTGCTCGGCGATGCGGGAGTCGCCGCCGCGCCGCAGCTTTCGCAGTTTGTCGCGCCGCCCGTAGTAGAAGCCGTGGCCCAGCTCGCCGCCGTGGCCGGACAGGGTCGGTCCCGGAAAGTGAGCCTGTGGCATCTCGGTCGGCCGCCGCACCTCCTGCGGATTTCGCATCCCGTCGTGAACGAGATGGATGCCGCGCATTCGCTCCCACAGATCGTCGTCTGCATCCTCGTCCGGCTCGGGCTGGTGCACCGTGTGGTCCATCGGCCGCGGGGCCGCCGCGACCAGCTCGCGGACCACGTCGACCTCGCCCGGGACCTGGTCGCCCGTGTTGTAGGTCGCCTCGATGCCGGCCGCGAGCGCGGCGGCCGCCGAGACGCGCGAGTCGCGGCCGCCGGTGAGCGAAATCGCGATCGGCACGTCCCAGGCGGCGCCGAGGTCCTCGGCCAGCTCGCGAACCTGGACCCCGGCCGCGTCGGCGGAGTCGCCGAGCTTGGCCTTGCGCGGCTCGACGGCGCGGCGCTGCGCGTCGCCGACCTCGTGCGCGACCTCGGCGCGGTCGCCGGCCCTGCGGGCGCGGATCACCGTCGCCGGCGCGACCTTGCGCGCGCCCGCGATGGGCGTCGTCTCGCCCATGAACCAGCCCGCGGCGGCGAAGATCGCCCATGCCTCGCGATCGGGCTCGGGCGGGACGCCCGCGAACAGCGGCAGCGCTCCGAGCCGGTTCGACCAAACCCAGCCGCCGTCGAAGCGCAGCTCGTACAGCCGCCCCGCGCCGAGGAAGTCGTTGACGACGATCAGCGCCTCGCTCTCGGACTCGCGCAGCCCCGCGACCAGCGGCGGGTTGAGCTCTGCGGCGCGCTCGGGCGCGGTGCCGAGTGCGTCGAGCAGCGCCACACCCGGCTCGTCGCCTGACGCGATCCGGCGCCAACCGCTGGCGATCCCGGTGGCGGCCATCGCTCGGGTGCCCACCTGCGTCCACAACGGCCGGCGCAGGCGCTCGTCGGCGCGCTGCCACAGGACGAGGCCGGTGACCTCCCCGACCGACTCGCGGCGCGCCAGCTCTTCGGCGATCAGCGGCGAGTAATGGCCCTCGACCCTGCCGAGCGCGCCGCGCGTGTCGGACTCAGGCCGGGGGGCATCAAGGGCGTACGCGAGCACGGTTTGCTCGATGACGTTGTCGGAGTGGCGCACGGCGCCGGACTGTAGTCGCGTCGAACCAGGCGCCTCAACATCGGCGCACCTCCGCTTCGTCCTTCGGACTCCGCGATCGGAACCCCTCTATCCTTCGGCGCTCGCCCCGGGCCCCTGCCCTCCTCACCTAGGGTCCGCGGCCACGGTTCCATGGGCCTCTTCGACCGATTCAGAAACGACGACGCACGCCGCGAGCCGGTGCCGTTCGTGGTCGGCATGAACCGCTCCGGGACGACGCTGCTGCGGATGATGCTCGACGCGCATCCGGAGCTGACGATCCCGCCCGAGACCCACTTCGTGCCCGACCTGATCAAGGCTGCGCGGGAGGACGACGCGACACCTGAATCGGCGCTTGCGGCGATGAAGTCTGCCCGGGAGTGGGGCGACTTCGGCTTCTCCGACGAGGAGATGCTCGGGCGGCTGCGCGCGCTCGACGCGATCGAGCCGGGGCCGGCCGTGCGCACCTTCTACGAGGCCTACATGGAGCAGCAGGGCAAGGCGCGGTGGGGCGAGAAGACGCCGACCTACGTGCAGAAGATGAAGCTGATCCAGCGTGCGATCCCCGAGGCGCGGTTCGTACACGTGATCCGCGACGGGCGCGACGTCGCCCTGTCGGTGCTCGATCGCACCGTCCGCGACCTGACCGCCGGCGACGTCGCCAGGCGCTGGCAGAAGAAGATCACCAAGGCGCGCGAGGACGCGCCCAAGCTGCGCCACTACATCGAGATCCGCTACGAGGACCTGATCCTCGACACCGAGCCGGTGCTGCGACGGGTCGCCGAGTTCTGCGAGCTGGACTGGGACGACGCAATGCTCGACTACCACGAGCGCTCCGGCGAACGCCTGAAGGAGATGGCTCGGGCGCTGCCCGGCGACGGGCGAGCCCAGGAGCTGAGCGTCGAGCGCCGCATGGCCACGCACGCGATGACGACCAAGCCGCCGAGCGCCGACCGCGTCGCCCGCTGGCGCACGCAGATGCCGGCCGAGCAGCGTGCCGAGTTCGAGGCCGTCGCCGGCGGCCTGCTGGCCGAGCTCGGCTACCCCGTCGGAGACGCCGCCGTCGAGGAAGCCACCGCCCAGATCGAAGCCGCCTGACGGAGGCAAGCCGTTGCGTGTAGGAATCGTGACCAAGTGGTTCGCGAGCGGCCAGGCGGTCGTCTCGCGCCAGATCCGCTCGGCGCTCGACGAGCTCGGCCACGAGACCTTCGTGCTCGCCAAGCAGGGCAAGGGGCCGAGGGCGCAGGCCGAGCGGGTCGACGACCCGGTCTGGGATCAGCCCGGGGTCACGCATTCCGACGAGGCCGACATCCCGGAGCACGAATACCTGGCCTGGGCTCGTGAGCACGAGCTCGAAGCGGTGCTGTGCGACCAGAATGACCAGTTCGCCGAGATCGGCGCGCTGCGCCACGCCGGGGTGCGCACGATCGGCCGCTTCGTCTGGGAGAGCTTCGCGCCCGACGACGCCGAGCCCGCCCGCGAGGCCTACGACGTCATCTACTCGTTCACCCGCGCCGAGCAGGAGCGCTACGCCGGCCTCGGGATCGAGAGCCCTCTGCTCACGTGGGGAGTCCACCCCGAGCTGATCTCGGTGGCCGCCGAGGTCGAGCGCGATCCCGAGCTCGTCAGCTTCTACGTCCCGGGATCTTTCATGGGCAAGCGCAAGCCCTTCCCCGAGATCGTCGAGGCGTTCACGCGAACGTCGGACCCGCGCTTTCGTCTCCTGATCCGCGGCCAGGTCGACCGCAAGGCGGGAAAGCTCGCGAAGGCCGCGGGCGGCGACGAGCGGGTGATCGTCGAGCTCGAGGACCGGCCCACCGACGAGCACCTGCGCCAGTTCGCAAGCTGTCATGTCTGCCTCTCGCCGTCGCGCTGGGAGGGCCTCGGCCTGCCGCTCTACGAGGCGATCGCCTTCGGGATCCCGTCGATCACGAATGACTCGCCGCCGATGAATGAGGTGGTCGTCGACGGCGTCAACGGGGTCTGCGTCGATTCCGTTCCCTGGGGCGAGGCGGGATCCGGGATCCCCGCCTTCGATCCCGACTTCGACCAGCTCACCACCGCGATCGAGCGGCTGGGCGACGACGCCGAGCGCGAGCGACTCGCCGCGGGCGCTCGCGAGCTGCGCGAGGACGGGCGCAGCTGGCGACGCACGGTCGAAGGGCTCGGGGGCCTGCTGGAGCGGGCCGGCTGACGTGCGGGTCGGCGTCGTCAGCAAGTGGTTCAACCGCGGCCAGCCCGTCGTCGGCCGCCAGATCCGCACGGCCCTAGACGAGCTGGGACACGAGACCTTCGTGCTCGCACGGCCGAAGAAGGACTTCGGTCCGAGGCCGGGCGCGCTCGACCGCGACGACGTCTGGGATCAGCCCGGTATCACCGAGTCGGCGGCCTATGAGATCACCGGCGACGAGTACGAGCGCTGGGTCTCCGACAACGAGATCGAGGCGGTGTTCTGCGACCAGAACTACCAGTTCGCCGAGCTCGCCTCGCTGCGGCGGCGCGGCGTGCGCACGATCGGACGCTTCGTCTGGGAGCACTTCGCCTCCGAGCACGTCGACGGCGCCAGCGAGGCCTACGACGTCGTCTACTCGCTGACCCACGCCGAGCAGGAGCGCTATGCCGAGATGGGGATGGAGACGCCGTACGTGCAGTGGGGCTGTCACCCGGAGCTCTTGGAGGTCGCGCGCGAAGTTCGTGAAGCGGCTGACCCGGCCGCCCCCGGACGCGAAGCGGAGGAGGCGGGCGGAACGGTGGTGTTTGTCTTCCCAGGTGGCTTTCTCGGCCGGCGCAAGCCGCTGGAGCCGGTGCTGGAGGCGTTCTGCCGGACCGGGGACGAGCGGCTGCGACTGCTCGTGAAGGCGCAGGTCGAGCGTACGCAGGCCAAGCCCGCCATCGAGGCGGCCAAGCGCGATTCGCGGATCGTGGTCGAGGTCGGCGACAAGCCGACCCGCGAGCACCTGCGAGAGATGGCGAGCTGCGACGTCTGCCTCGCCCCGGCTCGCTGGGAGGGCCTCGGCCTGCCCCTGTACGAGGCGATCGCCTTCGGGATGCCGGCAATCACCAACGACGCGCCGCCGATGAACGAGCCGATCCAGGACGGTGTGAACGGGCTGCTGGTCGAGTCCCACCAGGTGGGAACGGCGCGCTCGGGAATCGCCGCCCTGGACCCCGACGTCGACGCTCTGCGGGCCGCGATCGAGCGGCTCGCCGACGACGACACGCGAGCCGAGCTGGCGGCCGGCACCCGCCGGATCCGCGACTCCGAACGCCGCTGGGAGGACACGGTCCGGGGGTTCGCCGAGCTCCTCGACCGGGTAGCTTGAACGGCTCGATGGGACTCTCCGACCAGATCGAGCGCTACCGCAACCGGGCCTCGATCGTGATGGCCCGCCGCCGCCTGCGCGGCCGCACCGAGCCGCCCGGCCCGGCCCCGTTCGTCTGCGGGGTCACGCGCTCCGGCACGACGCTGCTGCGGCTAATGCTCGATTCCCACCCCGAGCTGGCGATCCCCGGCGAGACGCACTGGCTGCCGAAGCTGATCAAGTCCTTCGAGCGCGGCAAGCAGACGCCCGACGACGCCGCGGCGCTGATCATCGACCACAAGCGCTGGGGCGACTTTCACCTCGACGGCGAGATGCTGCAGGAGCGGATCAGAGCGCTCCAGCCCGTCACCGCGGCCGACGCGATCCGCGCCTTCTACCTCCTCTACGCCGAGCGCGAGGGCAAGACCCGCTACGGCGACAAGACCCCGGGCTACGTCAAGGAGATGCGCCGGATCCAGCGGGTGCTGCCCGAGGCGCGCTTCGTCCACATCGTCCGCGACGGCCGCGACGTGTCGCTGTCGCATCTGCGGATGAACTGGGGGCCCGAGACCTACGCCGAGTCGGCGAGGCTGTGGCGCAACCGGATCCGCAAGGCGCGCAAGATGGCGCCGTCGATCGACCACTACATGGAGATCCACTTCGAGGACCTTGTCGACGACACCGAGGGCGTGCTGCGCAAGGTCTGCGACTTCATCGAGCTCGACTTCGACCCGGTGATGCTCGACTACCACGAGCGCGCCGAGCAGCGGCTTCAGGAGAAGGCCCGAGAGCTGCCGCGCAAGAATCGTCCGAACCAGCCCGCGGAGGCACGGATGGAGAGCCACCGGCTGGCCCAGGAGCCGCCGCGCTCGGACCGGATCAGCATGTGGCGCGAGCGGATGACGCCCGAGGAGATCGCCGAATACGAGGCGGTCGCGGGCGACATGCTGGTCAAGCTCGGCTACGAGCTGGGCAGCGCGGCCGGCGAGGAGCGAGCGCGCGAGAAGGACGCGGTCGCGCCGATCGGCAGCGTCTGACCGTCAAATATGCTCAAATTGCGGCCGGATGGCTCGAGGCGGGCGCCCTCTGTGGGGGATTTCATCGATCGTGCTGCTGGCAATCGTCCTGCTCGCGGCGCAGCCGGCGGCGGCGTCGCAGCCGCAGTCCAGAGCGGCGTGTGACGGAGTCCGCCTCGTCTCGGCGCCGTATCTGGCGGCCGGAATCGGTGGCCTGACGCTCGAGGTCAGCGGGCCCCTCGACAACCTGATCATCTGCCAGCCGATCAGCCTCCGCTCTCACGGCGGCCGGCCGGCGACGCCGAAGGCCGGCTGTGAGAACTCGCGGGTCCCCAGCTTCAAGCTCAGGCCGAAGCTCGCTGCGGAGTCGGTGCGCTGCCTGATCGACAAGGAGCGCGCGGCGCGGGGGCTGCACCAGCTCGATCCCCAGAACAAGCTGAGGAAGGCAGCCAAGCGACACACCGAGCACATGCTTCACAGCGGCTGCTTCGCCCACAGCTGTCCGGGCGAGGCCGATCTGGTCGGCCGGATCACCTCGGCGGGCTATCTGCCCTGCACGTGCACCTGGCGGGTGGGCGAGAACATCGCCTGGGGCTCGGGGCGGAACTCCACCCCCGCTGCGACAGTCGACGCCTGGATGCATTCGCCACCGCACCGGGAGATGATCCTCACGGCCGGCATGAGAGAGGTCGACGTCGGCGTCCGGTCCGGTAGGCCTGGCGATGGCCATTCGAAGGCGGCGACCTACACCGCCGACTTCGGCTTCAAGACCTGATCTCGACCCGCGAGCTCAGCCCGCGGGCGGGGCGTAGCGAGCGACCGTGAGCCCGGTGGTCGGGCCGACGAGCACCTGCTGGCCGTTCTTCACCCGCTTAGCCAGCAGCGGCTTTGCCGCGCTGACCAGGTTGACGTAGAGCGTTCCGGGCAGGCCCGTGGCCGGGTCGATCACATCCTTGGTGATCCTGATCGCGCCCGCCTTGGCGATGTTGCACGGGGTCGCGTAACCGCTCGGCCCCTGCGTGCAGTTGAAGCCGTTCGCCTCCGTGGCATCGCCGCGCAACTGGACCGAGCTGCGCGCGAGGCCCGTGGGGCCGGTCGAGGTCGGGGTCTCGCCGAGGACCACCCTCGAGCTGATGAAGGTGTTGAAGGGAAGCTGGTCGATCGTCGCCTGCCAGCCGCCGTCGAAGGCCAGTACCTCGCCCTTGCGGGGGCTGCCGATCGCGACCGAGTGGATCACCCGGCGCTTCTCCTTGTCGCCCTCGGTAAGCGGCAATGTGGCGTTGACGAGTTCCGAGCTGGACTGCATAGTGGGCGCCGCGACCTCGGCCCGTGAGTGGACGACGTTCAGCCTGCCCTTGTCTTGGACCACCGAGCCGTCCGGGCGGTCGCCGCCGAGCACGACCCGGTTGCCGCGCCGCGCGTGGCGGTTGGTGGCGCCGACGACGAGGTTGGCGTAGCAGGCGTTGTCCGCACACGGAAGCGCGGCCAGATCGCCGACCGTGACCTCGAAGTTGTGCATCACCAGGGTGCAGTGGTGGTTGCGATTCGGCCGCTGCTGCTTGCAACGCACCTGCGCCTGCTCGGAGAGCGCGAAGGCCGAGTCGGTCTGGTCCGGCGCCGCGGCAAGCACGATCCGCGCCGTCAGGGTCGGGTTGAACTGATACGGACGGCCGACACACTCGGGGGTCTCCGCCGCGCAGGTGGTCGAGAACTGGATCTCGCCGCTCGAGCGCAGGCGGTCGCCGGCCTCGAGGCGGGGCAGCTGGTCGGGGCCGAGCGACATCGCCACCCTCTCGTTGGTCCCGGCCTCGGTGGCGATCGGGACGCTCTCGATCTCCTCGGAGTGGTTTCCGGTGGTGGTCAGGTCGGCCTTCTCGGGCTCTTCCAGGATGCCCGCGAGCGCGCTCGCCGAGAGGACGAGCGTCGCCAGCAGGGTCCCGGCTGCCGCGAATCGACTCATTCCCGGATCACAACACGCGACATCGGCCGAAGCAGCGCTTCGCGGGCCGCTCTGAAAGCCGACGTGCAGACCAGCGATACTCAGCGGTCTTGAGCGTCAGCCAGGCAAAGCATCGCGAGCTCGGGCTCAGCGACTTCGAGTACGGGCGGATCGTCGAGCTGCTGGGCGCCGACCCGAACGACGTCGAGCTGGCGATGTTCTCGCTGCTCTGGTCCGAGCACTGCGCCTACAAGCACTCGCGCAAGCTGCTACGCCGTCTTCCAACCGACGGCCCGCGGGTGCTGATGGGCCCCGGCGAGAACGCCGGCGCGGTCTCGGTGGGCGACGGCTGGGCGCTCGCGTTCAAGGTCGAGTCGCACAACCATCCGAGCGCGGTCGAGCCGTTTCAGGGTGCCGCGACGGGGGTCGGCGGCATCCTGCGCGACATCATCGCCCTCGGCGCGCGGCCAATTGCCGTCCTCGACTCGCTGCGCTTCGGCGAGCTCGACTCCGAGCGCTCGCGCTACCTGTTCGAGCAGGTCGTCGCCGGGATCGGCCACTACGGCAACTCGATCGGCGTGCCGACGGTGGGCGGCGAGGTCTACTTCGAGCCCCCGTACGAGCAGAACTGCCTGGTCAACGCGATGTGCCTGGGCCTCGCGCGCGCCGACCGGACGATCCGCTCCGCCGCCTCGGGCCCGGGCAACGCGATCGTGCTGATCGGTGCCTCCACCGGCCGCGACGGGATCGGCGGCGCCTCGGTGCTCGCCTCGGCCGAGCTCGAGGAGGGCGACGAGAAGCGGCCGACGGTGCAGATCGGCGACCCGTTCGAGGAGGCCAAGGTGCTCGAGTGCTGTCTCGAGCTGCTGGAGCGCGGGCTGCTGGTTGCGCTTCAGGATCTCGGCGCCGCCGGGCTGACCTCGTCCGCCGGCGAGATGGCATCGAAGGGCGAGGTCGGGGTCGAGATCGACGTCGCGCGAGTGCCGTTGCGCGAAGCCGACATGGAGCCGTTCGAGATCATGGTCTCGGAGTCACAGGAGCGGATGCTCGCCGTGGTCGAGCCGGGCCGAGTAGACGAGGTGCTGGCGCTGTGCGAGCGCTGGGAGACCGGAGCGGCCGTGATCGGCAGGGTCACCGACACGAAGCGATTCACCGTCCTCGACGACGGCGAGGTGGTCGGCGACATGCCCGTTTTCGCGCTCGTCGACGAGTGCCCGCTCTACGACCTCGAGCCAGAAGAGCCCGCCGGGTGGATCTATCCGAACGAGACCACGATCGAAGCCGCTGATGCGCGACAGACGCTGCTCGAGCTCTTGGCGTCGCCGAGCATCGCGAGCAAGCGCTGGGCCTTTGAGCAGTACGACTCGATCGTGCTCTCCCACACCGTGCGACGCCCCGAGCCCGCCGACGCCGCCGTGCTGCACCTGCACGAGGCCGGCGCGACCGTCGCCGTGGCGATCGACGGCAACGGGCGCCGGGTGGCCTGCGACCCGTATGCGGGCACCGTCGAGGCGGTGCTCGAATGCGTGCAGAACCTCGCCTGCTCGGGCGCGGCGCCCCTGGGGCTCACCAACTGCCTCAACTTCGGCAACCCCGAGAAGCCCCACGTCGCCTGGCAGCTCGACCGCTCGACACAGGCCCTCGCCGACGCCTGCGAGGCGCTCGCGATCCCGGTCGTCGGCGGCAACGTCTCGCTCTACAACGAGACCGACGACGGGCCGATCTACCCGACCCCGGTGGTGGGGATGGTCGGCGAGCTGTCCGACCCCGAGCGCGCGGGCGGCCTGGCGTTGCGCGAAGGCGACGCGATCGCCGTCTGCGGACCGTTCTCCCCGTCGCTTGCCGGCTCGCAGCTGGCGAAGCTGCGTGGCGAGCTCGGCCCCGGGTTGCCATCGCTGCCGATCGATGCCGTGCGCGAGGCGATCGAGCTGGTGCGCGGAGCGGTCGCCGCCGGCCGGGTGTCCGCCGCGCACGACGCAAGCGACGGTGGCCTTGCCTGCGCGCTCGCCGAGATGGCGATCGCCGGCGGGGTCGGCGCCGACGTCGACCTCGACCAGTTGATCGAGCTGCGCGGCTGCTCGGGCGAGACGTGCCTGTTCGGCGAGGGCGCGGGCGGGTTCGTGGTCGCAGGCGAACCGGCCGAGCTCGAGGCGCTCGCCGCTGAAGCCCGGTTGGACTTCGTCGTCGTCGGCCGCGCCGGCGGCGAGGCACTCTTGATCTCCGCCGCAGAGGCCGAGCTCGAGGTCTCGCTACCGGAGCTCGACCGCGCCTGGCATTCGCTCGGCGAGCGGCTCGAGGCGCCTGTCGCGGCGTGACCCGTCCAAGGCTGCTGCTCGTCCCGGCCGTGACCGAGCTCGAGTGGGAGCGGATCGAGCCTTTGCTTGCCGAATGGGGCGACGTCGCCATCTTTGACCCCCCGGGCGTCGGCAACGAACCCCTGCCCGACGAGCTCGACGTCGCCCTCGCTCGCTGGGCCGAGAATCCCTCCGAGGCACTGGCGCGGTGGCGCGAGGCCACCGCGGCGCGCGGTCTCGAGGAGGTGAAGCGTCGCGGCTGGCAGAGCTACTTCGTCGTCGGCGACAGCTATGGGATCAAGCCCGCCGTGCGGCTGGCCCTGAGGGACCGCAGCAAGGTGCGCGGCTTGGCGCTCGGCCACGCGGCGTTGTCCCACGATCGCGAGGGCGATCGCGCCCCCATCTCGAGCGAAATCTGGGAGGCGATGATGGCATTGATGAGGACCGACGTCCGGGGCTTCATCACATACGGCATCGCGCAGGCGACGCAGGGCTCGGTCAACGAGGAGGAGGCGGGACGGTGGCTCGACCGCTTCCCCGACCGTGACTTGGTGGTGTTCATCTGGGAGCTGCTCGGCGCGGAGCCGGAGCCGGTCGGCGAGGAGCTGCGCGAGCTCGGGCTCCCCCTGCTGCTCGCCCAGCACGTCGGTTGCCTGTCGGAGACCCAGGAGGGGTACGACGACATCCTGGCCGCGTTTCCCGACGCGGCCACGATCGGCTGCCCCGAAGCGTGTGCGGCCAGCCCCGCGTTCGCCGAGGCGCTGCGACGGTTCTGCAGCGAGACGGCGGCCGCGTAACGGATCGCGTTCTCCGTGGACTAGGGGGCATGCGGCGCTTCCTGATCCCCGCGACCGTCGTCGGCCTCGTTCTCGGGATCCCGATGCTCGTCCTGCAACGCTGGGTCGCCGAGACGCGTTTTGCCGCGATCGTGCTGGTGCTGGCGTGGTTTGCGATCGTCGGCATCGCCCTCGCCGTCTACCTGGTGCGGCACCGGCAGGTCCGCCTGCCGGCCGGCGGCGCCTACGTCGCGATCCTCGTCGCCACGATCGCGATCGGCTACTTGACGGGCTTTCGCGACATGAAGGTGGACGAGGACGTGGCGATGGCCGCTACGCGGGCCTCGAAGGAGGAGCGTGCGCGAGGGCTGAGCGGCTCCGGCGGGCGGGCACCCGCGGCCGGCAAGCCCGTGGAGCTCGCCAGGGGTGCGTTCGAGGGCGCCGACGGACACGCGGGCGAAGGGACCGCCACCGTCGTCGCGGCGCCCGGCGGCGAGCGGCTGCTCACCTTCACCGAGTTCGACGTCGACCCGGGCGTCGACGTCGAGGTCTACCTCAGCACCGACCCCGAGGACGTCTCGGATCGCGTCGAGCTCGGAGGGCTGAAGGGAAACGTCGGCGACCAGCAGTACGAGATCCCGGAGAGCGCCGACCTGCGCCGCTACTCCAACGTGGTGCTGTGGTGCACCCCGTTCACGGTCCGGATCGCGGTAGCGCCGCTCGCGAGCTGAGACCTCAGGGGATCTTGATCGACTTCTCGCACCCCGTCGCCGTGTCGTGGAGCGAGCCCTTGCCGTTGCAGCGGTCCTTCCCGGCGCCGCCGTTCAACGCGTCGACGCCGGTCGAGCCGTTGAGCCGGTCCCGCCCCGGGCCACCATCGAGCGCGTCGGCGCCCATGCCGCCGTTGACGACGTCCTTGCCGCCGTCGCCGCAGATCACGTCGTTGTTGCGCTCTCCATTGATCCGGTCCTTCCCCGCCAAGCCCGAGATCACGTCGACGAAGCGCGTCCCCGTGATCGTGTCGGCGGCGGGCGAGCCGACGATCGTCGCGATCTCGCCCTGACAGACCGGCGGCTCGGCGATCACCGAGCTCGGGTCGACGAATGGCGCCCCGGCTGCGAGCGTGGTGGTGGCGCCCGTGGCGAGGTCGGTTCGCAGCAGGGCGCCGTCGCCCCCTGCGCCTTCGAAGTCTGCCACCAGGGCGCTGCCGTCAGCCTGCACCGCCAGGTCGACCGGCTCGGCAAATGCCGGGCCCGAGGCGACGGGGGCGATCGCGCCGGTGGCGGGATTGACCTCGAAGATGCCGCCGCCACCTCCGTTGGCGCCGACGTCGGTGACCAGCACCCGGCCGTCGGCCGTGATCGCGATCCCCCACGGATCGACCAGCGGCGTCCCCGAAGCGACCGTGGTCACGGCTCCGGTGTCGGCGTCGACGCGATGCACGAGCCCGTTGTCGCCTGCCGCGAGCTGGTTCACGTCCGTGACCAGGAAGGCGTTCTCGCTCTCGCGCGCGATCCCGGTCGGATCGACCAGCGGCGTTCCTGCCGCATGCTGCATCTTCGCCCCCGTGTTCGCGTTGATCCGGAAGATCAGCGCCGCCGGCGTCTCGAAGCCAACGTCGGCGACGAACAGCCGCCCGGCGGGTCCGAAGGCGACGCCCCACGGGTCGCTGAGCTGGCCACCGGAGGCGATGGTCGCCACCGTGCCCGTGAGCGGATCGACGCGGAAGACCGACGCGGCTCCGTCGTCGGTGACGATCAGGCTGCCATCGCGGTCGAAGACCATGTCGGCCGGGTTCTCCAGCGGCGCCCCGGCGACGAGCTGCGTCCGCGCCCCGGTCGCGGCGTCGACGCGGAAGATCGCCCCGCTCGAAGCCGGGCCCGCCGACTGGTCGGCGACGAAGATGTCGCCGGGAGCAGCCGCGGCCGGAGTCGCCGTGGCGATCGCCAGCGCAGTCGCCAGCGCGCCGATCCAGCGTCCCCGCCCAGTCACAGAAGAGATCATGTCTGGTCCATCGGCGTTGCTAGCCTTGGACTACAGGCGATCCCGCCTGTTTCCACCACGACTTCTCGAGGCAAGAGAAGCCTTCATGACCTCAAGCCTGCGGCCGACGAAGGACCGCGATCACCCCGGCGTTCCCGATCGCGATGGCCCGCGCGACGAGTGCGGGGTGTTCGGCGTGTACGCGCCGGGCAGCGAGGTCGCCCGGCTCGCCTATTTCGCCCTGTACGCGCTTCAGCACCGCGGTCAGGAGTCGGCCGGGATCGCGACCTGCGAGGGCGGCCACATCACCACCCTGCGCGACACCGGCCTCGTCTCTCAGGTCTTCGATGAGCAGAAGCTGCGTGCGCTGGAGGGCGACATGGCGATCGGCCACGTGCGCTACTCGACCACCGGCGGTGGCTCGTGGGAGAACTCCCAACCGGTATGGCGCGACGACGGCCGCGAGGTCGCGCTGGCCCACAACGGCAACCTGACCAACGCGGTCGAGCTCTACAACGAGCTGCGCGGGCGGGGGATCAGCTTCCGCGGCACCTCGGACTCCGAGATCATCGCCGCCCTGATCTCCGTCGAGGAAGCGCGACCGATCGAGAACGCCGTCGCGGCGGTGATGCCGCGGCTCGAGGGCGCCTATTCGACCGTGGTGATGACCAAGCGCGCGGTCGTCGCCTTCCGCGATCCCCACGGGGTGCGGCCGCTGTCACTCGGACGGCTCGACGGCCGCTACTGCGTCGCCTCGGAGAGCTGCGCCTTCGACATCATCGGCGCCGAGCTGCTGCGCGAGGTGAACCCGGGCGAGCTGGTCGCGCTCACCGAGGACGGGCTCGAGTCGCGCCAGATCGTGCCGACCGAGCGCACCGCGCACTGCGTCTTCGAGCACATCTACTTCTCCCGTCCCGACTCGCGGCTTGAGGGGCGGGTGCTGCAGGAGGTCCGCGGCCGGATGGGCGAGATCCTCGCTCGTGAGGCTCCGGTCGATGCGGACCTGGTGATCTCGGTACCCGACTCGGGCAACCCCGCCGCCAACGGCTTCGCCCGCGTCTCCGGGCTGCCCAAGGACGACGGCCTGATCAAGAACCGCTACGTCCAACGCACGTTCATCCAGCCGGGACAGGAGCTGCGCAAGCACGGGCTGCGGATGAAGTTCAACCCGCTGCCCGAGATCATCTCGGGCAAGCGCGTCGTGGTCGTCGACGACTCGATCGTCCGCGGCAACACGACCAAGCAGATCGTCGGCATGCTGCGCGACGCGGGCGCCCGAGAAGTCCACCTGCGGATCTCGGCCCCGCCGATTCGCCATCCCTGCCACTACGGCGTCGACATGTCGACCCGCGAGGAGATGATCGCCCACGGCCGCACCGTCGAGGAGGTCGCGCGCGAGATCGGCGCCGACTCGCTCGCCTACCTCTCGCTGGAGGGTGTCTACGAGGCGGTCGGGACCCCGCGCGGCGTCCACTGCGACGCCTGCTTCACCGGCGAGTATCCGCTCGGAGACGATGGTGAGGGCGACGGCAAGTTCGCACTCGAAGAGCTGCCCGTGGTCCAGGGCGCCAGCTGACCGCAATGGGGTCAGACCCCGTTTACGCATCCGTCACTTCATTGGCCGCGCTTTGAGGGGGTCTGACCCCATTCAGGCGCTCGAGCGCCACTTCGGCCATCCGGGCTTTCGTCCTGGCCAGCGCGAGGCAGTGCAGGCGGCGAGCGAGGGGCGCGACGTGCTGCTCGTGATGCCGACCGGCGCCGGCAAGTCGCTGTGCTACCAGCTGCCGGCGGTGATCGACGAGCGGCTGACCGTGGTCGTCTCGCCGCTTGTCTCGCTGATGACCGACCAGGTCGAGAGCCTCGGCGACCGCGCCGCGCTGATCAACGCGCAGCGCGACCGCGCGGCCAATCGCGCTGCGTTCGACCGCGCCCTGGCGGGCGAGGCGAAGCTCCTGTACGTCGCGCCCGAGCGGTTTGCGACCCCGGGCTTCACCGACCGCTTGGCGGCGGCGCGGATCGGGCTCTTCGTCGTCGACGAGGCGCATTGCGTGAGCCAGTGGGGTCACGACTTCCGGCCCGACTACCTGCGCCTGGGCGAGGTGGCGCGGGCGCTCGGCGCCGGCTCGATCTTCGCCGCCACCGCCACGGCGACGCCCCGGGTGGCCGGCGACGTGATCGTCCGGCTCGGCCTGCGCGACCCGGTCAAGATCACCACCGGGTTCGACCGTCCCAGCCTCTCCTATGACGTGGTCGGCGTGCGCTCGGCGCGGAGCAAGCGCGAGGCGACGCTGGCGCTGCTGCGCGAGCCCGCGTCGCTGCCGGCAATCGTCTACGCCGGGACGCGCAAGAAGACCGAGGAGACGGCGGCGTGGCTGACCCGCGAGCTCGGTGTCGCGGCGCCGGCGTATCACGCAGGGATGGAGCGCGGCCCGCGAGCCGAGGCGCAGCGGGCGTTCATGTCGGGCGAGAGCCCCGTCGTCGTCGCCACCAACGCCTTCGGCATGGGCGTCGACAAGGCGAACGTGCGCACGGTGATCCACGAGGCGGTGCCCTCCTCGCTGGAGGCCTATTACCAAGAGGCCGGGCGCGCGGGGCGCGACGGGCTCGACTCGCGATGCGTGCTGCTGGCCGAGAACCGCGACAAGGGTCTGCACGTGTTCTTCATCAACCAGGTCGAATCCCCGGACGCGAAACGGCACCGGTGGCGCCAATACCGCGAGATCTGGGGCTTCGTCGAGGGGGAGTCGTGCCGGCGGGCGGCGATCCTGCGCCACTTCGGCGATCGCGCGGCGCCGCTGGCGCGGGGACGGTGCTGCGACGTCTGCGACGGGCCACTCGCGCTCGTCGCCCCCGCGCCGGCGCCGGCGAGCGCGCGCAAGACGCCGGGGTCAACGACGGCCGGCGTCGACGACGCGATCATCGCGGTCGT
>DAIRGH010000061.1:0-17545 GCA_036794585.1 Solirubrobacterales bacterium | reverse complement strand
CGTGCTTCGGCGAGGTCGGCCTCACCGGCGAGCTGCGCGCCGTCGCCCACAGCGACCGCCGCCTCGCCGAGGCGCTCAAGTTCGGGCTCGGCCCCATCCTGGCGCCACCGGCGGGCGAACGCCTCGACGGCCTCGCCGCGGTCGACACCGTCCGGGCCGCGCTCTCCTCGGCGGCAGCTTTCCGGCCATCGGTAGCAGCGGCTTGACAAGCGGCAATCCGAGCTTTCCACACGGAATTAGCGAGAAAGCCTGGTCAGCAGGGCTTTTGCCATCATGACCAAGTGACGCACGTCGGGGATGAGCTGCACGAGCTGGAGGCGCGTCAAGATCCTCGGCTCCTGCGAGCGCTGGACATGGTCGCCCCCGGCACTCCGCTTCGCGAGGGGATCGACAACATCATCCACTCGCGCACCGGCGGGCTGATCCTGCTCGCCGAGGCCGACGAGGTCTCGTTCCTGTTCTCGGGCGGGATCAAGCTCGACATCGACTACACGCCAGCGCTCCTCTACCAGGTGGCGAAGATGGACGGCGCGATCGTGTTGCCCGCGGATGCGTCGAAGATCTGCTGGGCGAACGTCCAGCTGATGCCCGACCCGACCATCCTCTCGATGGAGACAGGCACCCGTCATCGCACGGCCGAGCGAGTCGCCAAGCAGACCAAGGCGCTGGTGATCGCGATCTCACAGCGCCGCGACGTCGTCTCTCTCTACATCGATGGGATCAAGCACATCCTCGAGGACATCCCGGTGGTGCTGCAGAAGGCCAACCAGGGCCTCGCGACGCTGGAGAAGTACCGCGCCCGCCTCGACCAGATCGCCAGCCGGCTGACCGCGCTCGAGTTCGCCGGCGGCGTTGTGCTCTACGACGTGCTCTCGGTGCTTCAGCGCGCCGAGCTGGTCACCCGGATGGCCACGGAGGTCGAGCGCTACATCATCGAGCTCGGGGCCGAGGGCCGGCTGATCGAAATGCAACTCGAGGAGACGGTGGTCGGCGTGATGGCCGATCGCACGGCGCTGGTCCGCGACTACAGCACGATCGACACCGAGCAGGAGTTCGAGCGCCAGCTCTCAGAGCTCGCCTCGCTGCCGCACACCGAGCTGCTCGACTTCGGTCGCCTTGCCGAGCTGCTCGGCTATGACCGCAAGACCAACACCCTCGACTTCGCGGTCACCCCGCGCGGCTACCGCGCCCTCTTTGCCGTTCCCCGCCTGCCGCGCCTCGTGGCGCAGAAGGTGGTCAACCACTTCGGCGACCTCGAGGCGCTCCTGGCAGCCTCGGACGGCGATCTGGAGGCCGTCGAGGGAGTCGGCGAGGCGCGCGCGAAGGAGATCCGGGAAGGGATCCGCAGGCTTCAGGAGGTCGACTTCGTCGACCGTTACGCATGAACCAGACGGACGCCGCAGGTGGCCGTCGCAACGGAGGAGGCAGACATCTCTGAGCTAGAAGTAGAGACGGACGAGGGCGTCGACGTCGAGCTCGAGCCGATGGAGTGCGAGTTCGGCGTCGGCGACAACGTCGTCTATCCGCACCACGGGGCAGGCGTCGTGATCAAGCGCGAGTCGCGCGACATGATGGGAGAGTCGCGTGACTACCTGACGATCAAGATCCTGCACAACGACATGACAGTGATGGTTCCAGCCGACAACGCCCACCGGGCAGGCCTGCGGCGCGTGATCGACGAGGAGGCGGTGCAGCGCGTGATCAGCGTGCTCACCGGCGAGGTCTCGGAGATGCCGAAGAATTGGAACCGCCGCTTCAAGTACAACCGCGAGAAGATCAAGACCGGCGACGTCTACGAGCTCGCCGAGGTCGTCCGCAACCTCGCGATCCGCGAATGGGAGAAGGGGCTTTCAACGGGGGAGAAGCAGATGTACACGCGGGCGAAGAAGATCCTCGCCTCCGAGTTCATGTACGCCCTCGACAAGGACGAGGAAGGCGCCGAGGAATACATCGACGAGCTGCTGGAAGAGCGGTTCGGCGCCAAGGCCACTGCCTAAGCAAGCTCGAGCGACCGCGCTGATCGCGGCCGCCGGCTCCGGAGAGAGGCTCGGAGCCGGCGGCGCGAAGGCGCTGGTCGAGGTCGCCGGCCGACCCCTGATCGGTTGGTGCCTGGAGGCGTTCGCCAAGGCGGGCAGCGTCGATCGCGCGGTCGTCGCCGCTCCGCGCGGGCAGCTCGACGCGCTGGCCGAGCTCGCGCCGGACGGTCTGGAGCTCGAGGTTGTCGAAGGGGGCGAGACGCGCTCTGAGTCGGTCGCGGTGGCGCTGGGCGAGGCCGAATCGGAGCTCGTCGTCGTCCACGACGCGGCGCGCCCTCTGGTCAGCGCCGAGCTGATCGACGCCGTCGTCGAGCGACTGCTGGAGAGCGCTGAGGTCGACGGGGTGATCGCCGCCGCGCCGCTCACCGACACGGTCAAGCAGATCGCGCGCGGCAAGCGGCGGATCGCCCGCACCGAGCGCCGCGACGAGCTCTGGGCGGCGCAGACGCCGCAGGTGTTCCACACGCAGGCGCTGCGCGCCGCCCACGCCGCGCCGTCCCGCGGCAAGGTCACCGACGACGCGATGCTCATCGAGCAGGCAGGGGGGATCGTGCTGGTCGAGCCGGCGCCGGCCTGGAACCTCAAGGTCACCACCCCCGACGACCTGCACGTGGCCGAGCTGCTGCTGGGCGCGCGCGGCTAGCGCCGCGCGAGGACGAAGCCGAGCGCAGCGACGAACCCGAGCTCGCCGAAGGTCATCGCGGTGCCCATGTTGGCGGCGCCGAGCAGCTCGGCGAGCGCCGTGGCGGCGACGAAGGTGGCCGCGAGCAGTCCGAGGTCGGCGGCGGTGTGGCTCACCGTCTCGACTCCTGGGACCGTTTCGCGGATTCGCGCAGCGCCTCGCGGCGGCTGCGCCCGAGCGGCAGCCCGGCCGCCTCACGCGACTCATCGTGAAGGTGGGCGGACCGGCGGCGCAGGTACAGGCGGCGCTGGATCGCAAGCGTCGCGAGCGCGGCGATGAAGATCGCCGAGAGGTTGAGCGCCAGCTGCTCCATCGCCCCGACCCATTCGTCGCCGTCGCCGAGCGCCGCGGCGACACCGATGTTCGCCGCCGCGGGGATCGTCGTGACCGAGATCAGCACCCCCACCAGCGCGCCCGACTTCGCGTTGGTCAGCGACAGGATCCCGGCGACTCCGGCGAACGCCGCGACGATGACGCTGAACTCGTCCGGGCTCGAGATGAAGGTCGTGAACGGATGGCCGGACTGCGAGAAGTCCTCCGGGATCAGGTCGAGGGCGTCGAGCAGCAGCGTGAACAGAAAGGTGAGCGTGATGCCGAGCGGAAAGCCGACCGCCAGGGCGAGAAATGAGCGCTTGGCAACTTCCATCTGACGCTGCACGATCGCGACGCTGAAGCCCGCGATCGGGCCGAACTCCGGCCCGACGACCATCGCGCCGATGATCAGGATCAACTGGTCTGTGAGGATGCCGACCGCCGCAATCAGCATCGCCAGGGCCATGAAGGCGAGGAAGCTCGCCGAGAGCTCGACGTTCTCCGACGTGCGGGACTCGACCTCCTCCCAGACGACCGCGTCGGAGGGCAGCCCCGCGGCGGCCTTCTCGGCCCGGATCGCGCTCTCGGAGATCTGTGAGTCGATGTTCTCCATCGCGATCGAGCCCTCGCGATCGACCTCGAGCTCGCGCAGGTCGGAGATCACGATGCTCGCGTCCTCGCGGGCGACGTCGACCAGGATCACGTCGCCCTCGGGCTTGCGCGCGGCGCCGGGCAGCAGGATCAGATTGACCGCCGACGGGGTGTGCTCGAGCAGGTCGACGACGTGGTCGGTCTCGTACGAGGGGACCACGATCCTGAGGTGGACCATCGCTGGGTAGCGTAGGGCCCCTTGCTGACCGACTATCACCTGCACCTGCGACCGGACGACGTCGAGGCGACGCCGGAGAGCTACTTCACGTCGGAGAACGTCGAGCGCTACCTCGAGGCGGCGCGCGAGGCCGGCGTCGAGGAGCTCGGGGTCTCCGAGCACGTCTACAGGTTCACAGACGCGCTCCAGATCTGGGATCACTCGTTCTGGAGCGACTACGCGCACGACGATCTGTCGGCTTACTGCGAGTTCATCCGCGAGACGCCGCTGCGGCTCGGGATCGAGATGGACTTCGTGCCGGGACGCGAGGACCGGATCGCAAACGTGCTCGACGCCCACGAGTTCGACTACGTCGTCGGCTCGGTTCACTTCATCCGCCAGGGAGCGGTCGATCACGAGATCTTCGACGTCTGGGACGCCGTCAGTGACGCTGACCGGGTCTGGCGCACGTACTTCGAGACCCTGGCCGAGGCGATCCGGACCGGCCTCTACGACATCGCTGCGCATCCTGACCTGGTCAAGATCTGGGGCTCCGAGCGGCCCCTGCCCACGCGCGACCCGCGCTTCTACTACGAGCCGCTGGTCGAGGCCATCGCCGAGAGCGGGACCGCGGTGGAGGTCTCGACCGCGGGCTGGCGCAAGCCGGTGAACGAGCTCTATCCCGCCGACGCATTCGCCGAGATGTGCGTCGACGCCGGTGCGGCGTTCGCGCTCTCGTCCGACGCCCACCGGCCGGAGCACGTCGGGTACGAGTACGAGCGCGCTGTCGAGGTCATGCGCGCGTGGGGGATCGAGCAGATCGCTGTGTTCGAGGGCCGCAAGCGCCGGCTGGAGCCGCTGGGCTGATGCGCGTCGGAATCGGCTACGACAGCCATCCGTTCGCCGACGACGAGACGCTGGTGCTGGGCGGCGTGCGGATCGAACACGAGCGGGGTCTGGCGGGACACTCGGACGCCGACGTCGTCACCCACGCCGTCATCGACGCGCTCTTGGGGGCCTGCGGTCTGGGCGACCTAGGCACCCACTTTCCGCCCGACGACGATGCCTGGCGTGACGCGGATTCGCTCGACATGCTGAGGACGGTGCTGGGGATGCTCCCCGGCGCGGTGGTCAACGTCGACGTCAGCGTGATCTGCGAGCAGCCGCGGCTAGCCGCCCACCGGGAGGAGATGGAGCGCAACCTCGCCGAGATGCTCGGCGCGCCGGCGAGCGTCAAGGCGACCACCAACGAGGGCATGGGCTTCGTCGGCCGCGGCGAGGGGATCGCCGCAATTGCAGTGGCGCTTCTCAACGGTGAATAAGCTGCCGCTCGTGGAGCTGCGAAATCTCGCCACCCGCATTCCCGGCAATCCGGTGGGCCGGATCGCCGACGGCGCCTTCGCGCTCAGGGTGCTGGCCGAGGCCGGCGCGCTGACTCCGGTGCGGCCTGACCGGCTCGCCCGCATGCTCGCCACCTACGCGCGCTGGGGCAACAATCCAGCCACCGCCTCGAACATCGCGGCGATCCGCCACCCAGACGACGTCTACGTCGACGACGAGCTCGGCACGCTCACATTCGGCGAGGTCGAGAGCCGCGCGAACGCGCTGGCGCGGGCGCTCGGCGAGCGCGGGATCGAGGAGGGCGACGGAGTCGCGATCATGGCTCGCAACCACCGCGGTCTGGTCGACGCGACCCTCGCGTGCGCCAAGCTCGGCTCCTCGGCGCTGTTCCTGAACACGATGTTCTCCGGGCCGCAGCTCGCAGCGGTGATGGAGCGCGAGGGTCCCACGGCGCTGATCTACGACCAGGAGTTCACTGAGCTGCTCAGCGAGGTGGGCACAGACGTCAAGCGGTTCGTCTGCTGGCACGACGACGACCAACAGGAAGACGAGCGGATCGGCGACCTGATCGACGAGGCGAGCGACGAGCCCGTGTCCTCGCCCAGCGAGGATCCGCGGTTCGTGATCCTCACCTCGGGCACCACCGGCACCCCGAAGGGCGCGCAGCGCAAGCCACCCTCAGGGCTCGCGCCAGTGGCGGCGCTGCTCGGTGCGATTCCCTACCACGCCGGCGAGGCGATGATGATCGCGGCTCCTCTCTTTCACTCGTGGGGGTTCACGCACTTAGTGGTCAGCACCGTGCTCGGCAACCGCATGGTCCTGAGGCGAAAGTTCGATCCTGAGACGACGCTGAAGGCGGTCGAGGAGAGCGGTGCGCAGGTGCTCGCGGTCGTGCCGGTGATGCTGCAGCGCATCCTCCAGCTGGACGGCGATGTGCTCGACCAGTACTCGCTGCCGAGCCTCCGGATCACGGCGGCCAGCGGCTCGGCGCTGCCGGGCGAGCTGGCGACCAAGTGGATGGATCGCTTCGGCGACAACATCTACAACCTCTACGGCTCGACCGAGGTCGCCTACGCCACGATCGCCTCGCCAGAGGACCTGCGCGCGGCGCCGGGCACGGCGGGCCGTCCGCCTTACGGCACCGTCGTCCGGATCGTCGACGAGCATGGGCAAGACGTCGAGCCGGGCGACACCGGCCGCATCTTCGTCGGCAACGGCATGGCCTTCGAGGGCTACACGGGCGGGGGCGGCAAGGAGGCGCTCGGCGATCTGCTCTCCTCCGGCGATGTCGGCCACTTCGACGACGACGGACGGCTGTTCATCGACGGTCGCGACGACGAGATGATCGTCTCCGGCGGCGAGAACGTGTTCCCGCGCGAGGTCGAGGACCTGCTCGCCGACCACGAGGCGGTCAAGGAGGTCGCGGTGATCGGCGTCGACGACGACGACTACGGCCAGCGGCTGAAGGCGTTCGTGGTCCTCGGCGACGGGAAGAGCCTGGACGAGCAGGAGGCGAAGTCGTACGTGAAGCAGAACCTCGCCGGCTACAAGGTCCCGCGCGAGGTCGAGTTCCTCGACTCGCTGCCGCGCAACGCGACCGGCAAGGTGCTGAAACGGGAGCTCGCCTGAACCTGCCAGGCCGGCCCGTCTCGCCCTGGCTCGATGGCGCTCCGCATCGTCCACGCCCGCCGCTGGATCGCGATCTCGACGCCGACGTGGCCGTCATCGGGGCCGGCATCGTCGGGCTCAGCGCGGCGCTCGAGCTGAAGCGCGGAGGAGCGCGCGTGATCGTGCTCGAGGGGCGCCAGGTCGGCGCCGGCGTTACGGGCAACACCACCGCGAAGCTGAGCTCGCTGCACGGGCTCGCCTACGACGACCTGCGCTCGACCCGAGGCGTCGAGGCGGCCGGCGCGTACGCGGCCGCGAACGAGTCCGGGATCGAGCGCGTGCGCGAGACCGCCGAGGAGCTCGCGATCGACTGCGACCTGCGGCGCAAGCCGAACTTCACCTACACCGAGGACCCGCAGCGCCGCGGCGAGCTCGAGGCCGAGGTCGAGGCGGCAAACGCGGCCGGGCTGCCGGCGGTGCTGACCGAGGAGACCGATCTGCCGTTCGAGGTCGCCGCTGCGATTCGCCTCGACGACCAGGCCGAGTTTCACCCGGTCAAGTACCTGCGGGGGGTCGCGGATGCGCTCGACGACGGCGGACAGACCGTCTACGAGGAGTCCAGGGCCACCGGGGTGTCTCACGGCCGGGTGGTGACCGAGAACGGCCACGAGGTCGCCGCCGAGCGGGTGATCGTCGCCACCCAGATCCCGTTTCTCGATCGCGGCCTGTTCTTCGCCCGCTGCCCCGTGCAGCGCTCCTACGGTCTGACCGTGCGCGTGACGGGCGCGCCGCCGCAGGGGATGTATCTGAGCGCCGAGACGCCGACGCGGTCGCTGCGCGCCGTACCCGCCGATGGCGGAGAGCTCCTGCTCGTCGGCGGCGCCGGCCACGAGCTCGGCCACGGCGACGCGGCCGCGAGCTACCGCGACCTCGAGGCGTTCGCGCGCCGCAGCTTCGACGTCCAGGGCTTCGAGCACCGTTGGTCGGCGCACGACTTCATGCCCGAGGACGGCCTTCCGTACGTCGGCCGGCTGGTGCCCGTCTCCGATCGGATCCTGACTGCGACCGGGATGCGCAAGTGGGGCCTTGCGATGGGCACGACGGCCGGCGCGATCCTCGCCGACCTCGCGCTCGGCCGCTCAAACGACTGGGCCGAGACCTTCGACCCGTGGCGGCTGCCGCCGCTGAGCGCGGTTCCGTCCTACGCCAAGCTGGGCGCCGATACCGGTCTGCACCTGATCGCAGACCGGTTGAAGCGCGGCGGTGACACCGCCGAGCTGGGCCCGGGGGAAGGCCGGGTGGTGGGCGACGGCCTGGGCCAGAAGGCGGTCCACCGCGACGACGAAGGCGTCCTGCACGCGGTCTCGGCGCGCTGCACGCACCTGGGCTGCATCGTCTCCTGGAACGAGGCAGATCGAACCTGGGACTGCCCCTGTCACGGCTCGCGCTTCGACGCGCTCGGCGAGGTGTTAACAGGACCCGCGACGGGGAAGTTGAAGGCAGAGCAGCCACCGTCCGACTGACGAGGAGGAAGCATGCCGCCACGCGGAGTGAAGAAGGGCACGAAGCGCGCTCGCCAGTACGAGCAAGTGAAGAAGAGCGAGAAGCGGGCCGGGCGCTCCGAGCGCCGGGCCGAGGAGATCGCGGCGCGCACCGTGAACAAGGAGAAGGCTCGCAGGGGCGAGTCGAGGACGCGCTCGCGCAGCTCGGTCAAGGACATCTCGTCCGGGCGCCGCGGCGGCAAACGCTCCGGGTCCGGCCCGGGCGGGCGCACGCGCGACCAGCTCTACAACGAGGCGAAGAAGCTCAACATCTCTGGCCGCTCGCGGATGAACAAGAAGCAGCTGCTGGCGGCGGTCAACCGCAAGCGCGGCTGACTAGTGGTCACCGCTAGGCGGTCGCGGTGTCGCGCTCGGCGCGACGGCGGGTGGCCTCCTCGCGGAGGCGCTCGTGCTCGACCTGGCGCTTGAGCTGCTGCAGCGAGCGCCGCAAGTGGCTCGACAGCGAGGGCGCCGCGACCAGCTCGGAGATATAGCCCGTGATCCCGGAGCCGGCGACGCCGTAGGCGAAGCGCAGCTCGACTCGCGTGCGGCTGTTGCCGGCGTCGCGCAGGCGCCAGCGACCGCGCTGATCGACCCCGGTCACCGAAGACCACGCCATGTCGCGGGGCTCGTCGAACTCGACCACCTCGACGAGGCCGCCCATCTCGGCCGAGCCGACCCTCATCAGCATCCGGTAGCGGGCGCCACAGCCGGTTGGCTTGTCGCCCACGGATTCCCAGCGGGTGACGCCGGACATGAAGTGCAGGGCGTTGCTGGGATCGGTGACGTAGTCCCAGATCAGCTTCGGCGGCGCCGAGATCAGGATCGACTGGTTCAGGCGCATCAGCCGATTACAGGGAAGCGACGCTCGGCGGCGAGCCCGTCGAGCGTCTCCTGCATCACCCGCATCATGTGCTCGTAGACCTCGTCGAGATCGGGCTCCGGGCCGAACTGCTCGCGCAGGTCGATCGGGGCCAGGACCTCGATCGTGATCTTTGCCGGCAGCGGGATGTGGCCGAGCAGGTCGCCGATGTTGAGCCCCCACGGCAGCGCCAACGAGATCGGCATTACCTTCAGCCGCAGCACCTTGTCGGCGCGGGTTAGCTTCGCCAGCCACGCGCCGCGAGAGAGAAAGAGCGCCGTCTCCTGGCCGCCGATCGTGACCACGGGAACAATCGGCACGTCCTCGGAAAGGGCGAGCTTGATGAACCCCTTGCGACCGGCGAAATCGACCTTGTTGCCCTCCCAGGTCGGCCGGTGAACCTCCCAGTCGCCGCCGGGGAAGACGAGCACGGCCGCGCCGGCCTGTAGCGCCTGTTTGGCGTGCTCGTGGGAGGCCGCCATCGATCCGTAGCGGCGCAGGAACGGGCCGAGCGGCGAGGCGAGCACGAGGTTGTGGGCGAGCTGGTAGAAGGGCCGCTCGACGCCGAAGAAGGTGGAGAAGGCGAGCGGCAGCACGACCACCTCCGGCGAGGTGTTGCCGCCGGTGTGGTTTCCGACCAGCAGCACTGGCCCCTGCTCGGGCACGTTGCCCATGTTGCGGACCTCGGCCCGGTACCACAGCGTCGCTGCGAGCCACGAGAGCGGCAGGTTCTCGCGGATGTAGTCGGGATCGCGGTCGTCCAGGTCCGCCGTCAGCGCCCGCTGGACGCGCTTGCCGACCTGGCTGAGAACGCCTCCGACAACCGTCTTGCCGGCCTCGGCGAGACCTCCGCCCAGCCGCCCCGCGGCGCTGCTGGCGAGCCCGAGCGGCGCCAGCCGGTCGCGCAGCGAGCCGTTCTGGCTCGCGCGCTCGCCGCCGCCGTTCGTCTTTGAATGCTCGGCGAGGGTCGCCGGATCCGCCATGGCGCGATGTTAGCCGCGATGAGCGCGCTCAAACAACCGGTGCCGCGCCTCCCCAGCCGGTGCCGAGGCGATCTGGGTCCGGATCAGGCGGTTGGTCTGCTCAGCGAGCTCGACCTGGGGCACGTGCCCGCACTCGTCGAGGATCACCTGACGCGCCTTGGGCAGCGCTTCGGCGACGTGCCGCGAGAACCCCGCCGGGATCAGCCTGTCGGAGTCGCCCCACACGAACATCGCCGGCGGCTCGAGCTCGGCGAGCCGTGCGTAGAACCCCTCTTCCCCGTGGGGCTCGTCGAGGTAGATGTTGCGCGCCGCTGCGAAGAACGCGATTCGCGCGCTGCGCGAGCGGTAGGAGCGGCGGAACTCGTCGATTGCGACGTCGGCCAGAGCCGGATCGAGGCGCTCGGGACGCGCGAAGAGGCCCCAGAACTGGGCCCGTACGGTGGCCGCGCGCATCGGGTGGGGAATCGCCGCCAACTCTGGGCGCAGCACGCGCACGAGCGGCACAAGCTCGCGCCGGCGCCGGAAGGCGAGCGCCGGCGCCAGCAGGCTGAGGCTCAGGACTCGGTCGGGGTCGCTGAAGCCGACCTCGAGCGCGATCCTGCCGCCCATCGAGTTGCCGATCACGTGCGCGCGCTCGATTCCCATCTCGTCCATGTAGCTGCCGACCGCGCGTGCAAACCAGATCGCGTTGTAGGGCGCGCGGGCGGGCTTGGCCGAGGAGCCGAAGCCGGGAAGGTCGAAGGCGTGCACGGTGTAGTCGGGCGACAGCGCGGCGACGGTCTCGAAGAACGAAGCCTTGTTCGAGCCGAGCCCGTGGAGGCAAACCACCTGCTCTGGCCCGTGGCCGGCGATGAGGCTGGTGACGCGGCCCTGACGGGTCTTCACGTCGGTGATCCGCACCAGCGGATCCCGGCCGCCGGCCAGGCGGAAGAGGCCCTCGAAGCCGACCGCGAGGTCGAGGTCGCCGCGTGCGTACAGGCGCCTCTGGGAGAAGGCGTCGAGACCGGAGGTGCGCCCCTCGCGCAGGGCGAGCCAGGTGGAGGCGTCGGTGCCGATGACGACGTCCGGCTCGCGGGTGGGGGAGGGACGAACCTCGCAGCGCTCCCCGGCGGTGCGCACTTCCCAGGTCCGGCCGACGTCGCCGAGCCGGATCTGAAACGTCGCGTCGAAGCTGTCCTCGGCGCCGAGGTAGCGGCCGGGCAACTCGGCGAATGCCTCCGTCACCCGACGCGAGCGAAGCTCCTGCAGCGAGACCGGCGTCCCTTCTGGCCTGCCCATCTGCGGCGGCACGTTAGCGGCCGGCCCGGGCGCCGCCGTCATCGCGCCCGGATTCACGCCGCAAATTACGCCGCTTTGCGCTCACGCCATAGCATCGCGCCGTGCGCGAAGTCAGGATCAGGGACACGCTCTCGGGCGAGCTCCGGCCGCTCGAGCCCCGAGAGGACGGCGCAGTGGGGATCTACGCCTGCGGGCCGACGGTCTACTCGCGGATCCACGTCGGCAACGCTCGCCCGTTCGTGATCCCGATCCTGCTGGCGCGCTTCCTCGCCCGCGAGGGCTACCGGCCTACTGTGGTGATCAACGTCACCGACATCAACGACAAGATCTACGACGCCGCGCGCGAGGCGGGCGTCGGCTCGGCCGAGCACGCGGCGGAGATGACCCGGCTTTACGTCGAAGACACAGACCGGCTCGGGCTCGGCCGCCCCGACGCCGAGCCGCTGGCCACAGAGACGCTCGCCGAGATCGTCTCGCTGATCGAGGCGCTGATCGACTCTGAACACGCCTACGAGTCGGGCGGCGACGTCTACTTCAGGGTGCGCAGCTTCGAGGGCTACGGCAAGCTCTCGAACCGCGATCCCGACGAGATGGACCAGGGCGAGGAGGCCGGCAGCGCCCAGCTCAAGGAGGATCCGCTCGACTTCGCGTTGTGGAAGGCGCGCAAGGAGGACGAGGACACCGCCTGGCCCTCGCCCTGGGGAGAGGGGCGCCCCGGCTGGCACATCGAGTGCTCGGCGATGGCCGAGAAGCTGCTCGGCGTCGATTTCGAGATCCACAGCGGCGGCTCGGACCTCGTCTTTCCCCACCACGAGAACGAGATCGCCCAGACCGAGGCCGCGCGCGGAAAGCCGCTGGCGCGGATCTGGATGCACAACGGCATGGTCCAGGCGGCCGACGAGAAGATGTCGAAGTCGCTCGGCAACATCTTCCAGCTATCCGAGGCGCTCGACCGGTTCGGGGCCGAGGCGGTGGTGACGTACCTCAGCTCCGGTCACTACCGCCAGCCGCTCGAGTTCTCCGAGGGCGCCCTGGAGCAGGCCGCCGCGCGTCTCGACCGAGTGCGCAACTACCTGGCCGAGCCCGAGACTTCGGGCGACGAGGACGCCTTCGTCGCGACCTGCCGCGAGGAGTTCCTCGACGCGCTCGCCGACGACTTCAACACGCCGCGGGCGTGGGCGGCGCTTTTCGAGCTGATCGCCGAGGGCAATCGTCGCCCCCTCGCGGGCGCCCACGCCGCGCTCGCCGAGCTGCTGGCGCTGCTCGGGCTCGAGTCGCTGCTGGACGCCGGCTCCGATGCCGCCGATCCCGAGGCCGAGGCCTTGCTCGCCGAGCGCGAGCGGGCCCGCGAGGCGCGCGACTTCGCGCGCGCCGACGAGATCCGCGATCAGCTCGGCGCGCTGGGCTGGACCGTCCGTGACACCCCGCAGGGAGCGCGGCTCGTGCGCTCGAGGTGAGCGGGGAGGGCCAGATCGTCTACGGCCGGCGACCGGTCGCCGAGGCGAAGCGTGGAAGACGGCGGGTGCGCCGCGTCTGGACCGCGAACGATGTCGAAGCCGACGAGCTGACCCGGATCGCAGGCTCTCCCGACCACCAGGGGATCGTTGCCGAGGTCGATCCGTTTCCCTACGCCGACGCCGACTCGCTGCTGAAGCGTCCTGACGCGCTGATCGTCGCGCTCGACCAGATCCAGGACCCCCACAACCTCGGTGCCGTCTGCCGATCCGCCGAGGCCGCCGGCGCGGATGGGGTCGTGATCCCGCGCCGGCGGGCGGTGGCGGTGACCCCGGCGGTGAGCAAGGTGTCGGCCGGTGCGGTCGAGCATCTCGAGATCGCCCGGGTGGCCAACCTGGCCGACTGGCTCGGCCAGGCGAAGCAGGAGGGAGCATGGATCTACGGCGCCGAGGCCAACGCCGAGGCGCCCTACTCGCAGGCCGATCTGACGGGCAAGCTCGTGCTGGTGCTCGGCAGCGAGGGCAAGGGCCTGCGCCCGCGTGTGGCGGCCTGCTGCGATCTCCTGATCTCGATCCCGGTGCGGGGGCGGGTGGCGTCGCTGAACGTCTCGGCCGCGGCCGCGGCACTGCTGTTCGAGGTCGTGCGACAGCGCGGTCGCCTGTAGCAGCGCGCCAGGATGGAGCGCTCAGACTGCAACCGATCTTGCGCTGAACTTCGGCGAAGTTGACAGAACTATGCCGAGCCGCTTACACTGCGCTACATAAGGGTGAACTAAAGGTCGAGATCGACTCGCGGTTTGTCCTGAGGAGAGGGCGCCTCTACGGGAGGTACGGGCGCCACAGGTTCAACCAAACGATGGAGGACCAGTGGCCGTGCCTACCCAGCAATCCACCGCAACCGCGAGTGCGCTCGCGGCGACCCAGACCCGTCGATCTGAATCTCGACCCGAGCTTGAGGATACGTATCTGGTCGCGCTCGCCAAGCGAGGCAGCGCCGACGCGTATGAGCGGATCGTCAAGCGCTACCGCGGCTTCGTCCGTCTGAAGGCGTCGTCGTACTTCCTGCTCGGGGGCGACTCCGAGGACCTGATCCAGGAGGGACTGGTCGGCCTGTACAAGGCGATCCGCGACTTCCGCTCCGACCGCGAGTCGAGCTTTCGCAACTTCGCCGAGCTCTGCATCACCCGCCAGATCATCACCGCGGTGAAGACGGCGAGCCGCAACAAGCACGCGCCGCTGAACCAGTACGTCTCCTTCGCCCAGTCGCCGGCCGCCTCGGGCGACGCCGACACGACGCTCGAGGAGATCCTCCCGGGCCCGATCTCCGAGGAGCCGGCCCAGCGTGCGATCGCCAGCGAGGAGCTCGCCGCCCTGGTCTCGTGCCTGTCGAGCGTGCTCTCAGACCTCGAGAGCCGCGTGCTCTCGCTCTACCTCGACGGCCACTCCTACGAGCAGATCGGCGAGCGCCTCGAGTGCGACACCAAGACAGTCGACAACGCCCTGCAACGCGTCAAGCGCAAGGTCGCGGCCCACATCTCCGGCCGCGAGGTGCTGGTCTAGCGAAAGGGCGCGCGCGGGTAGATTGGAAACCGCGCCCGGATAGCTCAACTGGTAGAGCAGCTGCCTTGTAAGTAGCAGGCTGTGGGTTCGAGTCCCGCTCCGGGCTCTTGGGCGAGAGCGACTTCACCTGGCGCGACGATCAGCGGACGATCTACTTCCGCGCCGGGGTGATCGGCGACTCGCCGGAGATCATCGCCGAGCACGGCTTCGAGGAGTACGAGCTGCTGACGACGGAGCGGGCGATGGGCGCGGCGCCGATCGAGCTCGCCGAGGACTCGGCGTGCTTTCACCACGTGCCGCCGGGACCGGTGAACGAGGTAGGGGCCCGGCTGATCGACGACGTCGGGCACCGCGAGCTGGTCGCGCTGGGCGGCGGCCGGGTGATCGACGTCGCGAAGGCGATCGCCGCGGTTCGCGAGGTCCGGGTGGCGGCGCTGCCGACCACGCTCTCGGGCGCCGAGATGACCCGTATCCACCGCGTGCCGGAGGGCTACGAGGCGCCTCGGGGGCTGACCCGGCCCGAGGTCGTGCTCGCCGACCCGCCGGTGATGACGACGCTGCCCGAGCAGCGGCTGCGGGCGAGTGCAATGAACGCGCTCGGCCATGCCGCCGACTCGCTCGTCACGCCGCTCTCGAGTCCGGCCTCCGAGCTGATCGCGCTGCGCGGCGCCGCGCTGATCGCCAAGTCGCTCGACGCCGACCCCACCAAGCGCGATCCGGCGACGCTGGCGCTGGGCTCGATCTTCGCCGGCTATGCGATCGACTCGGCGCTGTTCGCCCTTCACCACGTCGTCTGCCAGACGCTGGTCCGCACCCTGCGCATCCCGCATGCCGAGACCAACGCGACGATGCTCCCGCACACGATGCGGGCGATGCGCGAGCGCGCGGGCAAGCAGATGACCGCTTTGGCCCGGGCGCTGGGAACGAAGCAGGCCGAGCTCTTCGACCGCCTCGTCGAGCTCGGCGGCGGACCGCGGCGACTGTCGGAGCTCGGCGACGCGGATCGCAAGCAGCTTGACGAGGCGGTGAAGGCGATCATGGCGCGACCGGAGTTGCAGATGACGCCTGATCCGCCCGACGACGCCGAGATCCGCGCGCTGATCGAAACCGCCTGGTAACGGCGGGCGTCCGCGGGGGTAGGCACAGGCATGGACGAGGCCCAGCGACGCTCGGCGCCGCCGCGCGGCGACGCCGTGATCAGCGACGAGCGCTTTCACCGCTACCACGCGTTCGCCCGCGAGAAGGGGACCAGCCGGGTGCTCTACTACCTCGTCCGCAGCCTGCTGGTGCCCGCGATGCTGGTCTGGTTTCGGCTCCAGCGCACCGGCCGCGAGCACGCGCGGGTCAAGGGCGGGCTGATCGTCGCCTCCAACCACCGCAGCTTCCTCGACCCGTTCGTGATCGGCGCCTTCCTGCCGTGGCGGCGGCGCCTGCAGTTCGTCGCCAAGGTCGAGCTGTTCGAGAAGCGCTGGCAGGGATGGCTGCTCTCACGGCTGGGCGCGTTTCCGATCCGCCGCGGCCAGTCCGACGAGACCGCGATGGAGACCGCGCGGATGATCGCCGAGCGCGGCGGCACCGTCGTCATCTTTCCCGAGGGCACGCGGATTCGCACCGGCTCGCTCGGCCGACCAAAGCGCGGCGTCGGCCGCCTGGCGCTCGAGACCGGCGCGCCCGTGCTGCCGATCGCGGTCCAGGGCAGCGAGCAGGTCCGCCGCGGCTGGCGGATCCGGCCGCGAAAGGTGCGGCTGCGGGCCGGCCAGCCGATGACCTTCCCGCGCACCGACCGCCCCTCGCCGGCGCTCGCCGCGACGGTCACCGAGCGGATCTGGCCGAACATCGAGCTGCAGTGGGAGTGGCTCGGCGGGCTGCCGCCGCTGCGCAAGGCGGCGGTGATCGGGGCCGGCAGCTGGGGAACGGCGGTCGCGGTGCTGCTCGCGCGCGGCGGCCTCGAGGTCGAGCTCGGCACGCGGACCGAGGAGAAGGCGCAGGAGATCGTCAAGAAGGGCGAGAACGAGCGCTACCTGCCGGGCGTGAAGCTTCCCGAGGGCGTGACCGTCAAGCGCGCCAGCGAGATCGAGATCGCGGGGTGCGACCTGATCTGCCTGGCGGTGCCGTCGAAGGCGCTGCCCAACGTGGTCGGGTCCCTCGCCGACCGGGTCGGCTCCCGCGCCTCCGTCCTGCTGCTCTCCAAGGGCATGGTCCAGCCGATGGCCGCGCTCCCCAACGACTACGTCTCCGAACGCGTTCGGGCTCGCGCTCTCGCCTCGCTCGGCGGTCCAGCGCACGCGCGCGAGGCGGCGGCCGGGATGGCGGCGCTGGTTCTTGCGAGTTCGGACGGGGACCTGCGGACGATGCTCGGCGAGGTCTTCGATCGGGCCGGGCTGGTCTGCGAGCGCACCGACGACGTCACGGGGGCAGAAGTCGCCGGCGCGGCGAAGAACGCGGCTGCTCTGGCGGCGGCAGCCGCGGAGCGTTTCGGCCTCAACGCCGCCGGAATCGCCGCCGCCGGCGTCTGGCGGGAGTGCGTCGACTACGCGCTCGCCAAGGGGGCGAGGCTCGAGACGTTCTCGGGCCTCGCCGGCGTCGGTGACCTGACGGCGACGGTGATGGCGCCGAAGAGCCGCAATCGCCAGGCGGGCGAGCTGCTGGGCGCCGGCGTCGCGGCGGAGAAGATCCCCGGCCGGATCGGTCAGGCCTCGGAGGGCCTCGACTCGGTCCCGTTGATCGCCGAGGCGGTCACCCGGGCCGGGATCGACGCGCCCAGCCTCCAGGGCCTGGCGGCGCTCATCGAGGGCTCAATCGATGCCGGCGAGTGGGTGGCCGGGCTGCGCCGCGCCGAGCGTGCACGAAGGGCCGCGTGAGATGAGTGGTCGGGAGCTAGGCTTGGCGGGTGAGCGAGGAGAGCGAGAAAGGCGCCTCAACAGCGGCGCACCTCGGCTCCGCCTCGGAGAGCGACACGGTCGCCGCGGCTCCGCGGCCGTCGAAGGCCGAGCTCGACCGCGCCTTCGAGGACCTCTACAGGGCGCACCTGCGCGACGTCTACTCCTACTCCTACTACCGGGTCGGCAACCACCACGACG
>DAIRGH010000060.1:0-17638 GCA_036794585.1 Solirubrobacterales bacterium | reverse complement strand
GCCGGCCGCCGCTGCGGTTCCACGTCCGCCCGGCCCCAGCGCGCCGGTGCCGTGGGCCTCGTCGACCATGAGCATGCATCGGTGCCTGCGGGCGAGCTCGACCAAGCCCGGCAGCGGGGCGACGTCGCCGTCCATCGAGAAGACGCCGTCGGTGACGATCAGCCGCGCGCGCTCGCCGGCCTGGCGCAGACCGGCCTCGAGATGCTCGAGGTCAGCGTGGCGGTAGACGAACGTCTCGGCCCGCGAGAGCCGGCAGCCGTCGATGATGCTGGCGTGGTTGAGCTCGTCGGAGAAGACGACGTCGCCACGACCCGTGAGCGCGGCAACCGTCCCCGTGTTCGCCAGATAGCCCGAGCCGAACAGCAGCGCCGCCTCGGTGCGCTCGAACTCCGCCAGCCTGCCCTCGAGCTTGCGATGAAGAGTCATCGAGCCCGAGATCAGCCGCGAGGCGCCGGCGCCGGCGCCGTAGCGCTCGGCCGCATCTGCCGCGGCCTGGCGGACGCGCGGATGGTCGGCGAACCCGAGGTAGTTGTTCGAGCACAGCAGCAGCACCTGGGCGCCATCGATGCGCACGCGCGGACCCTGCGGACCCTCGATCAGCCGCATCCGGCGCCGCAGCCCGGCTCGCCCGAGCTCTGCGAGGCGCTCGGCGATCCGGCGGCTCAATCTCCCCAGCCCGCGGCCGCGCGCTCGGAGGGTCGTTCGGGGTAGCCCGGTGGCGAGCCCTTCTTCTTGATCACCCGCAGCTGCGTCGAGGGGTCCCAGAAGTTCGCATCGGCCTGGCTGTCGATCAACTCGTCGACGGGGGTCGGCGGCGTCTCGCCGTCGAGCCAGCCGGAGCGGTTGTCAGGCCGCGGGTTGGCGCCGTTGTCGTCCTGGCGCGCCACATTCAGCCCGAGCTCCTCGAACATCGCCCGGTCGTCGGCGGGCTCGGCGCCGAGCGTGGTGAGGAAGTTGCCCATCATCACCCCGTTGAGCCCGGCCTTGACCGCGAGCGGCTGCAGGTCGCCGAGGTTCTCGACCCGACCGCCGCAGAGGCGGAACAGGGCGTCGGGCAGGATCAGCCGGAAGATCGCCACCCACTTGACCACCTCCCAGGCGTCCATCAGCTCGCGGTCGCCGAACTTGGTTCCGGGGCGGGGGTTGAGCAGGTTGATCGGCACCGAGGTCGGGTCGATCTCGGCCAGCTCGAAGGCCATCTCGATCCGCTGGCGCGGGCTCTCGCCGAGGTTGAGGATGCCGCCGACGCAGGTCTCCAGCCCAGCCTCGCGGACCGCGTCGATGGTCCGCATCCGGCCCTCGTAGCGGACGGTCGTCGTCACCTCCTCGTAGTAGGAGCGCGAGGTCTCGACGTTGTGGTGCACGCGCTGGATGCCGGCGTCGGCGAGCTGGTGCGCGCGGGCGGGTGAGATGTGGCCGACCGAGGCACAGCGCTTGAGGTTGGTCTGCTCGGCGACGAGCCGGGCGCCCGCCAGGATCTTCTCGAAGTCGCGCTTCGACAGCCCCTGTCCCTGGGTGACCATGCAGAACCGGTGCGCACCCGCGGCCTCGGCGGCCTTGGCGTGCTCGAGGATCTGCTCCGGCTCCATCATCGCGTGCATCGGCGTGTCCGCCTCGGCGTAGCGCGACTGCGCGCAGAAGCCGCAGTCCTCGGCGCAGCCGCCGGACTTCGCGTTGACCAGCGAGCACATGTCGGTCGAGTCGGCGAAGCGCTCGGTCCGCACCGCCCAGGCGCGCTCGACCAAGTCGCCGATCGCGTCGTGACCGCTGATCTCGGCGAGCGCGAGCGCCTCGTCGAAGGAGATCAGCGGCGGCATCGGCTCGAACGCTAGGCGCGCCCCCGGACGCTTCCGGCTGGGTACGGGGTGCGGGACGTGCTGCCCCGACCGATCTGGCCGCCCTTGGCGATCTCGGCAGCGAATGGCGGCTTATTGGCGCATAGCGCCAAGAACCCGCCAAATGCGGCGATTTCGCCGGCGCCGATCCCTACTTGCCCCGTGAACCTTCCGCGACCGGCGTGTTGGCCAGCGACTCCCAGAGATAGATCGAGGCCAGGGTGCGTTGGGGACGCCACGGCTCGGCGATCTCGACCAGCTCGTCGTGGTCGGGCAGCTCGTCGAGGCCGTATTCGACCTGCACCGCGCGGCGGACGCCGAGGTCGCCCGTGGGCAGCACGTCGGGGCGCTCGAGGTGGAAGATCAGGAACATCTGCGCGCTCCACAGGCCGAAGCCGCGGATCGCGGTGATCTCGGCGATCACCTCCTCGTCGTCGAGCTCGCCCAGGCGATCCAGCTCGAGCTCGCCGTCCTCGACGTGGCGGGCCAGGTCGCGCACGTACTCGACCTTGCGCCCCGAGAGGCCGGTCGCCCGCAGCTCCTCGGGCTTCACCGCGAGCAGCTCGGCGGGCGAGGGGATGTGGCCGTCGAAGCGGGCGAGCAGCCGGTCGAAGATCGTCGCCGCGGCCTTCGCCGAGAGCTGCTGGCCGACCACCGTGCGCAGCAGCACCCCGTAGGAGTCGCCGCGCGGCCGTCCCCGCCGCCGCCTTTCAAACGACATCTCGCCGACGCGCTCGATCAGCGCCGCCATCACGGGGTCGCTGCTCGCCAGCTGCTCGTGCGTGCTCACGGGCGCCACGTTACGTGGAACGACCAGCACAGCCGGTCCGTGAGCCGGGCTCAGTATCCTGCCGACGCTCGGCGCCTCGGGACCGCGCCCAGCCCGCTCCTCGAGGGCGGCACGCGTGTTTCGGCGTCGAGGCCACCAGGCAATGATCTCCGTGAACGACCCGATCCGACAGCGATCGCGGCCCATCGCGGCCGGCTTCGCCGTGCTCGCGACGGCGGTGGCGGCGACGCTTGCGCTGACCCAGGGACCGCGCGCCGAGCGCGCCGAGGCGGCCGTCCAGGCGCCGGCGAACATCGTCGTCCTGCTCACCGACGATCAGGAGAACGCCTCGATGCGGGTGATGAAGATCGTCCGCAAGGAGCTGAAGGAGAAGGGCGTGACGATGAAGCGGATGTACGACAACTTCCCGCTCTGCTGCCCAGCCCGCGCGACCCTGCTGACCGGCCAGTACGCGCACAACCACGGGGTGCTCTCCAACATCGCTCCGGATGGCGGCTACGGCGTCTTCAACGAGCGCCACGGCGACAACTACCTGCCGATCTGGCTGCAGCGCGCCGGCTACACGACCGGCTACATCGGCAAGTTCCTGAACGAGTACGCCGAGCCCGACGAGTACGGAACCACCCCGACCGACGTGCCGAAGGGATGGAACGACTGGCGCGTGCTGGCGCCGTCGCGGGCGCAGTACTTCGGCTATCAGCTCAACCAGAACGGGGTGATCACCCAGTTCTCCGAGCAGGAGGAGGACTACAGCACCGACGTCTTCACGACCAAGGCGAAGCGGTTCATCCGCCGCAACGCGCCCAGCGCGAGCCCGTTCTTCCTCATGCTCGGCTATGCCTCCCCGCACGGCGCCGGCGGCGGCGAGCCGGGCCGCTCTTGTAACAGGGGCGCGGTGCCGGCTCCGCGGCACCTGGGGGCGCTGAGGGGCAGGTTCAAGGGCCCGTTGCCGCCGTCGTTCAACGAGGAGGACACGCTCGACAAGCCGACGGAGATCTCCAAGCAGGCTCCGCTCACCCCCGGGCAGGTCAGCGACATCCTGCGCAAGCGCCGCTGCGCGTGGGAATCGCTGCTCGCCGTCGACGAGAGCGTCGGCGCGCTGCTCGAGGAGCTCAAGCGGGTGGGCGAGCGCCGCGACACCTATGTCTTCTTCCTCTCCGACAACGGCTTCCTGCGGGGCGAGCACAGGATCCGCAACTTCAAGCGCTACCTGTACGAGGAGTCGGCGCGGATCCCGTTCGTGGTCCGCGGTCCGGGAATTCCGCGCCGCGAGACCTCGGACGACGTCGCCGTCAACGCCGACCTGACCGCGACGATCCTGGCGATCAGCGGCGCGACCGCGGGGAAGGTGCAGGACGGCCAGTCGCTGCTGCCCAGCCTCACCGAGCCCGACCTCGAGCAGGGCCGGGCGATCGGGCTCGAGGCCGAGGCCGGCCCGCAGATTCTGGGGGTGCGCACCACGCGCTACCTGTACGCGGAGTGGGACGTCGGCAAGGTGGTGCCCGAGCTGGAGCTCTACGACACCTTCCTCGATCCCTACCAGCTCAACAACGTCGCCCTCGACCCCAACTACGCGCCCGTCGTCACCCAGCTCGCCGGCGAGCTCGATCGGCTGCAGGACTGTCGCGGGTCGGGCTGTCGCGGCGGCCCCACCGGCCAGCTCAGCCTGAGCACGGGCGGAAACGGCAAGGGCGGCTGCGCGTTCCCGCCGGTGCTCGCCCGCCTCGACGCCTCCAACGAGGGCGAGATCATCTCGGTCAACTTCCGCGCCGGCGCCGCGAGCATCGCCGACGACTCGGAGCCGCCCTACGAGGTCGAGATTCCCTATCCGCTGCTGCAGAAGGCGCTGCCCAAGCCGGTGACGGTGGTCGCCAGCGCCCTGTATGTCGACGGCCGCCGGATCGCCGTCCCCGCCAGGGTCAAGGCGTGCAGCAGCTGACCCGGGCCGCGGTCGCCGCTGCGGCGGCGAGCGCGCTTGCGGTCGGGGCGGGATGTGGCGGAGAGGACCCCAACCCACCGGTCGAGCCGGCGCCCCGCTTCGGCGACCAGCCGAACTTCGTCTTCGTGCTCACCGACGACCAGGACTACGAGTCGTACGACCGCCGCACGATGCCGAACACGGTGCGGCTGCTCGGGGATCGGGGGACCACGTTCACCAACTACTACGACGCGACCCCGCTCTGCTGCCCCGCGCGGGCGACGATGCTCACCGGCCAGTACGGCCACAACAACGGCGTGCTCAACAACAAGCCGGGCTACGGCCTGCTCGCAGCGCCCGACAACGTGCTGCCCGTCTGGCTCCAGCGCGCCGGCTACCAGACCGCCAACGTCGGCAAGTTCCTGAACGGCTACGAGAGCGCCGTCGACGACAGGGACGAGGTCGCGCCCGGGTGGGACCGCTGGTCGGTCGAGGTGGGCAACGCGCGCGGCTACTACGACTTCGAGCTCACCGTCGACGGCAAGCAGCGCAAGGAGATCTACGAGGACGAGTACCTCACCGACGTTCTCAACGAACGCGCGCTCGAGTACCTGCGCGACCTCTCCGGCACCGAACCCTTCTACCTGCAGCTCTGGCAGAGCGCGCCGCATGTGGAGAACATCAACGCCGACAGCGGGGGGCCGTGCGGCGGCCAGGCGGTTCCGCCGCGGCGCGATCTCGGGCGCTTCGAGGGTGCCCAGCTGCCGCGGCTTCGGGGTGTGCTCGAGCGCGACGTCTCTGACAAGCCCGAGTTCGTCAGCGGCCAGCCGCCGCTCAGCCGCGCGAAGCGCGAGGTCCTGCGCCACCGCTACCAGTGCCGGCTCGAGACGCTGCCCGCGGTAGACCGGGGGATCGCGGCGATCGTCCGCACCCTGAGGCAGACGGGCGAGCTCGACGAGACGGTCATCGTCTACTCCTCCGACAACGGAACCTTCGACGGCCAGCACCGCCTGCCCGGCGGCAAGGGCCTCGCCTACGAGGAGGCGGCGCACCTGCCGCTGGTCGTCCGGGTGCCGGCGAAGTTCCGCGGCGGACAGCCGGCTCCTGGCACCGTCGAAGCCCCGGTGTCGAACGTCGATTACGCGCCGACGCTGGTCGAGTGGGCGGGCACCGAGGCCTGCCCGGAGACCGGCGACTGCCGGGTGATGGACGGGCGCTCGCTGATCCCGCTGCTGAGCGGGAAGGGCGCCGGCTGGCCGGCCGATCGCGCGCTGCTGACGGAGCTCGACCTGCAGAAGGACGAGGTCCAGGCCGGCCGCGGAATCTCCTGTCGTTTCGAGGGGGTGCGCCAGGGTGGCTGGCTCTACGTCGAGCACACCGCGGTGCCCGATCTGCAGACCGGGGCATGCGAGGAGGCCGAGGTCGCTGAGCTCTACGACCACGTCCGCGACCCCTTCGAGCTTCAGAACCTCGCCGGCGGCGGTGCCGCGGCCGTGGAGGAACGCCTGGCCGCGCTCACCGACGAGCTCGTCGACTGCGCCGGGATCGAGGGGCGCGACCCCGAGCCCGCAAGCGGCCACTACTGCCGCTGAGCAGCGCGGCTCAGCCGCCGATCACCCAGTCGTCGATCTCCGCGCGGTTGAAGCGGTAGGCGCCGGGCTCGGAGCGGCGCAGGACGGCGTCGACGTAGAACGGGATCGCGTCGCGCTCGATCAGGTTGAGGATCTCGCTCGGCGTGGTCTCGAGCCGCGCCGCGACCTCCTCGAGGGTCATCCACTCCTCCCCCTGCGGATCGACGACCACGCGTACGTTCTGCCTGCGGCGCGTGCCGACCGAGCGCGCGAACTCGCGCACCAGCAGGATCAACATCAAGCAGCTGATCAGCAGGAGGATGAGCTCGCCCACGGCCATCCAGCGAGGCTAGCGCCGGCCGATCTGCCGCCTAGCGCCCCTTCCACTCGGGCTTGCGCTTCTCGGCGAAGGCGCGGATGCCCTCGCGAAAGTCCTCGGAGGCAAAGCACGAGCGGCGCAGCTCGATCAGCTCCTGCTCGGCCTCGGGACTGAGGCGGGCGGCTCGGGCCAGGGTCTCGATCGCGTGCTTGTTGCCGCTCACCGAGAGCGGCGCGTTGGCAGCGATCTCGGCGGCCAGCTCCAGAGAGGCACGCTCGAGGTCGTCGTCGGAGACGACCTCGTTGACCAGGCCGATCCGCTCGGCTCGCTCGGCGTCGATCACGCGGCCGGTGAGAAACAGCTCCTTGGTGGACGCGACGCCGATCACGTCGATGAACCGCTCGAGCCCGGTGTGCCCGTAGATCAGCCCCAGCTTCGCCGGCGGCATCCCGAGCTTCGCCCCCGCCGCGCAGACGCGCAGGTCGCAGCGCACTGCGAGCTCGAGCCCGCCGCCGAGCGCGTGCCCGTTGAGTGCCGCAAGCACCGGATACGGGTGGGCGCTGACCGCGTCCATCGCCGCGTGAAACGGGTGGGCGACCAGCGCCTCGGCGTCGCGCTCGAAGCTCTGGTCGGGGATCGCGCCGATGTCGTAGCCGGCCGAGAACGCCCGTCCGCTTCCGGTGATCACCACACAGCGGGTCTCGATTCCGGGCGCGAGCCGGGGCAGCACCTCGGCAATCGCGTCGAGCACCTCGTGATCGAGCGGGTTTCGCTTCTCCGGGTTCGAGAGCGTCAGCCGCGCGACGGCCTCGGCGGGGTGGTCCAGGACCAGCTTGCCCGAGGCGAGCTCCGTGCTCATTCCAGGACGACTAGTACGTCACCTTCTTGGACGGACTGGCCCTCCTCGCAGCGGATCTCCTTGACGACGCCGTCGTCCTCGGCCTCGACCGGCATCTCCATCTTCATCGACTCGAGGATCGCCACCGTGTCGCCTTCGGAGACCTCGTCGCCGACCGCGACCTCGATCTTCCAGACCGTGCCGGTGATGTGTGCCTCAACGTTTGCCACGCGCGGGCGGGACAATAACCGGCCCCCGCGGATGCCCTGCCCGGCACGCCATGCCTGACCTGCTCGTCATAGTCGCCGCCCGCAACGAGGCCGATCGGATCGGCGCCACGCTCGACGCGCTGGCCTCGGCCTTTCCCGATGCCTCGATCTGGGTCGGCGACGACGCCTCCGACGACGAGACCTCCGCGGTCGCGCTCGCCCACGGCGCACAAGTGGTCAGCCGCGGGCGTCCGCACGGCAAGGGCGCCAACGTCACCGCCGCGGCCGAAGCGGCGCTCTCGGACCCCGAGGCAGCGACCGCCGAGCTGGCGCTGGTCTGCGACGGAGACCTGGGCGAGTCGGCCGCCGCCCTCGTCGGCCTGGTCGAGCCTGTGCGCCGCGGCGAGTGCGACCTGGCGATCGCCGCCTTTTCGCGCCGCGTGGGCGGCGGCTTCGGGATCGCGCTGCGCTTCGCCCGCTGGGCGATCCGCAGCCGCTCCGGCTATGAGGCCGGGGCGCCGATCTCCGGCCAGCGCGCGATGCGAACACAGGTCCTGCGCGACGTGCTCCCGTTCGCCGCGGGCTACGGGATGGAGATCGGGATCACGGTCGACGCCGTCCGCGCCGGCTATCGCGTCGCCGAGCTCGAGCTCGAGCTCGAGCATCGCGCCACCGGGCGGACCTTTGGCGGCTTCGTCCACCGTGGCCGTCAGCTGCGCGACTTCACCCGCGTCTGGTGGGCTCGGCGCCGGGCTCCCGATAGCGTGCGCCCGCGATGATCCTGGCGATCGACCAGGGCACGACCGGGACGACCTGCCTCGTCTTCGATCTCGACGGGCGGATCCGGGGCCGCGCCTACAGCGAGTTTCGCCAGCACTTTCCCCGCCCGGGTTGGGTCGAGCACGACGCGAACGAGATCTGGGAGGTGACCATGCGGGTCGCCTCGCACGCGCTTGCCGACGCCAGGGCAGATCCGGCGAGCCTCGACGCGATCGGGATCACCAACCAGCGCGAGACCGTGGTCGGCTGGGACCCGGCGACGGGCGAGCCGATCCACCACGCGCTGGTCTGGCAGGACCGGCGCACCGCGCCGCGCTGCGACCAGCTGCGCGAGGCCGGCCACGAGGCGCTCGTGCGCGAGCGGACGGGGCTCGTGATCGATCCCTACTTCTCGGCGACCAAGATCGAGTGGCTGCTCGAGAACGTCGACGGCGCGCGCGATGCGGTCTTCGGGACGATCGACTCGTGGCTGGTGTTCAAGCTCACCGGCAACCACGCCACCGACCTCTCCAACGCCTCGCGCACGATGCTGTTCGACATCCGCGAGCTGCGCTGGGACCCCGAGCTCTGCGAGCTGCTCGGGGTCGATCTCGGACAGCTGCCGGAGGCGCTGCCGTCCGCCCACGTCTTCGGCATCACCTCGGAATTCGGCGGCGAGATCCCGGTCGCCGGGATCGCGGGCGACCAGCAGGCCGCGCTCTTCGGCCAGGCCTGCGTATCGCCGGGAATGGCGAAGAACACCTACGGGACCGGCAGCTTCGTCCTGCTCAACGCCGGCACCGAGCTTCCGGAGCCGGCCGAGGGGCTGCTGACGACGATCGCGTGGGGGCTCGGGGAGCGCACCGACTATGCGCTCGAGGCCGCCGTGTTCGTCACCGGCGCCGCGGTGCAGTGGCTGCGCGACGGCCTCGGGATCGTCGCCGAGGCTGCCGAGACCGAGGGCATGGCGGCGTCGCTGGAGTCCAACGACGACGTCTACTTCGTGCCCGCCCTGACCGGACTCGGGTCGCCGCACTGGGACCCCTACGCGCGGGGGACGATCGTCGGCCTCACGAGGGGGACCACGCGCGAGCACCTCGCTCGCGCGGCGCTGGAGGGGATCGCGTACGAGACCGTCGACGCGGTCCGCGCGCAGGAGCGGGTCGCCGGGCGCCAGCTCGACGAGCTGCGCGCCGACGGCGGCGCTGTGGCAAACCGCTGGCTGATGCAGTTTCAGGCCGACGTCCTCGGTGTGCCGGTGATCGTCCCCGAGATCACCGAGACGACCGCCGCCGGCGCCGCCTACCTCGCCGGGATCGGCGCCGGCGTGCTGACAAGCGAGCAGGTCGGCGAGATGTGGAGGGAGAAGGCCCGTTACGAGCCGAGGATGGACGCGGCCGAGCGCGAGCGGCTGCTCGGTCGCTGGCGGGAGGCGGTCGAGCGAGCGCGCGGCTGGGCGACCTCCGAGGCCGCTGATCCAGCCGCGTAACGAGTTCGCACATCGGTGTTAGGAGGCCTGATGCCCGACCTCAAGCCCGACCTCAAGCCCCAGCGCTACAAGGACGAACGCCCCGCCGAGCTGTTCATGCCGGTGCACGAGTGGTCGCGCACGCACGACGCCGGCTGGATCTATGAGCTGGTGCGAATGATCACCGTGCCGATCTCGATCTTCGTCTACCGGACCCGGCCGATCTCGGTCTCCAACGTGCCCGCCGACGGGCCCGTGATCCTCGCGCCCAACCACTTCTCGAACATGGACCATTTCTTCTGCGGGACCTACATCCGGCGGAAGATCCGGTTCATGGGCAAGTCCCAGCTCTTCTTCAAGAACCCGGTGCTGCAGTACATCTTCCGCGTCGGGGGCGTGTTCCCGGTTCGCCGCGGACACCACGACGAGGAGGCATTCATCACCGCGCACTCGATCATCGAGCGGGGTGGCTGCCTGCTGATGTACGCCGAGGGCGGGCGCTCGCGGACGGGCCGGCTGGGCGAGGCAAAGCCGGGCCTCGGCCGGCTTGCGCTCGAGTCAGGCGTGCCCGTGGTCCCGATCGCGGTCCACGGTTCGCAGGGTGTGCGCGGCTGGAAGCGGCTGCAGTTTCCGAAGGTGACCGTCCAGTACGGCGAGCCGATCAGGTTCCCGGTGGCCGCCAACCCCGACCGCGAGCAGCAGCTCGAGGCCGCGAACGTGATCTTCGACCGGGTCAAGGCGATGCACGCGGCGCTCGACGAGCGCGGCCGCTCGAGCGTGGCGCGGTCGCTCCGGGCCGCTCACTCGTAGCGCTTCTTCAGCGTCTCCCAGTGAAATGGGTCGTGGCCGGGGACGATCACGGCCTTGGGGTACTGCCGCGCGAACAGCTGCAGCTCGCGCATGGAGCGACGCCAGTTGTGGCGGTCAACGGGGCGCGGCGGCTCGGGCGCGTCCTTGAGCTGGTCGAGCGTGTAGATCGCGTCGCCGGCGATCACGAAGTCGCGGTCGGACAGGCGGCAGATCACCGACTGGTGGCCCGCGCTGTGGCCGGGGGTGAAGGCGAGCCGGACGCTGCCGTCGCCGAACAGGTCGAAGGTGCGGCCGAAGGTCGAGTAGGAGGCGATGCGCTCGCCGCTGTAGCTGAGCGTGCGGTAGTCGAAGGCGTAGTCGTAGTGAGCGGGGCGGTAGCCGCGCAGGAGCGGGCGGCTGTCGGAGGTCGCTGCGACCCACTCGTCCTCGGTGAGCACGAAGGTTGCGGTGGGGAACTCCGCCATGCCCGAGGCGTGGTCGATGTGCAGGTGCGTCATCACCACCAAGCGGATCGACTTCGGGTCGATCCCGCGGGCGCGCAGCTGCGCGGGAAGATCCTGCCCGGGGGCGAGCTCGGGATGGGCGAAGTTGGAGATCAGCCGCCCGAGATTCGCCTCCGGCTTCGAGGCGACCGACGGGTGCAGACCGGTGTCGACCAAGAACGGGCCGGCCGTCGGGTGGTGGATCAGGAAGGCGGGCACAGGGACGGCCCACCAGCTTCTCCGTGAGCTGCCGATCCCCAGCAGGCGCGCGGTCGTGAGCCTGCGCTCGCCCTCGAAGAAGGCACGCGGGGCGTGCATGCGGCCCACCAGCAGCGGCTCGACCGCGACGGTGGTGCCCTCGCCGGTGCCGCCGGGCAGCGGCCCGGTCAGCCGCCTGGACTCGGCGCGGACCCTCATCGCGCGCGGAGAGTAGAGCTATACCCTGGCGTCGCGATGCAGGATGGCGAGTCGCGAATCTTTGCGCCCGGGCTTCTCGAGGGGAAGGTCTGTCTCGTGTCCGGTGCGGGAACGGGGCTGGGTAGGGCGACGGCGCTGGAGCTCGCGGGGCTGGGCGCGGTCGTCGTCGGGTGTGGGCGGCGTTCCGAACCCCTCGACGCGCTCGTCGCCGACATCGGCTCGCTCGGCGGCCGCGGCGAAGCAGTTCCGATGGACATTCGCGACGAAGAAGCCGTGAGCTCCCTTGTTGACGGTGTCCTCGAACGTCACGGGCGTTTGGACGCCCTGGTCAACAACGCCGGCGGGCAGTTCCTGAGCCCGGCCGAGGCGATCTCGCCGAAGGGCTTTCGGACGGTGATCGAGCTCAACGTCACCGGCACCTGGCTGATGACCCACGCCGCCGCGACCAAGGCGTTCATCCCGCAGGGCGAGGGGAAGGTGATCAGCGTGACGATCTCGCCGCACAACGGGATGCCGGGGATGGTCCACTCGGGCGCCGCGCGGGCGGCGGTGGAGAACATGATGCGGACGCTGTCGATCGAGTGGGCGCGGTTCGGGATCCGGCTGTGCGCGGTCGCCGCCGGCCAGTTCGACACCGAGACGATGCGGACCAAGTACCCGCCCGAGGTGGTGAAGGCGATCCCCGGGACCGTGCCGCTCGGCCGCCTCGGCACCGAGGACGAGATGGCCTGGCTGATCACCTACCTCGTCTCTCCGGCGGGGGACTTCTTCTCCGGCACCGTGATCACCCTCGACGGCGCCCGCGACAACTGGTTCGGGTCCTGGCCCCCGGGCGAAAGCGGCGAGCCCCCGGCCGAGGCAAGACGCCCGCGTAGCGGCTGACGAACAACAACGGGCAATAAGGGGGAAGCCCGCGTCACGCTCCCGCCACATTCCGCGCACCCCGCGCGCGTCCCGGGCCGCCACCCTCCGCCCATGTATGACGAGGGGAGAGTTAGCCGCCTATCTGACGGCAAACTCTCCTCTCGTCAGCGGGAGCGGCAGATTGCCGAGCTTGCGCGCCGTCAATACGGAGTCGTTTCCCGTACCCAGCTGATGAGCCTGGGCTTCGGCGCGGACGCGATCGATCACCGTCTACGCACCGACCGACTTCACGTCGTGCATCGCAGCGTCTACGCCGTCGGTCACCGCGTGCTCGCTAGCCACGGCAGGTGGATGGCGGCCGTATTGGCCGGCGGCCGCGGCGCCGCGCTCAGCCATCTCGCGGGTGGGGCGTTGTCGGGGCTGGGTACGGGAGAAGGGCGTCGCATCGACGTTTCCGTACCGCGTCGCGTGGCGGAGCGCCGGGGACTCCGATTCCACCGGGTGGCGCTGGCATCCGATGAGCTGGTCGTCCGCGATCGCATCCGGGTGACCACTGTCGCCCGCACGCTCCTGGATCTCGCGGCCGTCCTCAGCCGAGAGCGGCTCGAGCAGGCGATCGCCACGGCCGAGAGGCTCGGCCTGGCCGACTCTCCCTCATTGCCGGAACTGATGGAGCGCTACCCGCGCCGCCGGGGGATGGCGAATCTGCGCGCGATCCTCGGCGAGCCTGGGCTCGGTACGGGGATCACTCGTAGTGAGCTGGAGGTGCGGTTCCTTCGATTCCTGCGCCGGCATGACCTGCCGCGACCCGAGATCAACGCCTGGGTGGAAGTCGGTGGGCGCCGGCTCGAGGTCGACTGCCTCTGGCGTGATGCCCGCCTCGTGGTTGAGCTCGACAGCCGCAAGCACCACCTGGATCGCGTCGCGTTCGAGGTCGACCGGGCCCGCGACCGCGCGCTCGTCGCCGCCGGCTTTCGCTGCATCCGCATCACCTGGCGGCAGCTGCACGACCAGCCTCATGCGCTCGCGGCCGACCTCAGGTCTGCCCTCGCACAGCGGACGGCCGCCTAGGTGTACATGCCTCCGAACTGACCGCCGGTGACGTTCAGCACCTGTCCGTGCACGTAGTTGGCGTGCTCGGAGCAGAGGAAGAGCACGGGACCGGCGGCCTCCTCGGGTGAGGCAGGGCGCCCGAGGGGGATGATCGCGGAGGCCATCGCGCGCATCTGCTCCGGGATCCCGAGCGCGACCTTCTCCCCGCCCGCGGCCTCGATCTCCTCGCCCTTCTCCTTCGCCTGGGTCAGGCGCGTCTCGATGAACCCGAAGGCGACCGCGTTGACGTTGATCTTCAGCGCGCCCCACTCCTTGGCGATCGTCTTCGTCAGCCCGACGACTCCAGCCTTGGCCGAGGAGTAGTTGGCCTGGCCGGCGTTGCCCATCGTGCCCGAGATCGAGGAGATGTTGACGACCTTGCGGAACACCTCCTTGCCCTCGCCACGCTCGGCCTTCGCCGCCTCGCGCCAGGTCGGGGAGAGCGCGCGGATCATCCGGAACGGCACGATCGTGTGGATGTCGAGCATCGCCTGAAACTGCTCGTCGCTCATCTTGTGGACGACCCCGTCCCAGGTGTAGCCGGCGTTGTTGACCAGGATGTCGACCGAGCCGAACGCCTCGTTCGCCTTCGCCACCAGTTCGTCCGGGACCCCGTCCTTGGTTAGATCGCCGGCGAAGACCGCAGTCTCGCCATCGATCTCACCTGCTGCCTGCTCGGCGACGTCGCCATCGATGTCGTTGATCAGCACCTTCGCGCCTTCGCGGACGAACAGCTCCGCCGTCGCGCGACCAATGCCCCGCGCCGATCCCGTGACGATCGCCGCCTTGCCGTCGAGCAGTCCCATCGTTGTCTTCGCTCCCTTGTGTCTTCGCTTGAACGGCCGCGCACTCTAATCGCGTCTCGGAACCGGCGCACGCGCGAGCACCACGTTCTAACGTGCGCGCGGGGGAGTAACCGGGTTTGGGTATTCACGGAATCGGACTGAGCTTGCGCGCGCCGCGGTTGAGCGGAGCCCTGAAGCTGGTCGCGCTGGCGGGAGCGCTGTTCGCCCTGCAGGCGGCACCCGCCTCAGCGACGCCGGTGGCGACCAACGACGCCACCTACTCCGGCTTCGGGCGCGTGTTCCCCGATCCGCTTGCGGGCTGCGTGCCCGCCGTTCCGCCGTGCTCGCCGAACGCGCAGGGCACCGTGGTTGGGCGCGCGACGCAGTTCATCCAGATCCAGGAGTTCCTGGACGCAATCGAGTACATGAACTCGAGCGCCGCCCATCCCCAGTGGCGCCGGTACCTGGAGGTCCAGGTGCTCGACGGCCAGCTCGGCGCGAACGGCCCCGGCGAGGGCCCCGCTGACGCCGACCTTGGCGTCGGCAGCTCGGGCGCCGACGTCTTCCCCGGCAACGACCTGCCGCTCGAGTACGACCCGAAGCCCGAGTACCACTCCGCCGGCCTCCCGACCTCCGACATCCAGCGCAACCGCTCGGACCTGATCGTGCTCCGGGTCACCGACGAGACCGTCCCCGACGCCGGCAAGAAGCGCTACGTGCTCTCGCTGTCGATTCACGGGATCGAGCGCGCCGGGCTCGAGGGGGGAACCCGGGCGATGGAGGACCTGGTCACGGCCGAGACGACCGGCAGGTCCGATGAGACGGTCGTGCCGACCGCGGTCGATCCCAACGCGCCGACCTTCGCCGACGTCCTGGAGAAGACCATCATCTACTTCACCTATCCGAACCCCGACGGGTGGCGGCGCGGCTCGGTCTCGGAGGGCGGCTTCTTCTTCCAGCGCTACAACGGCAACGGCGTCGACCTGAACCGCGACTGGCCCGACATCGGCTTCTCCTTCCGCCCCTACAGCGGGCTGTCGGAGCCCGAGAGCCGCGGCCTGGCCGCCTATCTCGACGACGTCAAGGAGTCGACGGGCGCCGAGTTCGCCGCCGGCGACGATCTCCACGGCCAGCCGTTCGCCGACGCGCTCTCGTTCACGCTGCTGCCGCACGGCCGGCACGACTTCGGCAAGGACCACCGGATCCGCGACACGGCGATCGCGATCCACCGCGCCTCCGAGCAAGCGCTGCTGTGGTCGCCTGCGATCCAGCCCAACAGCGACCCACCGCCCGACTGCGTGCCCGAGGTGCCGGAGGTCGGTGGCTTACCGCTGGGCAATCCGTGCTTCCCGATCTACGGCCAGACCTGGGGCACGGTCTACGACACCATCAACTACACGGTCACCGGCGCGGTCGGCGACTACTTCGACTCGTCGATCGGGCTCGGCGCCGACGGGATCGACAACGAGATGTCGTTCTCGCACCTGGACAAGAACATCAACTTCGATCCCCACACCGAGCAGCTGCACGTCGACGGCAACAAGGCCCTGATCTACGCGCACCTCGCGGAGATGGTCGATCCGCAGAGTTACCAGTTCGACCCGGCGGGCGCGCAGGGCTACGTGCCCGGCTTGCGGCGCACCCGCGACGAGAAGGTGTTTGACGAGGGCCCGCCGCCCGGGACCGAGGCCCAGACCGACATCGACGGCCAGGTCGCCACCTTCGACCCCACCGATCAGACGATCAAGTTCCCGTTCACAGTCAAGCGCGGACCTCAGCCGGCCGACGGCTCGCCCGACGCGAACAAGAACATCTTCAACGGCGGCATGCGGATCGACGTGACGACGCAGAACTTCTCCGGCGTCGGTCCCGGGATCGCCGCGCTCGCGATCCAGTGCCGCGGCTGTGACGAGCACCCGGGGGTCGAACCGCCGCCGCCGGGAGTGCCCGGGGACGACGAGGACTGGATCACGGTGACCGAGGACTACAACCAGTCGCCTGCGTACCTTCAGGCCGGCGTCACCGCCGCGGTCAATCGGCCGCAGGCGTTCAAGGTCGGCAATCCGGGCGAGCCGGTGGAGTGGCGCGCGGTCCTGTTCGGCGACATCGTCGAGCTCTTCCAGACGCCGAGCCCCTCGCTGGTCAGCAGGATGAACATCGACTTCACGCAGGGCCGCGCGACCAGCGACGGCGCCACCGGAGGCGACGAGCCCGGACTGCTCGCGGGGTACGACGTCGCCAACACCGACTTCTTCGGAGAGCTCAACAACTACATCGAGGATCCCGCCGAGAAGTTCCAGGCCGTCGACCCGGATGCGGTGATCGCGGGCACGCAGCCGCTTGCCGGGCTCGACTCGCTCGTCCTCGCCGACGACGCGCTGCCCGGCTTCACCGGCAACTTCGTCGACCCCGGCCCCGTGGGTCCCCCGACCGCCGACTTCACCTTCCAAAGCCAGGAGGACACCAATCCGGGCCTCGGATCCCGCTTCCCGACCACGTTCGAGGACTTCCCGTTCACGATCGCTCCCAACGAGGCGAACGGCTCGGTCACCGTGCGCATCGACTGGGCGAACATCGAGGACGACTTCGACATGTACCTGTATTTCGTCGAGGAGAACGGCGACGAGACCGAGGTCGCCGAAGCCGCCTCGGTGGGGGGCACGACGAACTTCGAGGAACTGACGTACGAGAACCCGGGACCCGGCGACTACGTGATCCGGGTCGACAACTTCCTCGCCGAGGATCCCGACGACTTCGACGGCTCCGCCACCTTCGAGCCCCCGGCGGGCGGCGCGGGCGGCACGGGGACCTACACCGACGCGGAGAAGGACGCCTGGATCGACGCCCTGAAGGCGTACGTGAGCGGCGGTGGCAACCTCGTGCTCACCGACGGCGCGCTCAGGGCGCTCCCGGCGCTGACCGAGGACCTCGCGACTCCGATTCCGCCCGACGCGATCGAGCGCCAGACCGTCTACCTCGGCCAGGTGACCTTCGACCTCAGCACCACCGACGGCGACGAGACCACCGGCGACCCGCTGGCGCGTGATGTCGCCCAGGAGGGCGCTCGCTTCAACAAGGGAAACCGGCGCCAGACCTTCGAGCCGACGCCGCTCGGGTTCTCGATCCAGAACCAGGAGACGGGTGGCGACGAGTCGAACTCGCGCCAGTACGAGGTCGCGATCGACGCGTGGGAGGCCGCGGGCGGACGGACTGCGGGCACCTCCGTAGACGAGGCTGAGCGCGACGCCGCGCCGGTCTACGACGAGGTCGCGCTCGGCGAGCTGCCGATGGGCAGCGGCCAGATCAGGATCATCGGCGGGCTGCTGCCGCAGCCGAGCGAGGAGTTCGACCACACGCTCGGGCTCGAGCCCTACGCGGTCACCTACACCGGCTACATCCTCATTTGCAACCTCGTCGACTGCACCGTCAAGCCGGCGACCGCCGGCGCCGGTGGCGCCCTTCAGATAGGTATTCCGCGTGA
>DAIRGH010000148.1:0-5122 GCA_036794585.1 Solirubrobacterales bacterium | reverse complement strand
CCCGCCGATCCAGCCGACTCCCAGGGCCACCGGCAGCGTGACGGCCAGATAGAAGGCGACGAACCACGCCCAGAACACGAGGCCGAACGTCAAGGGTGCCTGTTCCGGGACCAGCTCGTTCTGGACCACGAGCAGCAACGCGGCGATGGTCGCCGCCAGCGCCGACGCGGCGGGCCAGCCGGCGGCGAGCCGCCGCACCTCCTCGACCTCCTCCGGCTCGGGCTCGCGCTCTAGCACCCCCGCGAGCAGGGCGCGCAGCTCGGGGTCGTCGAAGGCCAGGGCGTCGGCATCGAGGAGCAGCGCACCGATCGCCGAGCGCAGCTCGGTGAGCTGCGGATCGAGCCGGCGACCCACCAGCAGCATGCGGTGGCGGGCGTCGAGGCCGCGGGCGAGCCGCGCGAGCAGCCCGGCGGCGTCGCCACTCGCATGCTGGACCTCCTCGACCACGATCAGGACCGGCGCCTGGACCAGGTCGAGCACCTCGGCGGGGTCGGCATCGCCCGCTCCGGCGAGCGCCGACGCCAGGTCGGAGAGGCCGCCGCGGCGCATGCCGCGGCGCATCGCGCCAACGAGCTGCTCTGGCTCGTCGGTGTCTCGCTCGAGCTCGGCGACGGCGGAGGCGATCGAGAGCTCGTGGCGAAACTCGGTCGCGAGCACGCTCTTGCCGAACCCGCCGCCCGCTTCGATCAGCGCGACCGGCGAGGAGACGAGCTCGCGCACGAGTCGCGCGCGCGAAACGTGTTGGTGAGGAAGCGCGGGTAGGGAGACCATGGCTGCGCGACTAACCTATGCGTGGCCCCCCGCGCTCCTGAACGGTTGCCGTCTGCCTACCAGTGGATCCCGCGCATCAGGTTCGCGAACAGGACCTGGTTGTTCGAGGCGCCCTCCGCCGAGCTACGCTCGACGGGCGGGTGGTCGGAGCGCTGGCGTCGCTCCTCCTTGTCGCCCCGGGCCGCGCTCGAGTCGGGGAACAGGTGATAGGCGGTGTTGAGGATGTAGTCGATCGACTTCGGGTTGATCGCGTAGAGGATCTGGCCGAGCGTGCCGAGAGGGGTCGCGATCCGCTTCGGCTTGTGGATGATCGCCTCGCAGATCATGTCCGCCGCCTCCTCGGGGGTCAGCGTCGGGAAGCGGTCGTACATCTTCGTCGGCCCGATCATCGGCGTCCGCACCAGCGGCATGTAGATCGCGGTGATGTGGACGTTGTCGTCGATGATCTCCGAGGCGATCGAGCGCGAGAAGGCGTCGAGCGCCGCCTTCGAGGCGACGTACGCCGAGAAGCGCGGGGTGTTGGTCTGAACCCCGATCGAGCTGACGTTGATGATGTGGCCCGCCTTGCGCTCGCGCATCACCGGCAGCAGCTTCAGAATCAGCCGCACGGCCCCCAGGTAGTTGAGCTGGACGGTGCGCTCGAAGTCGTGCGGGCGGTCGTAGGAGAGGGCGATCGAGCGCCGGATCGAGCGGCCGGCGTTGTTGACCAGGATGTCGACGTAGCCATGCTGAGCGAGGACCTCGTCGGCCATGCGATCGATGTCTTCGGGGTCTGAGAGGTCGGCGCGGTGGATGTGGGCCACCCCTCCCCCGGCCTCGATCTGCTGCTTGGTCGCCTCGAGCTTCTCCGGTGTACGCGCGACCAGCAGGACGTTTCCGCCGGCGTCGGCGATCTTCATCGCCGCGGACTTGCCGATCCCCGAGGAGGCGCCCGTGACCATCACGACCCGCCCGCGCACCGTCTTCTCCAGCGAGACGTTGCCCTGGAGCCGGCGGCCGAGGCGCATCAGCTCGTCGGGGATCTGCTGGTCGATCACCTGGGTGATGCCGCCGATCAGCCCGCGCCGCCCGCGGGCGACACCGACGAGGGTCCGGTCGCGGTAGAGGTCGGGGTCGAGGTGGCGCTCCCAGTAGTCCCAGAGCTTGCCCGCGTAGGCCTCCAGTGGCGGCACCGTGATGTCCGTGCCGGCGAGCGCCGCCTGGGTCTGGCGGGAGTCGAAGTGGGTGGGGTAGTTGACGTAGACCAGGACCGAGCGGGGGACGCCGAAGTCGCGCAGCACGCGATCGACGACCGCGTCTCCCATCGGCGCCACCGAGAGCCCGGTGCGCACCAGGGGCTCGAGCGCCTCGACCGCGGCCGCCGGCAGCCGCACCGAGGTCTGCGGCGCGTGCGCGGCGCGGGCGAAGATGTCGATCACCTCCCCCGCCGTATGCGGGTTCGGATCGGTCAGGTGAAATGCGCGGCCGTCGAGGCCGTCGAGGTGGGCGATGTGGTCCATCGCGCGGACGACGTAGTCGACCGGGACGATGTTGATCTCGCGACCCTCGACGCCGGGCATCGGCAGCCACTGCGGCACCGTGTTGCGGATCCGGCGGATCACCTTGAAGAAGTAGTAGGGCCCGTCGACCTTGTCCATCTCGCCGGTCTCGGAATGCCCGACGACGATCCCCGGGCGGTAGACCCGCCATGGCCGCTCGAGCTCGTTGCGGACGACGGCCTCGGACTCGTGCTTGGTGAGGAAGTAGGGGTGTGTCTCGAGGTTCTGGGCCTCCTCGAACATGTCCTCGCGCCAGGTGCCCTTGTAGAGCCCGGCGGCGGCGATCGAGCTGACCATGTGCACGCGGCCGGCCTCGACGAGCTCGGCGAACTCGACCATGTGGCGTGTGCCCTCGACGTTGGCGACCCGCTGCGACTCGGCATCGGCGGTCATGTCGTAGATCGCCGCCAGGTGGAACAGATGGTCAACGTTGCCGTGCAGGCGGGCGAGGTCCTCCTCGGAGACCCCGAGCCCAGGCTCGGACAGGTCGCCGACAATGCCGACCACCTGCGTCTCGTCGGCTCCCCAGCGGTTGCGCAGCTCCTCGAGCCGGCCCTTGGAACCCTCGCGGACGAGCACGTAGATGGTGCCCTCGCGCGCGAGCAGCAGCTCGACCAGGTTGCGGCCGATGAAACCCGTCGCTCCGGTGACGAAGTAGCTCATTTCCTGTCCTCCACGGCGGTTGCGCCCCTAAATGCGCACCCTACACTTGCCGGCGTGAGCTTTATCGCTCCTGACCCCGGCGATCGCGGCGAGCCCGACGTCAAGCTCGGGCGCACCGGCGGGTCGGCGGTCGGGGAGGACCGGCGCCTGGTCGCGAACGGAATCCAGGTGCTCGCGCGCGGGGCGCTCGTGTGCCCGACCTGCGCGCTGCCGATCTCACCGCTGCCGCGACTGCGACCACGGGCCGAGCTTCGCTGCGGCTATTGCGACCACGCCGCGGCCGCGCTCACGTTCCTGCGCGAGGACTGGCTCGACGCCCCGGGAAACGACGTCGTGCTCGTCGCCCGGGTGACCTGAGCGGCCCGGAAGTCGTTTCCCAAAGCGAAATAACGGCACACCCACGAGGGCGCACGTCATAGACTCGTAACAAATGGCGGAAACCGGCGTCGTCGAGGTCCAGATGCCCCAGATGGGGGAGTCGGTGACCGAGGGCACGATCCTCGAGTGGCACGTCACCGAAGGCCAGGAGGTCGCCGAGGGCGACACCGTGGTCGAGGTCTCGACCGACAAGATCGACGCCGAGGTCCCCGCCCCGGCGAGTGGCGTGGTGACGAAGATCCTCGTCCAGCCCGACGACACCGTCACGGTCGGTCAGGCGCTCGCTCAGATCGACCCCAATGGCGCCTCGGCTTCGGGCGCCGGCGCCGGTTCTCCGGGCGCGCTCTCGGAGACCGAGGACGGGATGGTCACGGGCGGTGGCGAGGGCGACCAGGACCTCGGCGACGACGACGTTCCATCGGAGTCGGCCCGGCCAGGGGTGGTCGCCACGTCGGCCCCCGAATCGGTCAAGGAGACCGAGGTATCGGGCGAGACGGTCCAAATCTCCATGCCTGAAATGGGGGAATCGGTCACCGAGGGGACCGTGCTGGAGTGGCACGTCGAGGAGGGCCAGCAGGTCTCCGAGGGCGACACGGTGATCGAGGTCTCCACCGACAAGATCGACGCCGAAGTTCCGGCCCCGGCGAGCGGCACGATCACCAAGCTTCTGGTCTCACCGGACGACACCGTCCAGGTCGGCCAAGCCTTGGCCGAGATGACAATCACCAACGTTCCGCCCGCCTCCTCCGCTTCGCGTCCGGGGGCGGCCGGGTCAGCCGAAGGGACGACCGCCCCGGCCCCCGAGGCGGGCAATGGCCGCGCATCGCCGGTCGCCCGCCGCATCGCCGCGGCCAAGGGCGTCGACATCACCCGCGTCAAGGGCTCGGGGGCCGGCGGCAGGGTGATCAAGGAGGACGTGCTCGCGGCGGCGGAAGGCAACGGTGCCGCCGCGACCGCGGCGCCCACCGCGGCCGAGACCAAGCCGTTGCGCGGCCCGGCCGCGATGCTCGCCAAGGCGATGGACGAGAGCCGCTCGATCCCGACCGCGACCTCGTTCCGCACGCTTGCAGTCGACACGCTCGACGCGAAGCGCAAGGCGCTGAACGCGGCCCTCAAGGAGCGCGGGATGAAGGTCTCGTTCACCCACCTGATCGCGTGGGCGATCGTCAGGGCGGCGACCGAGTGGCCGGTGATGGGACGCAGCTACACCGAGGTCGACGGCAAGCCGCACGTCGCCGAGCCGGAGCACGTGAACCTCGGGATCGCCGTCGACGTCGAGCGCAAGGACGGCTCGCGCAGCCTGATGGTGCCCTGCATCAAGGGCGCCGACACCCACGACTTCGCCGGCTTTCACGCCTACTACGAGGAGCTGATCACCAAGACCCGCGAGAACAAGCTCACGGCCGACGACTTCCAGGGCACGACGATCACCCTCACCAACCCGGGCGGTCTGGGAACGGTCGCCTCGGTGCCGAGGCTGATGAGCGGCCAGGGCACGATCGTCGCCTGCGGCTCGCTCGCATATCCGGCCGAATGGGCGCATGCGAGCGACGATCGGATCAAGGCGCTCGGGGTCTCGAAGGTGATGACCACCACCTCGACCTACGACCACCGGATCATTCAAGGGGCCGAGTCCGGCTCGTTCCTGCGCCGGATCGACCAGCTCCTTCAGGGCGAAGACGACTTCTACGAGTCGGTCGCCGAGGACCTCGACCTGTCCGCGAGCATCGTCGCGAGCGCGCACCCGGCCTCGGCGTCGGCGCCGCCGCTGG
>DAIRGH010000059.1:0-17808 GCA_036794585.1 Solirubrobacterales bacterium | reverse complement strand
TCCGATCGCGGAGCCCGGAGGGCGAAGCGGAGGTGCGCCGCTGTTGAGGCGCCTTGTGTTGAGGCGCCTGATTTGAGGGTCGCCGAGCTCTGGCGATACCCGGTCAAGGGCCTGCGCGGGGAGTCGCTGGATAGCGTCGGGCTGGCCGACGGCGGCATCCCCGGCGATCGGGCCGTCCGCATCGTCGACTCGCGCGGCACTGTGACGGGCCGGCGGAAGCAGCGCCTGATCGGACTCGACGCGACGCTCGACTCAGACGGCGTGCCGCTGATCGCCGGCAACCTCTGGGACTCGCCGGAGGCGGCGACGGCGATCCACGAGGTCGCCGGCAGCGAGGCCGAGCCCGTCGCGGCCGAGGGCGGTCACATGCACGACCTGGCGCACATCCTCGTCGTCACCGACGGTGGCCTCGGGCAGCTCGGCTACGACCGCCGGCGCTTTCGCCCGAACATCGTCGTCGACGGGGTCGAGGGTCCGGCCGAGCTCGACTGGGTCGGCCGCCGGCTGCGAGTCGGCGAGGCGACCCTGTTCGTCGACAAGCCCTGCGAGCGTTGCGTGATCACGACCATCGACCCCGACACCACCGAGGTCGACCTCGAGGTCCTGAAGCGAACCCGCAGCGAGCTCGGCGGGCTGATGGGCGTCTACTGCTCGGTGCTTGAGCCGGGCGAGGTCGCGGTCGGCGACCCCGTCGCCGTCGGGTCAGCCTCGAGCCGATGACGGCCGCGAGCCGTCGGGGCTCGTCAGCTCGCCGAGCCGCGAGAAACGGCCCGTCCGGTTGAGCAGCCGCTCGGCCTCGGCGAGGTCCTCGAGCGAGTTGACGTTGAAGACGATCCGCTGCGGGTCGCCGAAGCGGGCGATCCTGTCCTCGGCGATCACGAACGGGTCGAGCGCGGCGACCGCCTCACGCAGCGGGGTACCCGCGTCGCGTGCGTCAGCGAGCGCGTCGCCCGCGAGCGGTGAATAGCGACCGAGCAGCGGCTCGATCCGGCCGCCAACCTCGCAGACGGCGACCTCCTCTTCGAGCTGCGCCAGCCAGGTCAGCAGCCTCGCCGGAACCAGTGGCATGTCGCACCCGATCGCCACGACCCCGCGGCCGGCGCTGGCCTGCAGCGCGGCGACCAGGCCCGTGAGGGGATGGCGCGGCTCACTCGGCTCGCTCAGCACCCGGCAGTCGAGCTTCGGCAGGGGCGAGTCGGGCTTGGCGACGACCACGGGCTCGAGGCCGGCGGAGCCGACGGTGGCGACGATTCGGGAGACCAGCGGCCGGCCGGCGAGCTCAACGAGCGCCTTCGGCTCCCCCATGCGCGTGCTCAGCCCTCCGGCCAGCACCGCGCCGACGCTCACAGCGCGCTTCATCTCCTGCATGGTCGCACCAAACAAGGCGCCTCAACAGCGGCGCTGCTCGGCTAACGCCTCACTACGCTCATCGGGAAGGCGCGATGGCCGGCAAGCTGATCGAGATCGACGAGGCGCGGCGCCTGGTACTCGCGCGGGCGGCCGCCGGACCGAGCGAACCGGTTGCGCTCGACGAGGCGCTCGGCCGGGTGCTGGCCGAGGAGGTCAAGAGCGCCGACGACGTACCCGGCTTCGACAACTCGGCGATGGACGGCTACGCGGTGCTGGCGGCCGACACGCCGGGGCGGCTCCGTGTAGTCGATGAGTCCCGCGCCGGCGTGCCGGCGGGCGGCGGCCTCGCAGCGGGCGAGGCGATCGCGATCTCGACTGGGGCGATGGTGCCGGTGGGCGCCGACGCGGTCGTACGGGTCGAGGACACCGACGCCGGCAAGGAGGTGGTCGACATTCGGACGGAGGTCGAGCCCGGCCGCGACATCCGCCGGGCGGGTGAGGACATATCCGCGGGCGAGGTCGTGCTCAGGCCGGGTGCCGAGCTGGCACCGGCGGAGCTCGGTGTGCTGGCCTCGGTGGGGGTGGGCGAGGTCCGCTGCGCGCGCCGGCCTCGGGTGAGGGTGCTGACCACCGGCGACGAGCTGCAGGAGCCGGGCGAGCCCCTGCGGCCGGGTGCGATCCGCAATTCCAACACCCACTCGGTGGCGGCGCTCGTGCGCCGCGCCGGGGCCGAGCTGGCCGGCGCCGAGATCGTCCCCGACGACGCCGTGACGACGCGGGACGCTCTGAGTCGGGCGCTGGAGGACGACATCGTCGTGGTCTGCGGTGGCGTCTCGGTCGGCGAGCACGACCACGTCCGTCCAGCGCTGGCGGAGCTGGGCGTCGAGCAGGTCTTCTGGGGCGTCGCCCTGCGCCCCGGTAAGCCGACCTACTTCGGCGTCTCCCCGTCTGCCTGCCTCGCCTTCGGCCTGCCCGGCAATCCCGTGTCGGCGGTGGTCACCTTCCTGCTGTTCGTCCGCCCGGCGATCCGCACGATCCTGGGCGCGGGCGAGGACTCGCAGCGGGCAACGGCATTGCTCGATGACGAGTATCCGACGCTCCCCGCCCGCACCCAGGCGGTCCGCTGCCGCCTCGAGCTGCGCGATGACGGCTGGCACGCCGAGCCGACCGGGGCGCAGGGATCGCATGTGCTGACCTCGATGCTCGGCGCCGACGCGCTCGCGATCGTGCCCCCCGGTGACGGTCCCCTGCCCGCTGGGACCCGGATCGAGATCGAGCTCCTCGCGTGAATAAGGCGCCTCAACAGCGGCGCACCTCCGCTTCGCCCTTCGGGCTCCGCGATCGGAACCGCCTTACGATGGTCTCGATGCATGTCGAGGTCCGACTCTTCGCCGTCTTTCGCGAGCGCGCGGGGCGCGAGACGCTCTCGCTGGAGCTCGCCGACGGCGCCACCGTCGCCGACGCGGTGGCGGCGGCCGGGCGCGAGCCGGGGCTCGACGAGATCCTGCAGCGGATGCACGTGCGCGCGGCGCTCAACCGCGAGTACGTCGACTACGACGTCGCGATCTCCGACGGCGACGAGCTCGCCCTGATCCCGCCGGTGAGCGGGGGCGCCACAGCCCCTCCCCGGGCAAGGATCACCGACGAGCCGCTCTCGGTCGCCGAGCTCGCCGCTGCGGTCGGCCGCCCCGGCGCCGGCGCGATCGTGATCTTCTGCGGCACCACGCGCGACGTCGACCGGCTCGAGTACGAGGCCTACCGCGAGATGGCCGAGCAGCGGATCGGCACGATCCTCGACGAGTGCGAAGCTCGCCACGGCCTCGAGGCCGCAGCGGCCGAACACAGGGTGGGCGCGGTCCCGCTCGGCGAGCCGAGCGTGGTGGTCGCGGTCTCGGCGGCTCACCGTCCGGAGGCGTTCGCCGGGGCGCTCGAGGCGATCGACCGGATCAAGGCCGAGGCGCCGATCTGGAAGCAGGAGGTCGAGGGCGGCGAGCGGCGCTGGGCCGAGGGGACGCCGCCCGCCGCGACGGCCGAGCTGACCCACCTCGACGCCGCCGGCAACGCGCGCATGGTCGACGTCTCGGCCAAGCCCGAGACCGAGCGCCGCGCCCGCGCCGAGGCGACGGTGCGGATGTCCCCCGCGACCGCCGCCGCGGTCGCGCGCGGCGACGCGCCGAAGGGCGACGTCCTGGGGACGGCGCGGTTGGCCGGGATCGCGGCGGCGAAGCGCACCGACGAGCTGATCCCTCTGGCGCACCCGCTGGCGCTCGACTTCGTCGACGTCGAGGGGCGGATCGACGCCGAGCGGGGCCTGGTGTCGATCTCCTCCGAAGCCGGGACGACGGCGCGAACAGGCGTCGAGATGGAGGCGATGACGGCCTGCGCGATCGCGGCGCTCACCGTCTACGACATGGTCAAGGCGCTCGAGCGAGGGGTGACGATCGAGGCGATCGAGCTGGTGCGAAAGAGCGGCGGGCAGAGCGGCGATTGGAGTCGCGGATGAGCCACGGATCACGCGAGCCCGGCGAGCTCGGGGCGGCGATCCTGACGATCTCGACCTCGCGCTCGCGTGGGGACGGCGAAGACGAGAGCGGGCCCGCGCTGGCGGCGTTCGCCGAGCGGATCGGCGCGACCGTGGTCGGCACCGAGGTCGTCCCAGACCAGCGCGAGCTGATCGCCGGCCGGCTGCGGTGGTGGTGCGACGAGGGCGGCTGCGAGCTCGTGCTCACCACGGGCGGCACCGGGCTCTCGCCCGACGACGTCACTCCCGAGGCGACCCGCGACGTGATCGAGCGCGAGGCGCCAGGAATCGCCGAGGCGATGCGCGCCGGGTCGCGCGAACACACCGACAAGTGGATGCTCTCGCGCGGCGTTGCGGGCCTGCGCGGCAGGACGCTGATCGTCAACTTCCCTGGCAACCCGCCCGCGATCGAGCAGGCGGGAGCCGCGATCGCCGCCGCGCTGCCCCACGCGCTCTCGCTAATCGTCCATCGCCGCCACGAGGCGTAGCGCATCGACGTTTTGATTTAGGCTCGCGCGGGCAGTCGGGTGGCGTGAGCGCACCCGACACGACCGGCGCCTATCGCCTGCTCGTCGTCGCCGCCGAGACGGTCGACGGCGCCCAGGTTCGCGACGCGATCGCGCAGCGCGCGCCCGGTCGCGACGCCGAGGTCCACCTGGTCGCCCCGGCGATCGACCAGTCGAAGCTCGAGCACGTCATGGGCGACGTCGACCACGCGACCGAGAGCGCACGCGAGCGGCTGGAGCGCTCCGCCGCCGCGCTCGAGCGGGCCGGGCTCGAGCCCACCGACGCCCAGGTCGGCGACACCGACCTGAAGCTTGCGATAACCGACGCGCTCGCCGACTTCCCCGCCGATGAGATCCTGATCGTCGCCCACAGCGACGGCGGCCCGAGCTACGAGCGACAGTGGATCGAGGAGGCCGAGCGGGAGTTCAGCCAGCCGATCACCGAGGTCTTCGTCGACCACACGGACTCCGGCGAAGCCCGGGTCACGGACGTCGAGCGCAAGCCCGCCGGCCACACCGAGGCGGATCCCGGCGAGGTCGAGGGCCAGTCGCGCAACCTGCCGCCCTTCGCTCCCCGTGACGTGCTCGGGATCGCCGTTGCGATCGTGGGCACGATCGTGCTGGTCGTCCTCGCCGCCAGCGGCTCTGAGGACCTGACCGGGATCTCCTCGCAGTCGGTGCGGATCATGATCGCCGGCGGGATGGGGCTGATCAACCTCGCCCACGTCGTCGGCCTGACCCTCTTTCAGAGCGGTCCCCACCGCGGCGCGGGCCGCACTCTCTTCGCCGATCTCTCGCTCTACGGCACGCCGCTGGCGATCGTCGTCAGCGCCCTGCTGCTCACCCTCGACTGAAGCGCGCGGCCTCCTCCGAGCCTCCCGTGGCATCGCCGGCGCTGTAGGAGTGGGCACCGGCGCCCGCCAGCGCTCCGCCCTGGACGATCAGATACTCATCGCGGATCGGACGCCCGGCGAAGTGGCACTCGAGGATCTCCCGCGTGCCCGCCGCGTAGCGAGCCTGCGCCGACAGGCTCGTGCCGGAAGTGTGCGGGGTCATCCCGTGGTGGGGCATCGTCCGCCAGGGGTGGTCGCCCGGTGCCGGCTGCGGAAACCAGACGTCGCCGGCGTAGCCCGCAAGCTGCCCGGACTCGAGCGCCCGGGCGATCGCGTCGCGGTCGCAGATCTTGCCCCGCGCCGTGTTGACGATGTATGCGCCTCGCTTCATCCGCCCGATCATCTCGTCGTCGAAGAGGTGCTCGGTTTCGGGGTGAAGCGGCGCGTTGATCGTCACCACGTCCATCTCGGGAACCATCGCGGCGGCCGACTCGTGGAAGGTCGCGCCCAGCTCCTCCTCGACCTCGGCCGGCAGTCGATGGCGATCGGTGTAGTGAAGGCCGACGTCGAACGGCTTCAGGCGCCGCAGCACGGCCGTGCCGATCCTGCCCGCGGCAACGGTGCCGACCTGCATCCCCTCGAGGTCGTACTCGCGCGAGGCGGCGTCGGCGATGTTCCACCCGCCGTCGACGACGATCTTGTACGACGGGATGTAGTTGCGGACCAGGCCCAGGATCATCATCACCACGTGCTCGGAGACGCTGATCGAATTGCAGTACGTGACCTCGGCGACCGTGACCCCGCGCTCCATCGCGGCCTCGAGGTCGGTGTGGTCTGAGCCGATCCCGGCGGTGATGATCAGCTTCAGGTTCGGGGCCTTGTCCATCCGCTCGGCGGTCATGTAGGCGGGCCAGAAGGGCTGTGAGATCACGACCTCGGCCTCTGGCAGGTGGCGCTCGAGCTCCGAGTCGGGCCCGTCCTTGTCGGCCGTGACCACGAGCTCATGGCCCGCGTCCTCGAGGAACTTGCGCAGACCGAGCTCGCCCGAGACACACCCCAGCAGCTCGCCCGGGTTGAAATCGATCCCCTCCGGCGTCGGTGTCGTCTGTCCGTCCGGATAGCGCTCGATCTTCGGGATCGCGTCGCGTGGATACTCGGGCGGGTAGCCCTCGGCCGGATCGTCGTAGAGGACACAAAGGATCGTTGCCATTTCTAGCCTCCTTGGGGGTTGACGCCATCGTAGGTCGAACGGGATCGCCCCGGCACCCAGTCGGTCCCCGCCAGCGGCACCTTCGCCATCGCCGCCGCCTCGACGGTCAGCGCCACCATGTCCTCGGGCTCGAGGTTGTGCAGGTGGGACTTGCCGCAGGCCCGGGCGAGCGTCTGCGCCTCGAGCACCATCGCGCGCAGGTAGTTCGCCAGCCGGCGGCCGCCGAGCTCGGGATCGAAGCGGCGCGCCAGCTCGGGGTCCTGGGTCGAGATCCCGACCGGGTCGCGGCCCTCGTGCCAGTCGTCGTAGAAGCCCGCCGAGCTGCCGATCTCCTGGTACTCGCGCTCGTAGGCGGGTGAGTTGTCGCCGAGCGCGACCACCGCCGCGACACCGATCGAGACCGCGTCGGCGCCGAGCGCAAGCGCCTTGGCGACATCGGCGCCCGATCGGATCCCGCCGGAGACGATCAGCTGCACCTTGCGATGCATGCCGAGCTCCTGCAGCGACCTGACCGCCTCCGGGAGCGCCGCCAGGATCGGGATCCCGACGTGCTCGATGAACACCTCCTGGCTCGCCGCCGTCCCGCCCTCCATCCCGTCGAGCACGATCACGTCGGCCCCGGCCTTGACCGCCAGGGCGACGTCGAAGTAGGTGCGGGTCGCGCCGATCTTGATGTACACCGGCTTCTCCCAGTCGGTGATCTCGCGCAGCTCCTGGATCTTGATCTCGAGGTCGTCGGGCCCGGTCCAGTCGGGATGGCGGCAGGCGCTGCGCTGGTCGATCCCCTTCGGCAGGTCGCGCATCTCGGCCACCCGGTCGGAGATCTTGTGCCCGAGCAGCATCCCGCCGCCACCCGGCTTCGCGCCCTGGCCGACCACGACCTCGACCGCGTCGGCGCGGCGGAGGTCGTCCGGGTTCATCCCGTAGCGCGACGGCAGCAGCTGGTAGATCAGCGTCTGCGAGTGGTCGCGCTCCTCGGGCAGCATCCCGCCGTCGCCCGTGGTCGTGCTGGTCCCGACCGCGCTCGCGCCGCGCCCCAGGGCCTCCTTGGCCTCGGCCGAGAGGGCGCCGAAGCTCATCCCGGCGATCGTGATCGGGATCTCCAGGTGAATCGGCTGCTTCGCGAACCGTCCTCCGAGCGTGACGTCGGTGGCGCACCGCTCGCGATAGCCCTCGAGCGGATACCGCGAGACGCTGGCGCCGAGGAAGAGCAGGTCGTCGAAGTGCGGGACCCGCCGCTTGGCGCCGAAGCCGCGGATGTCATAGATGCCCTCGCGGGCCATCCGGTGGATCTCGTGGATCGCGTTGCGGTCGAAGAGCGCCGACTCGCGCAGGCCCGGACGCCAGCTCATCAGTAGTCCCCGGCGTTGTCGACGTCGAACGTGTAGAGCCTGCGAGCCGACCCGTAGCGGCGGAACGCAGCCGGATCGAACTCGGCCTCGCCGAGCGCGAGCAGCTCCGCCAGCTGGGCTCGGTGCTCGTCGGCCATCTCCTTCTCGACGCAGTCCGCGCCCAGGCTGGCGACCTCGCCGCGGACGTACACGCGGGTCTCGTAGATCGAGTCCCCGAGGTGCTCGCCGGCGTCACCGCAGACCACCAGGGTGCCCCGCTGCGCCATGAACCCGGCGACGTGGCCGACCGAGCCATGGACGACGATGTCGACCCCCTTCATCGAGATCCCGCAGCGCGCCGAGGCGCTCCCCTTGATCACCAGGACGCCGCCGCGACCCGAGGCGCCGGCCGACTGGCTCGCGTCGCCGGCGACGATCACCGCGCCGGACATGATGTTCTCGGCCACGCCGGTGCCGCAGTTCCCCTCGACCCGCACCGTGGCGAGCTTGTTCATCCCGGCGCAGTAGTAGCCGACGTGGCCATCGATCTCGACCTCGACCTCGGCGTCGAGGCCGACCGCGATCGCGTGGGCCCCGTTCGGATTGCTGACTCGCCACACGGTCGGGTCCCCGGGGCCGAGATCGTGCAGCCGCTGGTTCAGCTCGCGCACCGTGGTCGTCTCCAGATCGACCGTCTCCACAGCGACCTCGGTCGCCCTCACGCGACCCTCGCCCGCTCCCACGAGTACACGCGCCCCGGCTCGGGCTCCCAGAGCTCCGCCTCGTCGGCGCCCGGCAGCGTCGCGATCGCGCGGTATTCGGAGGCCATCGCGACCCAGTCGTCGGTTTCGGCGAGCACCGCCGGCTTGCATGCGATCGGGTCCCGCAGGACGGCGAAGCCGTCGGCGGTGCCGACCGCGAACGTGTAGAAGCCGTCGAGGTCGTCGAGGCAGCCGCGCAGCGCCGTCCCCAGGTCGTCGCCCTCGGACAGCCGCCAGGTCAGGTACCCGGCGGCGACCTCGGTGTCGTTGTCGGTCTGAAACTCGATCCCGTGGCGGCGCAGTTCGGTGCGCAGCCGGTTGTGGTTCGAGAGCGACCCGTTGTGGACCAGGCAGAGATCGAGGCCGGTCGAGAACGGATGCGAGTGCTCGGTCGTCACCCGGCTCTCGGTCGCCATCCGCGTGTGCCCGAGCGCGTGCGTGGCGGCGACGTCGGCGAGCTCGAAGCGCTCGACGAAGTCGCGCGGGTCGACCGCCTCCTTGTAGATCTCGATCCGCTCGCCGACGCTCATCACCCGCAGCTCCGGGTGGCGCTCCCGCAGCCAGGCCTGCACCTGCGCCGGCTCGGCGGCGACGACGTACAGCGCGTGGGACGCGCGAACCTCGTAATCGCCGCCACCGAGCTCCTCGGCGAGCTCGGCGCCGAGGCGTTCCCACGGCGCCTCGGGGTCGGCGTCGAACAGCGAGACCTTGCACGCTCCGGCCGGCGCCGGGTCGCGATAGATCGCCACCCCGGCGCTGTCGGGGCCGCGGTCGGCGAGCTGCGTGAGCATCGCGCTCAGGTGGGCGCCGAGCTGCTCCTCGATCGAGCCTGACTTGGAAAACAGACCGGCGATCCCGCACATGAGCTCATCCTCCTGGTCTCAAAACAGCTGCAGGTAGCGGTCGAGCTCCCACTGCGTGATCTGCTCGTGCGCCGTCCGCCACTCGCGGCGCTTGCAGCGAATGAAGTAGTCGACGTAGTCCTCGTCGCCGACCGAGCCCAACGCCGCCCGCAGGACGTCGTCGCGCTCGAGCTCGCGGGTCGCGTCGAGCAGGTTCTCGGGCAGGGTCTCGATCCCCATCTCGCGCCGGTCCGCCTCGCTGGTCTCGTACATGTTCGCGGTCGTCGGGTCGCCCGGATCGAGCCCGCGCTCGATCCCGTCGAGGCCGGCGGCCAGGATCGCCGTCGCCGCGAGGTAGGGGTTGCAGGAGCCGTCCACCGTCCGGTCCTCGATCCGCCCCGCCTCGGGGATCCGCAGCATCATCGTCCGGTTGTTCCAGCCGTAGGTCACGTAGGCGGGAGCCCAGGTGGCGCCGCTGGTCGGCGCCCCGATCACCAACCGCTTGTAGGAGGAGACCGTCGGGGCAGTCAGCGCGATGTATGCCTTCGCGTGCGCCTTCAGACCGGCGACGAACTGGTAGCCGACGTCGCTGAGCCCGAGGTTGCGCGGGTCGTCGTCGCGGTCGCGCATGAACACGTTCGTCTCGCCGTCCCAGAGGCTCATGTGGAAGTGACACCCATTTCCGGTCAGGTGGGCGAAGGGCTTCGGCATGAAGGTGGCGATCAGGCCGCGCTCCTGGGCCAGCGCCTCGACCATGTAGCGGTAGAACACCGCCCGGTCGCAGCTCGTGAGCGCGTCGGCGAAGTCCCAGTTCTGCTCGAACTGCCCGTTGGCGTCCTCGTGGTCGGTGGCGTACATCTCCCAGCCGAGCGAGTTGACGTAGCGGACCACGTCGGCGACGAAGTCGAAGGAGCGCGTCAGGGCGCGGATGTCGTAACAGGGCTGCTCGAGGGTGTCGAGCGGGTCGGCGATCTCGATCCCGCCGTCGTCGGTCTTACGGACCAGGAAGTACTCGAGCTCGCAGCCGATCTTGAACTCGTAGCCGGCGTCATGGGCGCGCTGGAGCTGACGGCGCAGGATCGTGCGCGGACAGTAGGGCCACGCCTCGCCCTCGACGGTGGCGTCGCAGGCGAACCATCCGATCTCCGGCTTCCAGGGAAGCCGCGTGAAGCTGCCGGCGTCCGGCATCGCGATCAGGTCCGGGTTGTCGGGCGTCTGGCCGATGTCGCCGGCGGCGAAGCCGGCGAACCCGGCGCCGTCGCTGAGCAGCCCCTCGAGCTGCTGCGCCGGCACGAGCTTCGCGCTCGGCTTCGCGTGCATGTCGACGAACTGCGCGAACAGGAACTCGATTCCCTGGTCGGCGACCGCGCGCCGTACGTCGTCGGAGGTTGGGCGCGTCGACATCCCCTGGGTGTATCTCACATATCCGTGGCCCGCGCAATGGGGGCCCGCGCCAGCATTCCATCGCAGCATGTGTGCCCCGCCCACATATGTGACGCCGTAGTCTTGCGCCTTTGTACCAATTTGTCTAGTCTGTGCCGGAGGCCTCGAGTCAATGTCGTTTCTGCTCAGCTGTCCCAACTGTGGCGAGCGCGAGGTCACCGACTTCGCCTACGGCGGCGAGGTCGTCCCGCGGCCGTCGACGAAGCCGTCCGAGCGCGACCTGAACGCCTACAACTACTTTCGCCGTAACGTCGCCGGCGTCCAGCGGGAGTGGTGGTACCACCGCTCGGGCTGCCGGGCCTGGTTTCTCGCCGAGCGTGACACGACCACGAACGAGGTTCGCTGGGTCGGCCTGCCGGAACGATGAGCCGCCTGCCCCCCAGCCGCAGCGAGAGAATCGACCGCGGGCGTCCCCTCTCCTTCAGCTTCGACGGCGAGCGGATCGAGGCGTTCGAGGGCGACACGATCGGATCGGCGCTTCACGCAGGCGACCACCGGGTGCTCTCGCGCAGCTTCAAGTACCACCGCCCCCGGGGGCTCTTCTGCTGCGCCGGCCAGTGCCCCAACTGCCTGGTCGACGTCGACGGCTGGCCCGGCGTCCGCGCATGCACCGAGCCCGTCCGCGACGGGATGAGCGTGGTGCACATGAACGCGACACCGTCGCTGCGCTTCGACGTCATGCGAGCGACCGACATCTTCGGCAGCCGCCTGACGCCGCCCGGCTTCTACTACAAGACCTTCATCAGGCCGCGCAGGCTCTGGCCCCTGTACGAGAAGGTCCTTCGCAACGCCGCCGGTCTCGGCAGGCTCGCCCGCCGTCAGGCCGAGCGCGAGTGGCGCACCGAGTACCGCCGTCGCCACGCCGACGTGCTCGTGATCGGTGGCGGGGTCGCCGGCATGTGCGCCGCGCTGCGGGCCGCCGAGCTTGGAGCCGACGTGGTCCTGGTCGACGACGGTCCCGAGCTCGGCGGCGCCGAACTGGTCGGCGATGGCGCCGCGGCGGCCCGCGAGCTCGCGGGTCGCGTGCGTGCCGCCGGCGTCGAGGTGCTGGCACCGGCCGCGGCGCTCGGCTTCTTCGACGGGATCGTTCCGGTCTGGTCGCAGAGCACCCTGCACCAGGTTCGCGCTCGTTGCCATGTCGCCGCCACCGGCTCGATCGAGCAGCCGCTGATGTTCGAGGGCAACGACCTGCCCGGGGTGATGCTCTGCTCCGGCGCCCAGCGGCTTGCGTCCCTGTACGGCGTCCGGCCCGGAAAGGCCGCCGTGGTCGCGACGACCGCCGACCGCGGCCTCGAATCCGCCCTCGCTCTGCACGAGTCCGGGGTCGAGATCGTCGGCGTCGCCGACGCCCGACCGGACGCGGACGGCGGCGAGCTGCGAGCCGCGCTCGAACGGGCGCGGATCCCGCTCTGGCCCGGCAGCGCCGTGGTTCGCGCCGTCGGGCGACGCCGGGTCATGGGTGCGGTCGTGGCCGAGCTCGATCGCGCCGGCAATGCGCTGCCCGACACCGAGCGCGCTCCCAACTGCGATCTGATCGCCGTCTCGGGCGGCACGATCCCGGCAACGTCACTTCTGCTTCAGGCCGGCGTCAAAGCTCGCTGGGACGACGCCGCCGGCGCCTACCTCCCCGAGACGACGCCGCCGGGAATCCACGCGGCGGGAGCGGTCGCGGGCCACGCATCGCGCGGCCAGGCCGAGCTCTCGGGTCTGGTCGCTGGAGCCGAGGCGGCGCTCTCGCTCGAGCTCGGCGACGAGGCCAACAGGACGCGACTCGAGGCCGAGCGCGAGGCGCTTGCCGCCGGCGCCGAGTCAGCCACCGAAGTCGTGCCTGCGCCGGCAGCAAGCGCCCACGGCAGACACGCAAAGTGCTTCGCCTGCCTCTGCGAGGACGTCACCACCGACGACATCAGCTTCGCGATCGAGGAGGGATTCGACTCGCTCGAGCTGTTGAAGCGCTACACGACGGTGACCATGGGACCGTGTCAGGGCCGGATGTGTCAGCTCGCAGCGATCCGTCAGACCGCGGCCGACACTCAAAGCGCAGTCGCCGAGGTGGGCATGACCACCGCCAGGCCGCCGTGGTCGGCCGTTCCGATGGGGGTGCTCGCCGGGCGCCCGTTCGAGCCCGCGAAGCGCTCGGCGGTGCACGGGCGCCATCGGGAGCTGGGCGGCAACGTCCTCTGGGCGGGCAACTGGCGCCGGCCCTACGACTACGGCGATCCGAAGGCCGAGACGATGGCCGTGCACGAGGGTGCCGGCCTGATCGACGTCTCGACTCTCGGCAAGCTGATCGTGGCGGGCCCGCAGGCCGGCGCCTTCCTCAACCTTCTCTACCCGAACCGCTTCGACAACCTGAAGCCGGGCCGGATCCGCTACGGGGTGCTCGGCGACGACGCCGGGCGCATCACCGACGACGGCACCGTCTGCCGCCTCGACGACGACTCCTTCTATGTCACCACCACCTCCAGCGGCGCCGACGCCGTCGAGAGCTGGTTCGCGTGGTGGCTGGCCGAATGGGACATGGACGTTCACCTGACCGACGTCAGCCAGGGGCTCGCGGCGTTCAACCTCGCCGGCCCGCGGTCGCGCGAGATTCTCAAGGGGCTCACCGATCTCGACTGCTCGAACGAGTCGTTCTCCTACCTCGACGGCAAGCGAACCCATGTCGCGGGGGTTCCCTGTCTGTTGCTGCGAATCGGCTTCGTCGGCGAGCTCGGGTACGAGCTGCATTGCCCGGGAGCGCTCGCGGAGCACCTGTGGGACGCGATTCTCGTCGCCGGCGAGCCGCACGGGATCAAGCCATTCGGACTCGAGCCCCAGAGGGTGCTGCGACTGCAGAAGCTCCACATCCTGGTCGGCCAGGACACCGACGCGGAGTCGAACCCGCTCGAGGCCGCGATGCCGTGGATCGTCAAGTTCGACAAGGAGGAGGACTTCATCGGCCGCTGGGCCCTGGAGGCGGTCAGCGAGAGGGGCGCGGAGAACGTACTGGTCGGGTTCACGATGGCCAACGGCGCGGTGCCGAACGAGGGCGCCGCCGTGGTCGCCGACGGGCAGCCCGTCGGGCGGGTGACCTCGTCGCGGTTCTCGCCGCTGCTCGAGCGCACGATCGGGATGGCGTGGGTTCCCGCGGCGCTCGCCGAGGACGGCAGCTCGATCACGCTCGCCGACGACGGCCGCCGGCTGAGCGCGACCGTGCAGACAGCGCCGTTCTACGACCCCGACCAGGAGCGCCTACGAGGATGAGCTTCGAGTTCCTCGCCCCCGACGCAGGCACCGTCGTCGACGGCGAGCGGCCCGAGCCGCGAAGCCCGATCGAGTGGACGCACCGTGGCGCCGGGGCGCGGGTCGAAAAGCGGGCCGGGTGGCGAGTCGTGACCGGCTTTGGCCACACCAGCGCCGAAGCCGCCGCCTGCACCAGATCCGTCGGCGTCGCCGATCTGTCGTTTCTGGGCAAGCTCGAGCTCCAGGGCGAGCCGGAGGTCGTCGCCGCAATCGTCGCCAAGCTCGCCGGCGCGGTTCTCGCGCCGGGCGGAGCCGCCCTCGCAGAGGGGGTCTGGTGGTGTCCGATCACGGCCGGCCGGGTGCTCGCCGTGACCCCGCCGGAGGCGACCGCGAGCGTGCGCGACGCCCTCGAGACGGCGGCCGCGGCGCAGGCGGGCTTCGTGTCCGTCCATGAGCTGACCACAGCGCTGTGCTCCAACTCGGTCGTCGGTCCGCTCGCGCGCGAGACGTTCGCCCGGGCGACGGCGCTCGACCTGCGGCCGCAGCGGTTCGCGGAGGCCGCCTTTGCGCCCGTCTCGGTGGCGCGGGTACCGGGGATGATCCTGCGCGAGCAAGGTGACCGTTTCCTGCATCTGTTCGGCGCCGGATACGCCGAGTACGTCTGGACCGTGTTCACCGATGCGGCGGCGCAGCTGGGCGGGCGGTCGGTCGGGACCGAGGCCCTCGGACCGACGTTGGACGGCGAGGCGGCGGCCGATGCGTGACCTGTTCGTAAAGCGGCGGATGTGGCGCCGCCCGGGTGAGCTCAAGGATCACTACGACGTGGTCGTCATCGGTGGCGGCTCGCACGGGCTCGCGACCGCCTACTACCTGGCCCGCAACCACCAGATCACCGACGTCTGCGTACTCGAGCAGAGCTACATCGGCTCCGGCGCGGCCGGGCGCAACACGACGATCCTGCGGTCCAACTACAAGACGCCCGAGGGGGTGCGCTTCTATGACGCCTCGGTCAAGCTCTACGAGCGGCTCTCGGCGGAGCTCGGCTTCAACCTGCTGTTCTCCCAGCAGGGCCACCTGACGCTCGCCCACACCGACCGGGCGATGTTCGTGATGACCGAGCGGGCCGAGGTCAACCGGCTGGCCGGCGTCGACTCGCGGGTGATCGGCCCCGACGAGGTGGGCCGCCTGGCCCCGGCGATGTCACTTTCCCGCGACGCCGTCTATCCGGTGATGGGTGCGCTCTATCACCCACCCGGCGGGATCATCCGCCACGACGCGGTGGTTTGGGGGCTCGCCCGCGCGGCCGACGCGGCCGGCGCCGAGATCCACCCCTACACCGAGGTCACGGGGATCGAGCGCTCGAACGGCCGTGCGACCGGTGTCGTTCTGCGCGACGGCCGCAAGATCGGCGCCGGGCAGGTGGTCAGCGCAACCGCCGGCTGGAGCTCAACGATCGCCGACATGGCTGGGATCGAGGTGCCGATCACCACCCACATCCTGCAGGCGTTCGTCACCGAGCCGCTGAAGCCGCTGCTCGACGTCGTCGTCGTCTCCTCGCAGATGCATGTCTACATCTCGCAGACCGACCGCGGCGAGTTCCTGATCGGAGCCGAGATCGAGCCGTGGACGACCTACCGCCAGCAGGGCACGCTCAACTTCCTCCAGGAATCCTCGCGCCACACGCTCGAGCTCTTCCCCCAGCTCGAGCGGTCGCGGATCCTGCGCAGCTGGGCCGGCCTCTGCGACATCAGCCCTGACTTCAGCCCGATCCTGGGCGTGACCGAGGTCGAGGGCTTCCTGCTCAGCGCCGGTTGGGGCACGTACGGCTTCAAGGCGGCGCCGATCGTCGGCACGACGCTGGCCGAGCTGATCGCCACGGGGAGAACCCCGGAGCTGATCGAGCCGTTCACGCTCGAGCGCTTCTACCGCGACCGCCTCGTCTCCGAGCTCGGCGCGGCCGCAGTCTCACACTGACCAGGGAGGAAGGACCGAAGATGAAGAACAGCCTCGAGATCGCCCAGGATGCGGAGCTCCGGCAGATCGACGAGATCGGCTCGGAGCTCGGCCTCGAGCCCGAGGAGATCGAGCCCTACGGCCGCTACAAGGCGAAGATCTCGCTCGCGGCGCTCGATCGGCTCGCCGATCGGCCGGACGGCAAGCTGGTCTGCGTGACCGGGATGACGCCGACGAAGGCAGGCGAGGGCAAGACGACGACCTCGGTGGCCCTGACCGAGGGCATGGGCTACATCGGCCGCAACCCGGTCCTCTGCCTGCGCGAGCCGTCGCTCGGCCCGGTGTTCGGGATGAAGGGGGGAGCCGCCGGGGGCGGATTCGCCCAGGTCGTGCCGATGGAGGACCTCAACCTCCATTTCACCGGCGACATCCACGCGGTCGGCGCCGCCAACAACCTGCTCGCGGCGATGCTCGACGCGTCGATCCTGCACGGCAACCCGCACCGGATCGACGCCCTGCAGGTGACCTGGAAGCGGGCCGTCGACATGAACGACCGTGCGCTGCGGCAGGTCACGCTCGGCCTCGGCGGCGCCGCCAACGGCTACCCCCGCGAGACCGGCTTCGACATCACGGCCGCCTCGGAGGTGATGGCGATCCTGGCCGTCGCCCACGACCTCCAGGACCTGCGCCGGCGAATGGGCCGGATCACCGCGGCCTACACACGCGCGGGCGAGCCCGTAACCGCCGAGGACCTCGGCGCCGCCGGGGCGATGACCGTACTGCTCAAGGACGCGATCAAGCCGAACCTGATCCAGACACTCGAGGGCCAGCCCTGCCTGATGCACGCTGGGCCGTTCGCGAACATCGCCCACGGCAACTCGTCGCTGATCGCCGACCTGCTCGCGTTGAAGCTCGGCGAGTACGTGATCACCGAATCGGGCTTCGGCTCCGACATGGGGATGGAGAAGTTCATCGACATCGTCTGCCGCACCGGCGGGATCGTCCCCGACGCGATCGTCGTCGTCGCCACCGTGCGCGCCCTCAAGCACCACGGCGACGGGTCGATCGAGTCCGGGATCGCGAACCTGGTCCGCCACCTCGAGATCGTGCGCGAGTTCGGCCTCCCCGCAGTGGTCGCGGTCAACCGTCGCCCCGAGGACTCAGACGACGAAGTGGAGCTCGTCAGCCGCCTCGCACGCGAGGGCGGCGCTTTCGCCGCTGCCGTCAGCGACGGCTTCGCCCAGGGCGGCAGGGGCGTCGCCGATCTGGCCGAGTCGGTCGTCGCGGCCTGCGACCAGCCGCGCGAGTTCAGGTTCCTCTACGAGAACGAGACGGCGATCAAGCACAAGATCGAGATGATTGCCGAGCGCGTCTACGGCGCCTCCGAGGTCGTCTACTACCTCGAGGCGGAGCAGAAGATCAAGCAGTTCACCGACCAGGGGCTCGCCAGGCTCCCGGTCTGCATGGCCAAGACGCCGCTCTCACTCTCGGCGGATCCCGAGTTGCTCGGCGCGCCGGCCGGTTTCCAGCTCCCGGTCCGCGACCTGCGCGCCTACACGGGCGCCGGCTGGCTGGTACCGCTCTGCGGCGACGTCCAGCAGATGCCGGGGCTCGGCAGGACGGCTGCCGCCTTCGAGGTCGACATCGACGCCGAGGGGCGGACGGTGGGGCTGTTCTGAACGGCTCAAGTAGCTTGGTCGGGTGACCGAGCTTGCCGAGCAGCGAGTGGGGCCGGCGCTGGCGGCGATCGCCGCTCCCGGCGAACCGCCCGCCGCGGGCGTCGCCTCGGCCCTGTCCTGCGCGGCGGCGGCGCTGACGGAGTTGAGCGCAGAG
>DAIRGH010000058.1:0-18017 GCA_036794585.1 Solirubrobacterales bacterium | reverse complement strand
CCAGCCGCCGGGCCGCGCCCGTCGCCTCGCGCTCAAGCTCGGCGTAGGTGAGCTGTGTCCTTCCGGCGATCAGAGCGCACCGGTCGGGGCAGGTCTCGGCACGCTGCGACAACCAGTTGTCCAGATGCATGTCTGTGGCATTGTTGCGAGCCAGTGCCGACGCCGCACAAGGACGCGCCCACACGCGACGAGCTCTACGCGCCGATCGAGTGGCGCGAGGCCGCCGAGTACCAGGACATCCTCTACGAGCGTGCGGAGGCGATCGCCCGGATCACCATCAACCGGCCCGAGGTCCACAACGCCTTTCGCCCGCAAACGCTCGCCGAGCTGCGCGATGCCTTCACCAGCGCCCGCGACGACACCGGCGTTGGGGCGATCATTTTCACCGGCGCCGGCGAGGAGGCGTTCTGCTCCGGCGGCGACCAGCGAATCCGCGGCGACGACGGCTACATCGGCGACGACGAGGTGGCCGAGCAGGGCATCGGACGGCTCGACGTCGGCGATCTGCACGTGCAGATCAGGCGCCTGCCAAAACCGGTGCTCGCCGCCGTGGCGGGCTATGCAGTGGGCGGCGGGCAGATCCTGCACCTCGTCTGCGACCTCTCGATCGCCGCCGACAACGCGGTCTTCGGCCAGACGGGTCCCCGGGTCGGCAGCTTCGACGGCGGCTTCGGCGCCGGCCTGCTGGCGCGGGCGGTGGGCGTCCGCAAGGCGAAGGAGATCTGGTTTCTCTGCCGCCTCTACGACGCCGACGAGGCGCGCGAGATGGGGCTGGTCAATCACGTCGTGCCGCTGGCGGAGCTCGAGCGCGAGTCGGTCGCCTGGTGTCGCGAGATGACCGCGCTCTCTCCCCTCTCGCTGCGGCTGCTGAAGGCGAGCTTCAACGCGGCGGAGGACGGGATCACCGGCCTCCAGCAGCTCGCCCACGACGCGACGCTGCTCTTCTACATGACCGAAGAGGGCCAGGAGGGGCGCGACTCCTACAAGCAGGGCCGCCGGCCCGACTTCTCGAAGTTCCCCAAGCGACCTTGAACCCGCGCATCTGGCTCATGGCCGCCAGGCCGCGGACCCTGCCTGCCGCGATCGCACCGGTGCTGGTCGGGACCGCAGCGGCGGTCGAGGTCTCCGACGAGATTCGCTGGGGCGCCTTCGTGGCCGCGCTGGTCGGTTCGATCTTCATCCAGATCGGCACCAACCTGGCCAACGACTACTCCGACGCCAAGCGCGGCGCCGACACGGCCGATCGGCTCGGGCCCGTCCGAGTGACGTCGTCGGGCCTGGTGGCGCCGCGGCGGGTGCTCTACGCGACCTGGCTCGCCTTTGCTGTCGCAAGCGCCGCCGGCATCTACCTCGCCACGGTCGCCGGACCGGTGATCATCGCCGTCGGCGTCGCCTCGATCCTCGCCGGGGTCCTCTACACCGGCGGCCCGCGCCCCTACGGCTACGCGGGCATGGGCGAGCTGTTCGTGTTCCTCTTCTTCGGCCTGGTCGCGGTCAACGGCTCGTACTTCGTCCAGCTCGAGGAGCTCGACTGGCTGCCGTTCGCGCTCTCGATCCCGGTCGGCATGCTCTCGACCGCGATCCTGGTCGTCAACAACGTCCGCGACATCGACACCGACCGCCGCGCGGGCAAACGCACCCTCGCCGTCAGACTGGGCCGCGAACGCGCTCGCAAGCTCTACCTCGTCCTGATCGGTGGCGCCTACCCGGTACTCGCAATCGGGCTCGTGGCCGCCGATGGCCCGGGCGCGGCGATGATCGCGCTGCTCTCGGCCCCACTGGCAATCAAGCCAGCGCGCGCCGTCCTCGCGGCGACCGACGGGCCCACGCTCAACGCCGCCCTCGCCGGCACCGGCGCGCTGCTTGCTGCCTTCAGCCTGCTGCTCGCCGGCGGTCTTCTGATCGCGAGCTGATGCAGATCACCGAGGTCGAGCTCGTCCCCTTCGCACTTCCGTTCGCGCAGCCGTACACGACGGCCCGCGGCACGATCGAGCGCCGCGAGATGCTGCTGGTGCGCCTCGTCACCGACGAGGGGCTGACGGGGCTTGGCGAGTCAGTGCCGCTTGCCCTGCGCGGCGGCGAGACCGTGGTCGAGGTCGCGCGCGCGATCGACAAGGTGTCGCGGCGGTTGAAGCGCGCCGGGCTCAGCGACTTCGCGGGCCCGGAGCCGATGCGCGCGGTCGTCGACGTGTTCATCCACACCGCCGCCGGGCGCCGCCTTCCCGGTCCGGCGAAGGCGGCGATCGAGATGGCGCTGCTCGATCTGGCGGGCAAGGCCTCGGACAAGCCGGTGTGGTCGCTGCTCGGGGCCGACGGCGCTCAGCCGGTGCGATGCAACGCCACCCTGGTCGCGGGCGAACCGGCCGAGGTCGCGGCCGACGCCGAGGGATGGGCCGAACGGGGCTTTCGGACCTTCAAGCTCAAGTTGGGAACCGGCGACGACGTCGCGCGGGTTCGGGCCGTGCGCGAGGCGATCGGACCTGAGGCGCGGATCCGCGTGGACGCCAACGCCGCCTGGGGTCCCGATGAGGCCCGCGGCATCCTGCGGCTGATCGAGCCGCTGGACGTCGAGCTCGTCGAGCAGCCCGTCGCCGGACTGCGGGAGATGGCCGAGCTGACGGCCGAGACCACGATCCTGATCGTCGCCGACGAAAGCGTCGCCACCACGAAGGAGGCCCGACGGGCGGCCAGCGCCGCAGCCTGCGACCTCGCAACGGTGAAGCTGGCCAAGGTCGGCGGCGTCGGCGAGGCCAACGGGATCGCCGGCCACCTTCCAATCGTCCTCTCCAGCGCGCTCGACGGGCCGCTCGGGATCGCCGCCGCCGCGCACGCCGCGCAGGCGCTGCGCTTCGAAGGCCCGGCGGCCGGGCTCGCGCACGGCCTCGCGACCCAGCTGCTCTTCTCCGAACGCGTCGCGACCCGGGAGTCGGAGCTCGAGGGCGACATGCTCTCGCCGCCCGACGGTCCCGGCCTCGGCGTCGAGCTCGACGAGAAAGCGCTGCAAGCGCTGCGGATCTAGCGTCTGCGCAAATGGACGCGACCAACCGCAACACGGCTCTCGCCTCGGCCATGGTCGAGGAGCTTGCCCGCTGCGGCGTCCGCCAGGCCGTGATCTCGCCGGGCTCGCGCTCGACGCCGCTGGCGCTGGCGCTGTGGCGCGAGCCGGCGATCGAGGTGAGCGTGATCGTGGACGAGCGCTCGGCGGCGTTCTTCGCGCTCGGAGCGGGTCAGGCAGCGCGGCAGCCGGTGGCGATCCTGTGCACCTCCGGGACCGCGGCGGCGAACCTGCACCCGGCGGTCTGCGAGGCCGACGAGTCGGCGGTGCCGCTGATCGTGCTCACCGCCGACCGGCCGCCCGAGCTGCGTGACATCGGCGCCGGGCAAACGATCGATCAGCTCAAGCTCTACGGATCCTCGGTCCGCTGGTTCTGCGAGGTCGGGACCCACGAGGCCGACGACGTCGGCCTGCTGCATTTCCGGTCGGTCGGGTGCCGCGCATATGCGGCGGCGGCGGGCGACCCCCGTCCAGGTCCTGTGCACCTGAACGTCTCCTGGCGCGATCCGCTCGGGCCCGAGTCACAAACCGGCGACGTACGTGCGCGCTCGCCACTCGCGCTGGAAGGGCGCGGCGATCGCCCGCTGACCACCGTGCCCTCGCCCCCCAACCGGCCCGCGGACCCGCTGGTCGCCGCGCTCAGCGAGCGGATCGAGGCCGCCCCGCGAGGGCTGATCGTCGCCGGACGGATGGCGCCGGGCGCCGCCCAGCCGGTCGCCGCGCTGGCGCGCGCCGCCGGCTATCCGATCCTCGCCGAGCCGACCTCGCAGATGCGACTCGGTTCGCACCAACGCGAGCTGGTCGTGACGACATACGAGCCGATCGCGAGGGAGCGGCCGGAGTCGCTCGAGCCCGAGCTGGTGCTCCGCTTCGGTGAGCTCGCGACCTCGAAGCCCCTGCGGACGTGGCTGGCCGAGCTCGACGACGCCGCGCAGCTGGTCGTCGATCCGCTCTATGGCTGGAACGAGCCGACCCGCAAGGCCGGCGCGATCGCCCGCGCCGACCCGGCCCTGCTCGCCGAGGCGCTTGCCGCGCGCGAGCTGCCGGCCCGCAACCCCGGCTGGAGCGGGAGTTGGCTGTCGGCCGCCAGCGCGGCGGAGGAAGCGATCGCCGCCGAGCTCGCGGGCTCTCCGCAGCCGACCGAGCCCGGGTTCTGGCGCGCGCTCGGCCCTGAGCTCGCCGATGGCGAACTCGTCTACACCGCGTCGAGCATGCCGATCCGCGACCAGGAGGCCTTTCTGCCGGCGGGCGACGCCGACGTGCTCTTCCTCGCCAATCGCGGCGCCAACGGCATCGACGGCCTGATCTCCTCGGGAATCGGTGCCGCGCACGCCAGCGGCCGTCCCACCGTGATCGTCACCGGCGACCTCGGGCTGGTGCACGACCTCGGGGGGCTTGCAGCGTTGCGCGACGTCGAGACGCCCGTGCGGATTGTCGTCCTCGACAACGGCGGCGGCGCGATCTTCGAGTTCCTGCCTCAGGCCGAGCAGCTCGACCGCGACGAGTTCGAGGCGCTGCTGGGATCCCCGCGACGCCTCGACATCCAGCGCGCCGCCGCCCTCTTCGACCTTTCCCACCGGCGCCTCGACCGGCTCGATGGGCTCGGCGAAGCACTCGCCGCAGGCACCGGCCTCATAGAGATCGCGATCGACCGGGAAGAGAACGTGGCCCTGCACCGCCGCCTGACAGACGTCGCGACGGCGGCAGTTCGGCAAGAGCTCAGCTAGCGAGCAGCGGCAGCAGCGCTTCGAGCTTGAGCTCGGTCTCGGCGAGCTCGGCCTCGGGGTCGGAGTCGGCGACGATCCCGCCCCCTGCGATCAGATGCGCGGTGCGGTCGCGCAGCAGCGCCGAGCGCAGCGCAACGCAGAACTCGCCGTCCTCGGCGCCGTCCATCCAGCCCACCGGCCCCGCGTACCAGCCCCGGTCGAGATGCTCGAGCGCGTCGATCAGCGCCAGCGCCCGCTCGCGCGGTTCGCCCCCGACCGCCGGCGTCGGGTGAAGCAGCCCGGCCAGCTCGATCGCGGCCAGCGGGTCGGCGAGCTGGGCGTGCACCGGGGTGCCGAGATGCTGGATGTTGGCGACCTTGACCAGGCTCGGCTCGGGTTCGGCTTCGACCCAGACCGAGCGCGGCGCGAGCGTACGGGCGATCCGCCTGGCGACGATCCGGTGCTCCTCGCGATTCTTTGCACTGCGCAGGAGCTGCTCGCCGAGGTGGTCGTCGATCGCTGGGTCGGCGCTGCGCCGGGTCGAGCCGGCCAGCGCCACAGTCGCGACGCTCGCGCCCCGGCGGCGCACCAGGAGCTCCGGACTCGCGCCAAGGTACGCGCCCGCGGGCGAACCGACGCAGAAGCAGAAGCAGGAGGCGAACAGCTCGCGCAGCGCTGCGAAGGTCGCGCCGGGATCGTGCGCGGTCGGTGCCTCGACCGTGACCTCGCGGGCGAGCACGACCTTCTCCAGCTCGCCGGCGCGGATGCGCGAGACCGCGGCGGCGACCGCCTGCTCGTAGGCGCTCGGGGGCGCGACGCTGCGAATCTGCGCCTGACCCGAAGGCGCGGGATCGAGCATCGGCAGCGGCTCGCTGCGCAACGACGAGAGCCGGCGCTGGACCCGCCCCAGCTCCTGGTCGGGGTCGGCACCGCCGCCGGCCCACGCGTTCACCGTCAGCCAGGTCCGGCCGCTATCGCGCAGCAACGAGAGCTCGGGCAGGACGAGCAACGCCGGCGGCAGCGAGGACCACTGCGGCGTGCCGCCGCCATCGGGCGCGAACGCCAGGCCTCCGGTCCACACCGCTCCAGCGCCGGCGGGAGGCGCTTCGGGTTCTTGCGCGATTCGATCGGCCATCACCCGCGCGCATTCCGCGGTCAGGTCATCGAAGCGCTTCCGGCCACGCGAAACGGCTTCGTGCAGCGCCCCGACCGCCGCGAGCGCGAAGCCGTCGCGCTCGGGCTGCTCCCAGGCAAACCAGCGGTCGCCCGCCATCCGCGACGCGAACACGGCCGCGGCCGGGTCGTCGAGCTCGGCCACGGCGGTCATGCTGACGAGAGTGCGGCGGTCGCGATCTTCGGCCTCTGCCAGCAATGACCCGACTTGGTCGAGCAGCGTCTGCGCGCCCGCGATCATCGGAAACAGCGTAGCCCGCGATACTGCCCCGCACTGTGACGCAGGAGCACGTCGAGGTTCTTCGGCGGGTCTACGAACGCTGGGGCGAGGGCGACTTTCGCGCCGGCGTCGAGCTCTACGACCCGCACGCGGTGTTCGTGCAGCGGCCCGAGTTCCCCCACTCGGGCGTCTACGTCGGGCCCGAGCAGGTCGCCGGCTACATGCGGGAGCTGCTCGAGGCGTGGACGAACTTCACGATCGCGGCCGAGGAGATCATCGCGGCGGGCGACAGCGTCGTCGTCGCCGTGCACCAGAAGGCGATGGGAACCGGCAGCGCTGCCGAGACAGAGTTCCGCTACTTCCACGTCTGGACGTTCCGCGGCTCGACGGTGGTCCGCTGGGAGAACTTCCGCGAGCGCGACGAGGCGCTCGAGGCCGTCGGTCTACTGGAGTAGCGACGATGTCGCAGGAGAACGTGGAGGCGGTACGCGGCTCGCTCGATGCCTATGTGCGAGGCGACTACGCGGCAGCGTCGGCATACCTCGCCGACGACGTCGTCTGGAAGGTCGGTCAGGAACTGCCCGCCCACGGCCCGGCCGCCGTCCGCGAGCTGTGGGAGCGCTGGGACAGCGAGTGGGCCGAGCTCGAGACCACGGCGGAGGAGATCATCGACTCCGGGACCAGCGTCGTCACCGCGATTCGCTACCGCGCCCGCGGGCGGGTCAGCGGCGTCGAGGTCGACGATCTCTGGTTCGAGGTCCACAGGTTCCGCGGCGACAAATGCGTCAGCAAGGTCGACTACCGCACGCGCGCCGAGGCGCTCGCGGCAACGGAGCTCGAGTAGTGGCCGCCCTTGACCTGATCCCCACCAGAGGAATAGGGTTGGCTTCGGCGCGATGGCGCCGAATGCCTCGACCCCGTCTGCGCCCCCGCCATCCAGTGAGGGGCTTTCACCGGCCCCCGAAATCGCAAGTCAGGAGCCGCAGATGGATGCCTCAGCCTCGACCCCAGCGGGCGTCGCCGATCAGGCGAAGACCGATATCCGCCCCTTTGACCTAGAGATTCCGGAGGAGGCCCTGGACGACCTTCGTCGACGCATCGCCGCGACGCGGTGGCCCACCAAGGAGCTCGTCGCAGATCGCTCGCAGGGCGTGTCGCTGGCGACGATGCAAGCGCTCGCCCGCTACTGGACGAGCGACTACGACTGGCGCAAGTGCGAGGCGAGGCTGAACGAGCTGCCTCAGTTCAAGACCGAGATCGACGGCGTCGAGATCCACTTCATCCACGTGCGGTCGCCGCACGAGCACGCATTGCCGCTAATCATGACGCACGGCTGGCCCGGCTCGGTCATCGAGATGCTCGAGGCCGTCGGCCCGCTCACCGACCCGACCGCACACGGCGGCAGCGCCGGGGACGCGTTCGACCTCGTGCTGCCGTCATTGCCCGGGTACGGGTTCTCCGCTGAGCCGGCCGAGCTCGGTTGGGACGCCGGGCGCACCGCCCTGGCATGGGCGGAGCTGATGCGACGCCTCGGCTATGACCGCTACGTCGCCCAGGGCGGCGACGTGGGTGCCCTCGTCACGGACACGATGGGTCGCCTGGGGGTCGACGGTTTGGCCGGCATCCACCTGAACCTGCTCCCGGCGGTGCTCGCGGTCGGCGATCAGCTGCCCAAGGAATCCGAACAGGAACGCGCAGCGGCCGAGGCGTTCGCGACGTTCAAGGAAAGCGGCTTCGGCTACTTCCTCGAGATGGCAACGCGGCCGCAGACGATCAGCTACGCGCTGCTGGATTCACCCGTCGCGTTGGCGGCCTGGTTGCTCGACCACGACACGGACAGCTACTACAAGATCTCCAGCGCATTCGTCGACGGCAAGCCCGTGGGCAATCTCACCCGGGACCACATCGTCGACAACATCACGGCGTACTGGCTGACGGGCACCGCAGCGTCGGCGGCCCGGAACTACTGGGAGGACGGTCGAGCCCTGGCCGCAGCGCTTGCGAGCGGCCAGCCTCCTCCGGCGGTGACCGTGCCGGTCGGCTTCACGACATTCCCCGGCGAAATCTGGCGGACCCCACGCAGCTGGGCCGAGATCGTGTACCCCGGCCTCGCCTACTTCAACGAGGTCGACAAGGGCGGGCACTTCGCCGCCTGGGAGGAGCCGGAGCTGTTCTCGGAGGAGATCCGGGCAGCGTTCAGAACGCTGCGATGACCGCTAGTGCTCGGGCCGCGATTTGGTGATCGCGACCTCGCCCGTGCGGGCCATCTCGATCAGGCCGTGCGGACGGATCATCCGCTCGAATGAGTCGATCTTGTCCTGCGCGCCGGTGACTTCGATCGTCAGCGAGCGGCGCGAGACGTCGACGATCTTCGCCTCGTAGATCTCGGCGAACTGCATGATCTCGGCCCGGTTCTCGACCGCGGCGCTGACCCGGAACAGGGCCATCTCGCGAGCCACGGTCCCGTCGGGCTCCATGTCGCGGATCTTGATCACGTTGACCAGTTTGTGAAGCTGCTTGGTCACCTGGTCGATCGGGTGCACCGCGCCGTCGAGGGTGAGCGTCATCCGCGAGACGTCGGGGTCCTCGGTCGGCCCGACTGCGAGCGTGTCGATGTTGAAGCCGCGGCGGGAGAACAGGCCGGCGATGCGGGCGAGCACGCCCGGCTTGTTCTCGACCAGCAGCGAGAGGATGTGCTTGCGGCCTGTGAGCTGGCGGCTCGCCTCGAGGTCCTCGAGGCGAACGACGTCCTGTGTGCCGGGCTCGCCCATCTATCCCACCATGTCCCTTGCGGCGGCGCCCGCCGGGATCATCGGGTAGCAGTTCTCGTCCTTGGTCACGTGAACGTCGAGCAGCACGGGACCGTCGGTCTCGAGCGCGGTGCGCATCGCGGTCGGCAGGTCGGCCTTGTCGGTGCACTGCATCCCCGTCCAGCCGAAGGCCTCGGCGAGCTTGGGCCAGTCCGGGCTCGGGCCCATCTCGACCGCCTTGTAGCGCTCCTCCCAGAACAGCTCCTGCCACTGGCGGACCATGCCGAAATGGCCGTTATTCATCAGGAAGACCTTGACCGGGATGTTGTGGTGCGAGGCCGTGGCGAACTCCTGACAGACCATCACCAGGCTGCCGTCGCCGGCGAGGCAGACCACGGTCTCGTCGGGACAGGCGACCTTGGCGCCGATCGCGGCCGGTAGGCCGAAGCCCATCGTCCCCAGCCCGCCGGAGTTGAGCCACCGGCGCGGCTTGGAGAAGTGGTAGTACTGCGCCGCCCACATCTGGTGCTGGCCGACGTCGGAGGTGATGATCGCGTCGCCCTCGGTCACCTCGTACATCGCTTCGATCATGAACTGGGGCTTGATCTCGGCGTCCTCGGAGTCCTCGTAGCGCAGCGGGTAGGTCGTCTGCCACTCGCCGATCCGCTCCCACCACTCGTCGAGGCGCGACGCGTCCGGCTTCAACGCCCGGTACTCGCGGTTGAGCTTGACCAGCACGTCCTTGGCGTCGCCGACGATCGGGATATGGGCGGGGACGTTCTTCGAGATCTCGGCGGGGTCGATGTCGATGTGGACGAACTTCGCCCGCGGCGCGAACTCCGACAGCTTGCCGGTGATCCGGTCGTCGAAGCGGGCGCCGACGCAGACGATCAGGTCAGCTTCGTCCATCGCATAGTTGGCCGCCCTGGTGCCGTGCATGCCGAGCATGCCGAGCCACTGATCGTGGGGGGCGGGGAACGCGCCGAGACCCATCACGGTCAGCGTCACCGGGAGCTTGTCGGAAGTGCAGAACTCGCGGAACTCGTCGGCCGCGTTGGCGTTGACGATCCCACCGCCGCCGTAGATCACCGGCCGGCGCGCGTTGGCGAGCGCCTTGGCGGCGATCCGGATCTGCTTGATGTTGCCCTCGGTCGGCGGCTTGTATCCCGGCAGGTCGGGCGCGCCCTCGGCCGGGGTGTACTCGATCTCCGCCCGCGAGAGGTCCTGCGGGATGTCGACCAGCACCGGCCCGGGGCGCCCGGTGGAGGCGATGTGAAAAGCCTGGTGGACGTAGTCGGGGATCTGGCGCGGGTCGGTGACCAGCAGCGAGTGCTTGACCACCGGCATCGTGATCCCGGTCACGTCGGCCTCCTGGAAGCCGTCGGTGCCGATCAGATCGGTGCGCACCTGGCCGGTGATGAACACCGTCGGCACCGAGTCCATCATCGCGTCCGCGATTGCGGTCACCAGGTTGGTCGCCCCCGGTCCCGAGGTCGCCATCGCCACGCCGACCCGGCCGGTCGCCTTCGCGTAGCCCTCGGCTGCGTGTCCCGCGCACTGCTCGTGGCGCGCCTGGATGTGGGTCAGGTTGGCGTCGTAGAGCGCGTCGTACGTCGGCAGGTTGGCGCCGCCGGGGATGCCGAAGACATGCTCGACGCCCTCGGCGACCAGGGCTTCACACAGTGCATCGGCCGCGCGCATGGGTGAGTGATTGTAGGGCCCGGCCGTCAGGTGGCTTGGGCGCCGGATGGCAGCTCGCCGAGCAGTTCGCCGGGCTTCCACCGGGTGCGCGGCAGGATCGCGCGCTCGATCACCCGGTCCTTGTAGCGGTCGATGATCCCGAGCATCGACCGGACCAGCTCCTCGCCGAGGTGGTGGGGTTGGAGGCCGAGGTCGTGGAGCTTCGTGTTGGCCGCGTTGTAGTAGTGGCTCTCGGCCTCGATCCGCGGGTTGGGAAAGCGCTTGACCTCGACCGTGAGCCCGACCTCGGAGGCAGCACGCTGGACCAGCTGGGCGAGCTCGGCGACCGAGAACTGCTCGGTGAACTGGTTGAAGACCCGGAACTCGCCGAGACCGGCGGGGTTCGTGACCGCGAGGTCGACGCACTGAAGCGTGTCGCGGATGTTGAGAAAGCCGCGCGTCTGACCGCCCTCGCCGTAGACGGTCAGCGGGTGGCCGATCACCGCCTGGACGCAGAAGCGGTTGAGCACCGTGCCGAAGTACTCGTCGTAGTCGAAGCGCGTGATCAGGCGCTCGTCGGCGGCGGATTCGTCGGTCTCGATCCCGTACACGACGCCCTGGTTCAGGTCGGTCGCGCGCAGACCCCAGATCCGGCAGGCGAAGTGGATGTTGTGAGAGTCGTGGACCTTGGAGAGGTGGTAGAGCGAGCCCGGCATCTTGGGGAACGGCAGCGTGTCGCGCCGGCCCTTGTGCTCGATCTCGATGAACCCCTCCTCGATGTCGATGTCGGGGGTCCCGTACTCGCCCATCGTGCCGAGCTTGACCAGGTGGCAGTCGGGGACGCGGTCGCGGATCGCAAACAGCAGGTTGAGGGTGCCGATCACATTCGTGTACTGGGTCTCGACCGCCGCCTCACGCGACTTCATCGAGTACGGCGCCGAGGGCTGCTCGCCGTAGTGCACGATCGCCTCGGGCAGCGTCTCGGCGATCACCGAGTCGAGGAAGCTGAAGTCCTCGATCGAGCCGACGTAGGAGTGGATCTCCGACCCCGAGACCTCGCGCCAGGCCTCGATCCGGTCGGCGAGCGAGGCAATCGGGGTCAGCGAGTCGGTGGAGTGCTCCGTATGCCAGCGGCGGCGGGAGAAGTTGTCGACGACCGCGACCTCGTGCCCGCGGGCCGAGAAGCGCTGGGCGGTCGGCCAACCCAGGTACCCGTCGCCACCCAGGATCAGGACGCGCATAAGCCGGCGAGGGTAGCGGGCTTGACGTAGGATCGGACGCATGGAGGCGGCCGTTGAGCGGCCGGTCTCACCGGCCAAGCTCGTTGTTCCCGCCCTCGTCGGCGCCGCCGTCGCAGTGGGACTGGGCGTCTACGGCAACGTCCACGATCCGACCGGCAAGTCGATCCTCGGCGACGGCCTGTTCTTCAGCGCGACCCTGAACATGAAAGCGTGGCTGGCGACCGCGGTGGTGCTGCTCGCCTGCGTGCAGGTGACCACGGCGCTGTGGATGTTCGGCCGCCTGCCGGTGGCCTCGACGCCCGGTTGGGTCCCTACGGCCCACCGCGTTTCGGGAACGCTGGCGTTCCTGATCTCGCTGCCGGTCGTCTACCACTGCCTCTGGGCGCTCGGCTTTCAGGACACCGACTCCCGGGTCCTGGTCCATTCGCTCGCGGGCTGCTTCTTCTACGGCGCCTTCACCGCCAAGATGCTGTGGCTCAGGGTCCCCAGCCTGCCCGGGCCGCTGCTGCCGCTGGCCGGCGGCGGCGTGTTCACGGCGCTGGTCGCGATCTGGCTGACCAGCGCGCTCTGGTTCTTCGACAACTTCGGTTTCCCGAGCTTCTAGCGACCCCGGCCGGCCACGGGGGCTGCCCTATCCTCAGCCGGCTCGATGACCCTGCTCGCGGACATCCTGCCGCCCGAGCTGACGGCGATCCGCGCCGTCGGGCTCGTGCTCGCCGTGCTCGTCGCCGCCTACGCGATCTGGCGCCGCAGCCAGCTGCGCAACGTCGACGTGCTGATCCTGCTGCTCGCGGCGCTCGGCCTGGCGATCGTCGCCGGCACCGAGATTCCCGACGCGCTGCTGTCGGCGTTCTCGTTCGAGCGCGAGAACGGCACCCGGATCGTCGGAGTGGCGATCTTCGCGATCGTGATCCTCTTCGGGCTCACCGTCCGTGCGCTGACGCAGACCTCGCGCCTCTCGCGCCAGCTCTCGGGCGCCCTGGAGGGCCTCGCCTGGGAGGAGTTCCGCGCCGCCGGGCACCCGGACCGGTTTCGCAACCGCGTCGCCGTGCTCGTGCCCGCCTACAACGAGGCCGACAACGTCGGCCAGGTACTCGACCGGATCCCGGCGCAGGTCTGCGGCGTCGAGACAGCCGTGCTGGTGGTCGACGACGGCTCGCGCGACGGCACCGACGAGGTCGCCCAGGCACACGGGGCGATCGTCGCCCGCCACGTCGTCAACCGCGGCGGAGGCGCCGCCATGCGCACCGGCTACCGCCTCCTCGCGGACTCCGGCGCCCGGATCGTCGTCACGCTCGATGCCGACGGCCAGCACCTCCCCGAGGAGATGGAGCGGCTGGCCAAGCCGGTTCTCGACGGCGAGGTCGCGGTCGCCCACGGCTCGCGCGTCCTCGGCCAGGCCGAAGCGAACCACCCGGCACGCGAGGCGGGGATCGTGTTCTTCAACAAGGTGGTCTCGTTCATCACCCGGACCAAGGTCACCGACTGCTCGAACGGCTACCGCGCCGTCCGCACCGACGTCCTCCCCACGCTCGTGCTGCGCCAGGAGCAGTTCCACACCTCGGAGTTCATGATCGAGGCGATCAAGCGCGGGATCCCCGCCAAGGAGATCCCCGTGACCGTCGTCAGCCGCCTCTCCGGTCACTCGAAGAAGCCCGCGGTCGTGCGTTACGGGATGGGCTTCGCGAACGCGATCGTCCGCACCTGGCTGCGCTAACGGCCGCGGCGAACGTCCCTAATGCCCCTCCATAGCGCCTACTCCGGGACGTTCGGCGAGGGGCGCTAGGCGCGCAGGCGCCCCGGCCGGACCTCGGAGCGGTCGGGCAGGTACAGGTCCTCGCCGCACCGGCGGCAGACCTGGACGTAGAGCTTCTGCACCGCGCCGCAGCTCGGGCAGCGGCGCTCGGGCTCGTCGCGCTCGACGCGATAGAGGAGAGCCGCGATGAGGCCGAGCGCCGGCAGCGCGCCGCCGACCAGAAACCAGATGAAGAACGAGCTGCCCTTCGAGCGGCCGACGAGTCCGGTCGCGAAGGCGAACGTGAGCGCGATCAGGGCATAGGCGGCACCGGCCACCCTCTCATTGTGACCGTGTGGCCCCGGCTAGTCGACCGGTCTGTGCGTGCCGCCGCGGGCGTAGACCTCTTCGCGAAGCGGCCGCGGATGACCGATCGAGCCGACCTCGGCGACGTCGCGCCTGAAGGGCAGGCTGATGGTCCAGTCGACAATTGCCCGAATCTTGCGGCTCGTGCCCGGGATCTGGCTCATGTGGTAGGTGCGAGCCAGCCACCAGGCGAGAAATCCGCGAAACGAAATCCGACCGAGCTTCCCTACGGCCTTGTAGCGGCCGAGGTTGACGAATGCCGCCTTGGCCTTGTAGCTGAACCTACGCGGCTTGGTTGCGACGCCCAGCTCGCTCGCGATGTTGTGGGCGACCGCGGCTCCCTGGCGCACTGCGTGCTGCGCGGTCGGCGGGCAGGGCTCGTGGCCGTCCGTGTTCGGGTCGGGGACCGCGGCGCAGTCGCCGATCGCCCAGACTCCGTCGAGCCCGTCGACCCGCATGTACTCGTCGACTCGCACCCGCCCGCGTTCATCGAGCGGCAGCGCGAGCCCGGCGAGGCTGGGATGCGGCGCGACCCCCGCGGTCCAGACCAGGGTGCGAGTGGGGATCTCCTCGCCGGTCGAAAGCCGCGCCGAGTCGCGGTGCAGCTCGTCCAGGCGGGTGCCGAGCCGGACGTCGATGCCACGACCGCGAAGCTCGCGCAGCGCGTAATCGGCGAGATCAGCGGGCACCTCGGGCAATACCCGCTCTGCCGCCTCGACCAGGATCCAGCGCATGCCGTGCAGCCGGGCGCTCGGATAGCGCTCGATCGCGTCGGCGGCGAAGTCCTGCAGCTCGGCCAGCGCCTCGAGACCGGAGTAGCCGCCGCCGACGAACACGTAGGTGAGCAGCTCGTCGCGCCGCGCCGGGTCCTCGGTCGCGTTTGCCTGCTCGAGCGTCTCGATCACGTGGTTTCTGAGCCAGATCGCGTCGGCCAGGCTCTTGAACCCGATCCCGTGCTCGTCGAGCCCGGGGACCGGCAGCGAGCGCGAGACCGAGCCAACCGCGACCAGGAACTGGTCGTAGCGCAACTCCTCGAGCTCGTCTTCGTGCGTCTTCAGGGTCACGGTGCGCGCTGCCGGATCGTGGCCGCACACGGCGCCCAACCGCAGGTAAGTGCGGCGAAGGATGTCGCGCAGCGGCGTGACTACGTGGCGAGGCTCGAGCGTGCCCGCCGCCGCCTCGGGCAGAAACGGCGTGTACAGCAGGAAATTGACGTCGTTGACCAGCGCCAGGCGGGCCGACTGCTTGGGCAGCAGCCGCTCGAGCTCGCGCGCGGCTGAGGCCCCCGCAAAGCCCCCTCCGGCGATGACCACGTTCCAAGCCATAGACCGATTATCCCACCCTTTGTAACAAATTGTTACAAAGTGGCGGACGCAACGAAGGCGCCGAGGTCAGCCGCCGAGCTGCTCGCGGATGAGACGGGTCACCTCGCCCCCGTCGGCGCGGCCGCGGGTCTCGCTCATGACGAAGCCGACCAGCGGCCCGATCGCCTTCATGTTGCCCTCGCGCACGCGCGCCGCCGCGTCGGGATCGGACTCGATCGCGCGGGCGACGATCTCGGCGAGCTCGTCGGAGTCGCCGAGCTGCGCGAGGTCATCGCGCTCGACGATCTCCTCGGGGCTGAGCCCCTCGCCGTGCGCCCGCAGGATCTTGCGCCCGGCGTCGTGGGAGACGCGCTTGGCCTGAACCAGGGCGATGGTCTCGCCGACGTAGCCAGCGTCCGGGTAGTCCGGCTCGTCGCCGTCGCGGGGGACGTCGTTGGTAACCCAGCTCGCGACTGTGGCGGCGTCGATTCCCGGCGCCGCCTCGACGACCCGCTCGAAATACGGGCCGAGCTCGGCGTCGAAGGCGAGCCGGGTCGCCATGTCGTCGGCCAGGCCGAGCTCGGTCGCGTAGCGCTCGCGCCGCTGAGCGGGCAGCTCGGGGAGTGAGTCGCGCGCGTCGGCGACCATCTGCTCGCTCGGCGCCAGCGGCACGAGGTCGGGCTCCGGGAAGTAACGGTAGTCGTGCGCGTACTCCTTCGACCGCAATGGGGTCAGCGTGCCGCTGCGCGGATCGAAGTGAAGCGTCTCCTGCTCCACCTGCTCGCCGGCGTCGAGCAAGGCGGCCTGGCGCGCCAGCTCGGCCTCGATCCCGCGCTCCAGGTAGCGAAAGCTGTTCATGTTCTTGAGCTCGGTCTTGGTCCCGAGCTCCTCCGAGCCGACCGGGCGCAGCGAGACGTTGGCGTCGACGCGCAGGCTGCCCTCCTCCATGTTCACGTCGGAGGCCCCGATCTGGCGGATCGTCGTCCGCAGCAGCTGCGCCCACTCGCGCGCCGCCCCGGCATCGCGCAGGTCGGGCTCGGTGACGATCTCGACCAGGGGCGTCCCGCCGCGGTTGAAGTCGACCAGCGACGAACCCGAGCCGTGGATGCGCCCGGACTCCGAGACGTGGATCAGCTTCGCCGCGTCCTCCTCCAGGTGGACGCGATGGATCCGCACATCGCCGAGGTGTCCTCCGGTCGCAAGCGGGATGTCGTACTGGCTGATCTGGTACGCCTTCGGGTTGTCGGGATAGAAGTAGTTCTTGCGGTGAAAGATCGAGATGGGCGCGATCTCGCCCTCCAGCGCGAGCGCGATCTGCAGGGCAAAGTTCACCGCCTGCTCGTTCGTCACCGGCAGGGTGCCCGGATGGGCGAGGCAGATCGGGCAGGTGTGCACGTTCGGCTCGTCGCCGAAGGAGAGCTCGCAGCCGCAGAACATCTTCGTCCGCGTGCGCAGCTGCACGTGGATCTCGAGCCCGATCACCGGCTCGTAGCGCTCGCGCCAGTCGCCGCCGCTCTCAGCCATAGCCGAGCTCCCCGAGCTGATCCTCGCCCATGCCGAGGTGGTGGCCGACCTCGTGCCAGACCGTGCGGCGGACCTCATCGGCGTTCGGGTTGGCGTTGCGGAAGATGACGATCCGGCGCAGCCCGCCGACGGGGTCATAGATCCCCATCAGCCCGTCGGGGTGTGAGTCCTCGACGATCACGGCGACCTCGCCCAGCTGTTCGCGGACCCACGGCGGCAGCGAGTCGAGCGCCTCGACCGCGGCGGCGCGAGTCTCGGCCTCGCTCATCATCCGGGCGGCCTCCCCTCGAAGCCGATCGCGCCCTCGAGCGCGAAGGCGGCGTCGAGCAGGAGCGTCTCGGCGAACGCGGGTGCGGCGAGCTGGAGGCCGACCGGCAGCCTCGCGCCGGCGCCAGGAGGCTCGGCGAGCCCCGCCGGGATCGAGATCGCGGGCAGGCCGGCTAGCGACATCGGCACCGTGAAGTAGTCCGACAGGTACATCGCCAGCGGGTCGGCGGTCCGCGCCCCGAGCTCGAACGCGACCGACGGCGAGGTCGGCGTCATCACCAGGTCGCAGCTCTCGAAGGCGCGGTCGAAGTCGCGCACGATCAGCGTCCGCACCTTCTGCGCGCTGCCGTAGTAAGCCTCGTAGTAGCCGGACGAGAGCGCGTAGGTGCCGAGCATGATCCGGCGCTTGACCTCGGCGCCGAACCCCTGCGCGCGCGTGCGCTCGTACATGGTCACGAGGTCGGCCTCGCCGTCGACGCGCAGGCCATAGCGGACGCCGTCATACCGAGCGAGGTTGGCCGAGGCCTCGGCCGGCGCGATCACGTAGTACGCCGAGATCCCGTACTTGGCATTGGGAAGCTCGATCTCGACGATCTCGCCGCCGAGGTCGCCGACGTGAGCGAGCATCGACTCGAACACCTCCGCGACACCGGCCTCGACCCCCTCGGCGTGATGGGAGAAGTCGCGTGCGACCCCGATCCGCAGCCCGTCGAGGCTCTCACGAGAGGGCAGCTCGACGCCGGCGTCGATCCCGGTCGAGGTCGAGTCGCGCGGATCGCGCCCCTGCATCGCCGCCAGCAGCACGGCGGCATCGGTGACGTCGCGGGTCAGCGGCCCGCACTGATCGAGCGAGGAGGCGAAGGCGACCATCCCGTAACGCGAGATCGCGCCGTAGGTCGGCTTGAGCCCGACGATCCCGCATAGCGAGGCCGGCTGGCGGATCGAGCCGCCGGTGTCGGTGCCGATCGCGGCCGGCGCCAGGCGGCCGGCGACCGC
>DAIRGH010000009.1:0-49107 GCA_036794585.1 Solirubrobacterales bacterium | reverse complement strand
GCTCACGCTCGCGGTCCGCCGCGCCGCGGGAGCGTGAGTCAGGCCGAGGCGCCGGCGCGCAGCCGGGCCGCGCGTGCCTTCTTGCGGGCGCCCGCGTTGCGGTGCAGGGCGCCCTTGCTGACCGCCGTGTCGATCCGCGAGCTGAGAGCGCGGTGCTCGGCGTCGGCAGTCTCGGAGTCGCCGGCGCCGACGGCCGCCTCGAGCCGCCTGAAGTGCGTCTTCACCGCGCTCGTCAGGCGCCGGTTCTCGTCGTGCTCGCGCAGCGTGCGCGCGTTGCGCTTCTTCTGTGAGGCGATGTTGGCCATCGAGCGACGGCGCATGATAGCGGGGGCATGGTGAGCGAACCCGAGGGCGGGCAGCCGCCTCCGCCGTCCGGTCGCCTCGCCCGTTCGACCGCCTTCTTCTCGATCGCGACGGCGTTCTCACGGGTCGCCGGGCTCGTCCGCGAGATCTTCGCGGCCAGCTACTTCGGCATCAGCGCGCAGATGTCGGCGTTCACCATCGCGTTTCTCGTCCCCAACACGATCCGCAGCCTCTTCGCCGACGCGGCGATCCAGGCCGCGTTCGTTCCGGTGTTCACCGAGCAGCTCGAGCACGACCGCCGGCGCGAGGCGTTCAGGCTCGCGTCGACGCTGATCTTCGTCGTCGCCGTGGTCCTCGGCCTGATCACGGCCCTGTTCATCCTCGCCGCGCCGCTGCTGGTGCCGCTCTTCGCACCGGGCTTCGACGGCGCCACCGAGGAGCTGACCGTCTCGCTGTCGCGGCTGCTGTTCCCGATCCTCGTCCTGCTCGGGGTCTCCGGCATCGTCGTGGGGGTGCTCAACAGCTATGAGCGCTTCGGCGTGTTCGCGATCGCGCCGTTCTTCTGGAATGTGGCGATCATCGCCGTGCTCGTCGGCCTGGCGCCCGCGTTTCCGGAGGACGACCAGATCTACGCGTACGCGATCGGCGTCCTCGTGGGCACCGTGATCCAGCTGGCGATGCTGACCTACGACCTCAAGAACACCCCGTTCGGGATCCGCCGCGCCCTGCTGGCGCCGTTTCGCACGCGCGTGCGCGACGCGTTCGCGAACGTCGACGTGCGCCGTGTCCTGATCCTGATGCTGCCGGTGACGATCAGCCTCGGGCTGATCAACCTCAACCTGGTCGTCAACAGCTTCTTCGGGACGCTCGTTTCCGATGAGGCCCCGGCGGCGATCGACAAGGCGTTTCGGATCTACATGCTGCCCCAGGGCATCTTCTCGGTCGCGATCTCGACCGTGCTGTTCCCGACCCTGGCGCGTTTCGCCGCCCGCGGCGCCTACGACGACCTGCGGGCGACGATGGCCAACGGGATGCGCCAGATCGTGCTGCTGCTGACCCCGGCGGCCGCCGCGATCCTGGTCCTGTCGGAGCCGATGATCAGGCTCGTCTACGAGCGCGGTGAGTTCGGCCCAGGCTCGACCGACCTCGTCTCGACGGCCCTCTTCTGGTTTGCCTTCTCGCTGCCGTTCAACGGCCTCTTCCTGCTCCTCACCCGAACCTTCTTCAGCCTCCAGAAGCCGTGGGTGCCGACCGCGATCGCCGCCGGCAACCTGGCCCTCACCGCGCTGTTCTCGGGCCTGTTCTACTCGCCGTTCGGCGTCGGCGGGATCGTCGCCGCAACCGCGATCGCGACTGCTGCCAGCGTCGTCGCCCAGGCCGCAGTGCTGCGGGGCGAACTGGGACGGCTCGAGCTCGGGCGGCTCGCCTGGACCTCGGCGCGGGTGGTGCTCGCGGCCGCGGCGCTCGCCGCCGCCAGCTACGGCGTCTGGGACGTGCTCGACGCCGAGCTCGGCCGCGCCCTCGGGGCGCAGATCGTCTCGCTGGGCACGGCGCTTGCGGTCGGCGCCGCCGTCTACGCGATCGCGGTCACCCTGCTGCGGATCCCCGAGGCGGGGCAGATCCGTCGTCTGCTGCGGCTGCGGCGCGGCTAGATCACTAGCGGCTGCTGCTGGTGCGGCGCAGCCACTGACGCCGAAACCAGTCGCGGATGCGCTTCTTCTTCTGCGGTTCGCCGTGCGCCGCCGTGTGCGCCTCGTGGGCGCGCTCGAGCTCCTCCCGCACCTTGTTCATGCGCTCAGCTTAGGACCCGGTGCGGGCTTTCGGGTGTATACGACCCGAAACCCCGCACTTTCGGCCCCTATCCTCGTCCGCGCCAATGGACCGCATCCGCAACTTCTCGATCATCGCCCACATCGACCACGGCAAGTCGACGCTCGCCGACCGGATCCTCGAGCTCACCGGCGCGGTGGATTCGCGCAAGCACCTGCCGCAGCTCCTCGATTCGATGGAGCTCGAGCGCGAGCGCGGGATCACGATCAAGGCGCAGGCGGTGCGAGTCGAATACCAGGCCGCCGACGGCGAGACCTATCACCTGCACCTGATCGACACGCCTGGCCACGTCGACTTCTCATATGAGGTCTCGCGCAGCCTCGCCGCGTGCGAGGGCGCGCTGCTGGTCGTCGATGCGGCGCAGGGGGTGGAGGCGCAGACGGTCGCCAACACCTACGCGGCGGTCGAGGCGGGCCTCGAGCTGATCCCGGTGCTGAACAAGGTCGACCTGCCGAGCGCCGAGCCCGACCGCGTCGCCGGCGAGATTGCCGACCTGCTCGGCGGCGAGCCCGGCGAGATCCTGCGGATCTCGGCGAAGACCGGCGAGGGCGTGCGGGACGTGCTCGAGGCGATCGTCGCCCGGATCCCGCCGCCGAAGGGAGAGGCGGACTCGCCGCCGCGGGCGCTGATCTTCGACTCGGAGTTCGACCAGTACCGCGGGGTGGTCGCCTATCTGCGGATGGTCGACGGCGAGTTCCGCACGGCTGAGGCGATCGAGGCGATGCAGACCGGAACCCGGGCCGAGCTCGACGAGCTCGGCTACTTCACCCCCGAGATGTTGCCGGCCGCGCGCATGTCGGCCGGCGACGTCGGCTATGCGATCACCGGCCTCAAGGACGTCTCCAAGCTGCGCGTCGGCGACACGCTGACCTCGCGCGAGCGTCCCGCCGCCGAGGCGCTGCCCGGCTACCGCGAGGTCAAGCCGATGGTCTTCTCGGGCCTGTTTCCGATCGACACCGACCGCTACGAGGACCTGCGCGACGCGCTGGAGCGGCTCGCCCTCAACGACGCCGCGCTCTCCTACGAGGCCGAGACTTCGCAGGCCCTGGGCTTCGGCTTTCGCTGCGGCTTTCTCGGCCTCCTGCACATGGACATCGTCCGCGAGCGCCTGGAGCGCGAGTACGACCTCGAGCTGCTGGCGACGACGCCAAACGTCCGCTACGAGGTCTCGCTGACCAGCGGCGAGATGGTCGAGGTCCACTCGCCGGTCGAGATGCCCGATCCGGGCCTGATCGAGGAGATCCGCGAGCCCTACATCCGCGCCTCGCTGATCACGCCGACCAACTACGTCGGCCAGGTGATGGAGCTGTGTCAGTCACGCCGCGGCACCCACGTCGACATGCACTACCTCTCGCCCGAGCGGGTGCAGCTTCGCTACGACCTGCCGCTGGCCGAGATCGTGCTCGACTTCTTCGACCAGCTCAAGTCGCGCACCGCCGGCTACGCCTCGCTCGACTACGAGCCGATCGGAAACCGCGCCTCGGACCTGGTCAAGCTCGACGTCCTGCTCGCCGGCGAGCGGGTCGACGCGCTCTCGCAGATCGTCCACAAGGACGCCGCCTACCCCGCCGGCAAGGCGCTGGTCGAGCGCCTGTTCCGCACGATCCCGCGCCAGCTCTTCGACGTGCCGGTGCAGGCCGCGGTCGGCTCGCGGGTGCTCGCCCGCGAGACCGTCAAGGCGCTGCGCAAGGACGTCACGGCGAAGCTCTACGGCGGTGACGTGACGCGCAAGAAGAAGCTGCTCGAGAAGCAGAAGAAGGGCAAGAAGCGGATGAAGCAGGTCGGCGCGGTCGAGGTTCCCCAGGAGGCGTTTCTGTCCGTGCTGCAGGTTGATGAGTAATCAGGCGCCTCAACAGCGGCGCGGCTCGGCTGACGCCTCGCGGGAAGAGCACGAGCGGCTCCTACGCGAGGGGATGGACGCGTTCAACCGTGGCGACCTCGAGGCGCTCGTGCGGATCTTCGACGAGGAACTCGAGTCGAAGGTGGCCCCGGGCCTCGCCAACCCCGGCACCTGGCACGGCCATGCCGGATTCGTCGAGATGGTCGCCACCTGGAGCGAGGCGTTCGAGTCACAGCACAACACGATCGTCTCGATCCACCACCCAGACGAGGACCACGTCATCGCAGAGGTCCGCCAGGCGGGGGTCGGTGCCGGGAGCGGCGCCCCGGTCGAGATGACCGTCTACTACCTGTACGAGATCCGCCACGGGCGCGCCGTCCGGCTGCAGCTGCACCCCGACTACGACTCCGCCCTCGCCGCGATGCCCTGAATAAGGCGCCTCAACAGCGGGGCGCCTCGGCTTCGCCCTTCGGGCTCCGCCTCACATACACTCCCGCGCCGCATGCCCCTGAAGACCGACGCGATCGGCAAGGAGTACCCGCCCGTGACATACGGGGTCGGCCGCGAGAAGATTCGCGAGTACGCGCACGCGATCGGCTTCGACAACCGGGTCCATTACGATCGCGACGCCGCTCAGGACGCCGGATTTCGCAACGTCGTCGCCCCGCCGATGTTCTGCGTCGTCTACTCGGCGCCGGCGCTCGGCCCGGCGGTGCTCGATCCCGAGGTCGGCATCAACCTGGCTGCGATGGTCCATGGCGGCCAGGAGTTCGTCTGGGGCGAGCCCGTCTGCGCCGGCGACGAGATCACGACCAGGGCCAAGGTGGTCGACATCTCCGAGCGCGACGGCAAGGGCTTTTACGTCTTCGAGTCCGTGTCCACCAACCAGGACGGCGCCGAGGTCGTGCGCGGCACCTGGACCAACATCGTCAGGGGAGTCTGAGATGAGCGACGCGCCGAGCACCGGCGAGGCGATCCCCGAGCTCAGGGTGACGCCGGACAAGTACCTGCCCCACCGCTACGCGGGCGCCTCCGGCGACTTCAACCCGATCCACATCGACCCCGAGTTCGCCAAGGCCGTCGGGCTGCCGAGCAACATCCTGCACGGCCTCTACTCGATGGCGGTCACCGCGCGCGGCGTCAACGCCCTCGCCGACGCCGACCCGCGGGCCCTGAAGCGCCTCGCCGTCCAGTTTCGCGGCATGGGCATGCCAGAGCAGGAGATCGTCGTCAGCGGCCAGGTGAAGAGCGTCGACGGCGATCGCGTGGTCGTCGACGTCGAAGCCGCCCAGGGCGAGAACCGGATCATCCGCAACGCCGAGGCCGAGCTGGAGCTCGGCGGCGATTAGAAGGTCTTGCGGGTCCGGACCGCGGTGCCGTAGGCGCAGATCTCGGTCCAGGTGCTGCCCAGCTCCGAGGTGTCGAAGCGAAAGGCGATCACCGCGTCGGCGCCCTTCGCCTCGGCCTCCTCGACCAGTCGATCCTGGGCGTGCCGGCGACCCTCGGCGAGCATCTTGGTCATGCCCTTCAGCTCGCCACCGGCCAGCGATTTCAGCGAGGCGCCGATCTGCGAGCCGATGTTGCGTGAGCGGACCGTGAGCCCGAAGACCTCTCCGAGGACCTCCTCGATCTCATAGCCCGGGAGGTCGTTCATAGTCGTGATGATCACGGCGGCCAGACTAATTCATGGGTTCGCAGTCAGCCAGCTCAGCACTTCTGCCGCGTGCCGGTCTGGCGGAAACACGGGATAGAAGACGTGCTCGATCGCCCCGTCGCGAGTCACGAGCGTCAGCCGCTTGAGCAGCGTCTGGCCGGCGACCGCGAAGGTCGGCAGCTCGAGGGCGCGTGTCAGCTCGAGGCGCTCGTCGGAGAGGATCGGAAACGGCAGCGCCAGCCGCTCCGCCAGCTCCCGCTGATAGGCCGTCGGCTGGGTCGAGAGGCCGAGCACGGCCGCGCCGGCTGCGGCCAGCTCGGCATGGTGGTCGCGAAAGCCGCAGGTCTCGGGCGTACAGCCGCGCGCCCCTGGGATCAGGTCCCAGTCGGCGCTCAGCGACGGCTCGCCCGGGCGGCCGGTGCGCGGGTAGGCGTAGACGACCGTGCGCCCCTCGCGCTCGGCGAGCGTGACCGCGTCCCCATCGGTCGCGGCCAGCTCAACCTGCGGCAGCTCGCGGCCGGGCAGATGGTCGGCGGCGCCGTCGTCGCGTGGGCGCGGCAGGTCGGGCGGCAGCGTGTAGGGGTCGATCATCTTCCTCGATCCTAGAATCGTGGTGATGCTCAGCGAGCGCCAACAGCGAATCCTCAACCTGGTCGTCGACTCCTACCTGGAGTCGGGCAAGCCGGTGGGGTCCGCCGCACTGGCCGGCCATCCCGCGATCGAGTGCGCCCCTTCGACCGTGCGGGCTGAGCTCGCGGCGCTGGAGCGTGAGGGCTTTCTCACCCACCCGCACACGTCCGCCGGCCGCGTCCCGACCGACTCGGGATACCGCTTCTACGCCGACGCGTTGCTGGCCGCCGGCGGCAAGCCGGGAGCCGCGACGGGCGCGCTGGACCTGTCGCGGATGCGCCGCGAGATCGAGGAGGCGCTTCGCGAGACGGCCTCCACGCTCTCGCGCATGACCGACCTGCTCGCCGTGGCGACCGCCCCGCCGCCGTCCGCCGCGCGCGTCCAGCGCGTCGAGGCGCTGCAGCTTCAGCCCGGTGTGGTCATGGTGGTCGTGATCGCTTCCAACGGGGCGGTGACCAAGCGGGTGTTCAACTTCGAGCGGCCGGTCGATTCCGGACTGCTCGAGTGGGCCTCGAGTTTTCTCAACGAACGGCTCTCGGGCCTGGCGCTGGGAGCTCGGATGACAGGCGACCGGCTCGACGACCCTGAGCTCGGCCCGGCCGAGCGCAGCTTCCTCGCGGAGCTGCGCGACGCTTTCTCGGGCCTCGAACAGGAGGCCGCCGACGACATCTACGTCGAGGGAGCCGCACGGCTGCTCTCCGCCGAGCACGCTCCGGATCTGCCTCGCGCCGACGCCCTGATGCGGGCGCTCGAGCGGCGTGCGAACCTGCTCGAGGTGCTGCGCTCGACGCTCGACGAGCGCTCGGTGTTCATGTGGATCGGCGACGAGAACCCCGCGCCCGAGCTGCGCTCGGTGAGCATGATCGGCGCCAACTACGGGCTCGGCTATCGCAACCTAGGCGCCGTCGGCGTCGTCGGGCCGCTGCGCATGGACTACGCGACCGCGATCGCCTCGGTGCGCGAGGCCGCGAGCGAGCTCTCCCGCTTCTTCGAGTCCGTCTACGAGTAACCACGTGCCGCGCGACTACTACGACGTCCTCGGCGTCGACCGTGGTTCGAGCGAGGCGGAGATCAAGAAGTCGTTCCGGCGCCTCGCCCGCGACCTCCACCCCGACGTCAACCGTCACGATCCGGAGGCGGAGGAGAAGTTCAAGCAGGCCGCCGAGGCCTACGAGGTGCTCTCCGACCCCGAGCGGCGGCGAACGTATGACGCCTTCGGCCACGAGGGCCTGCGAACCGGTGGCTGGGCGCCGCACACGGCGGGCAGCATGGAGGATATCCTCGCCTCGTTCTTCGGTGGCGGCGACTCGTTGTTCGGCGACCTGTTCGGAGGCGGGCGCGCCGGCCCGGCCCAGGGTGCCGATCACGGGGTCGAGGTCGAGATCACGCTGGCCGAGGTGCTCACCGGGGTCCAGCGCGAGGTCACGTTCGAGGCGATGTCGGTCTGCGAGCGCTGTCGCGGCAACGGCGCCGAGCCCGGCACGCCGATTCGCGAGTGCGATACCTGCGGCGGCGCGGGGCGCGTCCAGCAGGTTCGCCGAACCGCGTTCGGACAGCTCGTGCAGACCTCGGCGTGTCCAACCTGCGAGGGCCAGGGCCGGGTCGCCGAACAGCCATGCGAGCGCTGCGGCGGGCACGGGCGCGAGCTGCGCGAACGCAAGTGGGACGTCGACGTCCCGCCGGGGATCGAGTCCGGACAGCGGATTCGGATCGCCGCCGCCGGGCACGCCGGTGAGAGCGGCGCCCGCTCCGGCGACCTCTACGTCCAGGTGGTCGTCGCCGAGGACGAGCGCTTCGAACGCCGCGGCCAGGATCTGATCACGGTCGTGCACGTGCCCGCGACGATGGCGATGCTTGGCGGCAAAATTCAGACGCCGACGCTCGACGGCGACCGCGAGATCGAGGTGCCCGCCGGCTCGCAGCCCGGCGACGCGATCCGCCTCAAGGGGCTCGGCCTGCCGTCGCTTCAGCGCCCCCGCCGCGGCGACCAGCACGTGCTGGTCGACGTCGTCGTGCCGCGCAAGCTGAGTCGCAAGCAGCGCGAGCTCGCCCGCGACCTCCACGAGTCGCTCGAGGACTGATGATCCGGCTGGCGGTCCGCTGCCGCTCCGAGCACGCCGAGCGCGTGCTCGCCGACCTGCTCGAGCTGGTTCCCGGCGGAGTCGAGGAGGAGCGCGGCGGCGACTGGGTCGAGTTCGGGATCTACGGGCCGCCCGGTGAGCTGCCCGCGGTACCGGTGCTCGAGGCGACCGCGGGAGAGGACCTGATCGAGGTCAGCTCGACCGAGATCCCCGACGACTGGGCCGACCGCTGGCGCGATTTCCACGAGCCGGTCTCGGTTGCAGAGGGGCGTTTGGTGGTGCGCCCCTCGTGGGAGGACGCCGCCGGCGCCGCGGCGGAGGTCGACATCCGAATCGACCCGGGGCAGGCGTTCGGCACTGGCGCTCACGCGACCACCGGCATGTGCCTGGCGTTGCTGCTCGAGCTCGCAGACCGCGGCGAGGCCTCGGGAGCGCTGGCCGACCTCGGCACGGGCTCTGGGGTGCTTGCGATCGCCGCCGCGAAGCTCGGCTGGTCGCCTGTGACCGGCTGCGACAGCGAGGCTGCGGCCGTCGAGGCGGCGGCCGCGAATGCCGCCGCAAACGGCGTCGAGCTCGAGCTTCGGCGGATCAACCTGCGCGACGAGCGACCGCCCGCGGCGCCGACCGTCGTCGCCAACCTCACCACACCGCTGCTCGAAGCCGTCGCCGCCACGTTCGGGGAGCCCCCGCGGGCGCTGGTCTGCTCGGGCCTGCTGGAGAGCGAGGCGGAGCGGGTCGCGGCGGCGCTGGCGGGCGCTGGCCTGACGGTCACCGATCGGCGCTCGAGCGGCGATTGGGCGGCACTGCTGTGCCGACCGCTCTAAATCCGCCCTCGCCGGCGGTTAGGGTTGCGGTATGACAACCCTCGCCGTCACCTTCTTCGACGTCGTCCTCTGGGTGCACGTCACCGCGGTCGTCCTCGCCTTCGGCGTGACGTTCGCCTTCGGCATCTACGTCGGTCTCACCGCCGCGAACCACCCCCGCAGCATCCCCGCGGTGCTCGAGGCGCAGACAGTGATCAACCGCACGATGGTGAGCGGGGGCATGCTCGTCATCCTGGCCACCGGGCTCTACATGGCAATCGATCGCGACCTCTTCGACGAGTTCTTTGTCGCCTGGGGACTCGTCGCGATCGTCGTCCTGCTCGGGCTCGTGCACGGCTTCTTCCTCCCGCACGACCGCCGCGCCCTCGAGGCCGCCCGCCGCGACATCAGCGCGTCGACCGGCGACAAGGTCGAGTTCAGCGAGGAGTTCAACCGCGCCAACCTGGCCAGCGCCCGAATGGGCCCGATCGCCGGCCTGATCGTGATCCTGACGATCTACGTGATGGTCGCCAAGCCGTTTATCTAGGGCGAGCCTAAGCGCGCAGCGCGATCGCGACGGCCGCTGCGGCGAGCGCCGCGGCGGCGATCATGCCGGCTGTCCGGCGTTCCTCGCCCATGACCGCGCCGCTCATGTCGAACGACATCACCGACGAGCGCGAGGCCGCCGACATCGCCGAACCGCACGAGCCCGCCGAGGCGACGCTGAAGGCCGAGCCGAAGGAGCCGATCGAGCCGATCGAAAGCGCCGAGCCCACGGAGCCGATCGACAGCACCGACCCCTTCGAGCCGATCGAGAGCAGCGAGTCCTCCGACCACAGCGAGAGCGTCGAGCCACCGTTCTGGCCGCTTCCGTTCACGGCCGAAGTCTCTCACCGGCAATCATCCGGCGCGTGACGGGCGCCCTGGATCCATCGCTCCCCATCTCGGTCTTCGACTCCGGCGTCGGCGGCCTCACCGTGCTGCATGAGTGTCTCGTCTCGCTGCCCGAGGAGGACTACGTCTATCTCGGCGACGACGCGCGCTTCCCTTACGGCGCGCGCACCGAAGCTGAGCTGCGCGGGTGCGTCGAGCGCAGCGTCGCCTTCCTGCTCGATCGGGGGACAAAGCTGATCGTGGTCGCGTGCAACTCGGCGGCCTCGGCCGGGCTCGAGACGGCGCGGGCGCTCGCGGCGGAAAGCGGGGTGGAGGTGGTCGCGGTGATCGAGCCGGAGGCTGAGATCGCCTCCGCGATCACCGACTCGGGGCGCGTCGGCGTGCTCGCGACACCGGCGACGGTCAGCGGGGGCGCCTACCTGCGCGCGCTCGGCCGCCAGCGTCGCCAGCTCACGGTCACGCAGGTCGCCGCCCCGGACCTTGCGGCGATCATCCAGCGCGGCTTTCCGTTCTCCGAGGCGGTGGTCGAAAAGGTGCGCTCCTACTGCGTGCCGCTGCAGCGAGCCGACGTCGACACCGTGATCCTCGGCTGCACGCACTACCCGCTCGTGCGCCCGATGCTGCAGCGCTTCCTTGGCCGCGAGGTGCGCCTGGTCACCGCCGGCCACGCGCTCGCGGCCACGGCGCAACGGATCCTCGAGTCGCGACAGCTCGAGACCGCAAACCGGGGCGAGGGCGAGTACCGCTTCGTCTGCACGGGCGACCCCGACGCCTTCCGCGAGCTCGGCACCCGATTCCTGCAGCTGCCGCTGGGGGAGGTCGAGTTGGTTCGGCTCGGTTGAGGGAGTAGGTTCGTCGCATCACCAGCTTGCATCGACACCTGCGCTCGAACGTGGTCGGCTACGTCGCGCTCTTCGTCGCGCTCTCCGGGGCCGCGTACGCCGTCCAGAAGATCGGGCCCTCCCAGATCAAGAAGAACGCGGTTCGCGCTAAGCACATCAAGGACAACGAGGTCAAGGGGGCCGAGGTCGACGAGGCGACGCTCGCGAAGGTCCCTCAGGCAGCCAGCGCGGACACGGCGGCGAGCGCGGCCACGGCGGCCAGCGCCAGCTCGGCCGCGAATGCAAACCAGCTCGGGGGCCTCGGCGCCGATCAGTTCCTGCGTGCCGATGCGATCGAGGTAAAGGGCCCGACCGTGATCAACGATCCGCCCGGCGGCTCGCCGACGACGGCGCCGTTTCTCACCGTCGGGCAGGTGTCGATCACGGCGAGCTGCGAGGACACCGGTGCGGGAAGGCAGGCAGGGCTCGTCGGGACCGCGCCATCCGCCAGCCCGGGCTCCGGGGCCCGGGTCGGGGTCAACGGCGGGCTGATGGGCGACTTCGATGCCCCCCTTTACGGGGGCGCCCCGCAAACCATCGTCCTCAGCGGCTCCGTGACGACGTCTGACGGCGTTCGCCCCGGAGTGCTCACCGTCTTCGATCCGGCTGCCGGCGTGAGCTGGACCGGGGACTTCTGGTTGAGCGTGAATATGGGCGGCGACTGCGCGTTCGGGCTGGTGGGCATGAGCTCGCCGTAGCTCTCGAGGCGGCGCCGACTACGCTTAATGCGTGGCCATCCTCGAACAGGTCCAGGCGGATACCCGGACGGCGCTGAAGGCCGGTGAGCGCGACCGCGTCACGGCGCTGCGCATGGTTGCCGACGCGCTGCAGAAGGACGCCAAGGAGGGCGGCGACGACGAGATCGCGGTCCTGCGCCGCGAGCGCAAGCGGCGGCTCGAGGCGGCCACCGCCTACCGGGAGGGAGGCAGCGAAGAGCGCGCGGAGTCCGAGGAGGCCGAGGCGCGCGAGATCGAGCGCTACCTGCCGGCCGAGATCTCAGACGAAGAGCTCGCAACCGCCGTCGACGCCGCGATCGCCGAAACCGGAGCCGCGGCGCCCGGCGACATGGGCAAGGTGATGGGCGCCGTGATGCCCAAGCTCGGCGGGCGCGCCGACGGCAAGCGGGTCAGCGCGGCGGTCCGCGAAAGGCTCGCTTCCTAGCTTGGCTCGCCGCCAGCTCACTCTCGACAACACCGTCGCCGCCGAGCTCGCCGGCTCCGAGGACGCGGTCCTGCGCGAGCTCGAAACCCGGCTCGGCTGCGACCTGTTCCTGCGCGGCAACGTGCTCACCCTCGACGGCGAGGCCGCCGACGTGACCCGCGCAGCGACGATGGTCGACGAGCTGGTGGGACTGATCGAGCGCGGCCATGAGCTCGCTCCCGCGACGATCGACACGGTCACGGGCGCGATCGCGGCGTCCGAACGCCCGGCGGAGATCCTCGAGGACCTGGTCTGGCGACACCGGAACATCAAGGTGGCGCCGAAGACCGTCAACCAGAAGCGCTACGTCGACTCTATCCGCGACCACACCGTCACCTTCGGGATCGGCCCGGCGGGGACCGGCAAGACCTTCCTCGCGGTGGCAATGGCGGTCGCGGCGCTCGACGCTCGCGACGTCAGCCGGATCATCCTCACCCGCCCCGCGGTGGAGGCGGGTGAGCGCCTCGGCTTCCTGCCCGGCGACATCCAGGCCAAGGTCGACCCGTACCTGCGACCCCTGTTCGACGCCCTCTACGACATGCTCGACCCCGAGCGAGTGCTCACCTACTTCGACCGTGGAATCATCGAGGTCGCGCCGTTGGCCTTCATGAGGGGCCGAACTTTGAATGACTCCTTCGTCATCCTCGACGAGGCGCAGAACACGAGCCCGGAGCAGATGAAGATGTTCCTCACCCGGCTCGGGTTCGGGTCGAAGATGGTGGTGACGGGGGACATAACCCAGATCGACCTGCCGCGCGATCAGCGCTCCGGCCTGGTCGTCGTCGGCGAGATCCTCGCCGCGGTCGATGACATCGCCTTCGTCCGCTTCGGCGGCGAAGACGTGGTTCGCCACCAGCTCGTGCAGCGAATCGTCGCCGCCTACGGCGAGTACTCGGACCGCGGCAGCGATTGACCGAGCTCGACCTCGCGGATGTCCCGCAGGACCTGCGCGCCGCGGTCGCCGCGACGCTGAAGGCCGCCGGCGTCAACGAGGGGCATCTGTCGGTCGAGCTCGTCGACGAGTCGCGGATCCGGGAGCTCAACCGCGGCCACCGCGGCCGGAACGAGCCCACCGACGTGCTCTCGTTTCCGGTCGACGGAGCCGGCGCCGTGGCGGGACCCCGCGAGCTCGGCGACGTGGTCATCTGCCCCGAGCACACGGAGGACGTCATCGAGGCGACCGTGCACGGCGTGCTTCACCTCTGCGGCTATGACCACGAGACGGATAAGGGCGAGATGCTGGCGCTGCAGCGGGAGGTGATCGCGCGCCTATGACCAGGGCTGGCTTCATCGGCCTGGCCGGACGGCCGAACGTCGGCAAGTCGACGCTCGTGAACGCGATCGTCGGCACCAAAGTGGCGATCATCTCCGACCGCCCGCAGACGACGCGCAGGGCCAGCCGCGGGGTGGCGACCGACGTCGCCGCGGGCTGGCAGCTGGTGCTCGTCGACTTGCCCGGCGTCCAGCGACCGCGCGACGTGCTGACCGAACGCATGCAGCGCCGCGTCGAGCACGAGCTCGACGGCGCCGACGCGGTCCTGCTCGTGGTCAACGGCGAGCAGGGCATCGGGCCGGGCGACCGGTTCATCGCCGGGCATCTCCTTGCCGCTCACCCCGAGGCGCCGGTCGTCTGCGCGGTAAACAAGATCGACCGGCTGAACGCGGCGCAGACGACCGAGGTGCTGGCCGAGGCAGCCGAGCTCGAGGTCGTCGACGAGGTCTTCCCGGTCTCGGCCAAGCGCGGCACCGGTATCGGGCCGCTCGCGGCTCGCCTCGCCGAGTTGGTCCCCGAGGGCCCGCTGCTCTACCCCCCGGAGGAGCGGACGGACCAGCCGAGCGAGGTTCACCTGGCGGAGCTGATCCGCGAGCAGGTCCTGAGGCGCACCCGCGAAGAGCTGCCGCACGCGGTCGAGGTCGCGATCGAGGAGATGACGACCCGCGACGACGGGTTGATCGCGATCGCCGCCCAGATCTGGGCCGAGACCGAGTCGCAGAAGTCGATCCTGATCGGCAAGCGCGGGCGGATGGTGCGCGACATCGGTACCGCCGCGCGCAAGGAGCTGGAGCGCGAGCTCGGGACCAAGGTCTTCCTCGACCTCCAGGTCCGGGTGCGCGAGCGCTGGCGCCGCGACGAGGGCCTGCTCGACCGGCTCGGGATCGACTAGCGGGCGATCACCGCGGTCTTGGCGACGAGGTCTCCGAGCCGCGCGTTGCGCTCGTTGGCGACGATCGCGACGAAGCCGACGAGATAGAAGGCCGGCAGGAAGTCGATGATCCGCATCAGCGTGCGCTTGGCGGTCTGACCGGTCGTCGTCGGACCGCCGCCGACGTCAACGACCTCGAGGCCGAGCAGTGCCTTGCCGATCGTCCGGCTGGTCATCCCCTCGGCGACGAAGAAGTAGCCGAGCACGGTTCCCACGTAGAGGAGGAAGTCCCAGTCGTGAAGCGCGATCCGCTGCGTCGAGCCCGCCAGGTCCCAGGTGCCGATCGCGGCCGCGAACAGGAGGAAGAGTCCGATCATCAGGACCAGGTCGATCAGCGCCGCGGCGGTTCGGCGACCGAGGGTGGCTGGAGTGACCATTTCAGGCGTCTGCACCGAGCAAGCCTAAGATCTTCGAGATGTCGACCGCACTCGCATACGACGAGCAGGGACTGATCCCCTGCGTGGCCCAGGACTGGAAGTCGGGCGAGGTGCTTACGCTCGCCTACATGAACGCCGAGGCGCTGCGGCTCACTCGGGAGACGGGCGAGGTCCACTTCTTCAGCCGCTCCCGCGGCGAGCTGTGGAGAAAGGGCGAGACCTCGGGCAACGTGCTGCGCCTGCGCCAGCTGCGCTACGACTGTGACGGCGACGCGCTCGTCGCCCTGGTCGATCCGACCGGACCCGCCTGCCACACCGGCGCGCGCTCGTGCTTTCACCGCGAGCTCGAGGAAGATGGCGAGCCCGAGCCGGCCGCCCATGAGGCGCTCGCCGCGCTCCAGCGAACGCTCGCCGAGCGCAAGCGCGACCGGCCGCAGGGCTCCTACACCGTTGAGCTGCTCGGCGATCCTGCGCGGATCGGCGCCAAGCTTCGTGAGGAGGCCGACGAGGTGGCTCGGGCCGCCGAGTCGGAGTCAGACGAGCGCGTCAGCGAGGAGGCCGCCGATCTCCTCTACCACCTCGAGGTGCTGCTGCTCTCCCGCGAGCTCGAGCTCGCGTCGGCGCTGGAGACGCTCAATGGCCGTCGCGGCTGAGCTGAGGCCGGGGATCGAGCCCGACCTCGAACGGGCGCGCGAGCTCGCGGCCGAGGCGAACGTGCTGCCGTTCAGCTACCGGTTCGTCGACGACTGCGAGACGCCGGTCTCGGCGTTTCTGAAGCTGCGCCAGGCGTTTGCCGGGCCGGCGTTCCTGCTCGAGTCGGCCGAGCAGGGCAGGCTCGGCCGCTATTCGTTTCTCGGCTTCCGGCCGCGGGTCGAGCTGCGCTGGGCCGATGGCGAGCTGAGCGAGCTCGGCGACCGCGGCCCGAAGGTCGGAGAGGTCGCCGACCCGTATGCGGCTGTCGCTGCGCGGCTGGGCGAGTACCGCGTCGCCGAGCCCGACTCGCTGCCCCCGTTCGCGGGCGGCGCCGTCGGCTTCTTCGGTTATGACCTGGTGCGCACGGTCGAGCCGCTGGGCGAGCCGAATCCCGACCCGCTCGGGCTTCCCGACATGGCGCTCATGCTCTGCGAGCTGATGCTCTCCTTCGATCACTTGAAGCACGAGCTCACCGTGCTCGCCTATGCGGTCGTAGACGGGCCCGAGGAGGTACCAGCCGCCTATGACCGGGCTGTAGCGCTGATCGACGAGGCACGCGACGCGCTCGGCGGCCCGGTGCCGCCAGCGCGGCAGGCGCCGAGGGGGGCCGAGCTCGAGTGGAGGTCGAACCTCACCCGCGAGCAGTTCGAGGCCAATGTCGCCCGGATCGTCGAGTACGTCCACGCCGGCGACGCGTTCCAGGTGGTCCCGTCGCAGCGCTTCAGCGCCCCGGCGCCAGGCGATCCGTTCGCGATCTACCGCGGGCTGCGGACGGTCAACCCGTCGCCGTACATGTACTTCCTGGAGTTCGGCGACTTTCAGATCGCCGGAGCCTCGCCCGAGCCGCTGGTCAAGGTCAGCGGCCGCCGCGCCGAGACTCGCCCGATCGCGGGCACCTATCCGCGCGGGGCCTCTGAGGAAGAGGATCGTCGCCAGGCCGAGGCGTTGCTCGCCGACCCCAAGGAGCGCGCGGAGCACGTGATGCTGGTCGACCTGGGTCGCAACGACCTCGGCCGGGTCTGCGAGTACGGCAGCGTCAAGGTCGACGAGTACATGATCGTCGAGACCTACTCGCACGTCTTTCACATCGTCAGCCAGGTCTCGGGCACGCTGCGCGACGGCGTCGGCGCGATGGACGTGCTGCGCGCGGTGCTGCCGGCCGGCACCCTCTCGGGCGCGCCGAAGGTGCGCGCGATGCAGATCATCGACGAGCTCGAGCCGCACAAGCGCGGGTCCTACGGCGGCGCGATCGGCTATCTGAGCTTCACCGGCGACCTCGACACCGCGATCCACATCCGCACCGCGGTGATCAAGGACGGACAGGTGCACGTGCAGGCGGGCGGCGGCACCGTCGCCGACGCCAAGCCCGACTACGAGTACCGCGAGTCGGTCTCCAAGGCGCAGGCGATGTTCCAGGCGGTCGAGCTGGCGGCATCGCAGCCGGAGTGGGGCTAGGCAGTGAGGCGGAGCGAAGCGAAGCCGAGCCGCGCCGCTGTTGCGGCGCCTGGTTTGCGCGTACTCGTGATCGACAACTACGACTCGTTCACCTACAACCTGGTCCAGTACCTGGGCGAGCTGGGCTCGGAGGTGGAGGTCGTCCGCAACGACAAGGCCACCGTCGCCGAGCTGCTCGAGCCCCGGCCGGATCGGCTAGTGATCTCGCCGGGCCCCTGCACCCCCGCCGAGGCCGGGATCGCGATCGAGGCCGCGCGCGCCTTCCCCGAGAACGGGGTGTCCACACTCGGCGTCTGCCTCGGCCATCAGGCGCTGGTCGAGGCGTTCGGCGGGCGCACGATCCGCGGCGAGCCGATTCACGGCAAGGACGCCGACGTCGAACATGACGGCACCGGCCTGTTCGCCGGCCTGCCGAGCCCACTACGCGCCGGGCGTTATCACTCGCTCGTCGCCGATCCCGAGCTGCCCGACGAGCTCGAGCAAACCGCCTCTTACGGCGACGTGGTGATGGCGGTCCGCCACCGCGAGCTGCCCGCGCAGGGCGTGCAGTTTCACCCCGAGTCGGTGCTCACGCCCGACGGCAAGCAGCTGCTGGCCAACTTCCTCGCCGATGACTGAACCCAACGAGATCCTCACCCGCGCGATCGACGCGGTCGCAAGCGGCGACCACCTGACCGCCGATCACGCCTCGGCTGTGCTCGACGAGGTGATGGAGGGGCGAGCCGGCGAGGTGCAGACGGCGGCCTTCCTGATCGCGCTGAGAGCCAAAGGCGAGACGGTGCCCGAGCTGATCGGCCTGGCGCGGACGATGCGGCGGCTGGCGGCCTCGGTCGAGTCGTCCCGCGACGGCCTGGTCGACACCGCCGGGACCGGGGGCGGGCCGTCGACGTTCAACATCTCGACTGCCGCGGCGATCGTGGCCGCCGGCGCCGGCTGTGCCGTCGCCAAGCACGGCAACCGCTCGAGCACGAGTCGCTGCGGTTCCGCCGACGTCCTCGAGGCGCTCGGGGTGCGGATCGACCTCGACCCGGCCGCGGTCGCGCGCTGCATCGAGGAGATCGGCTTCGGGTTCATGTTCGCCCCCCGCCACCACGCGGCGATGAAGCACGTGGTCCCGGTCCGAAAGCAGCTCGCGGTGCGCACGATCTTCAACTTCCTCGGCCCGCTGACCAATCCGGCGGGAGCGCGGCGCCAGCTGCTCGGGGTTTCGGACCGGCGCTACCAGGAGACGGTCGCCGAGGCGCTCGTCGGCCTCGGCTGCGAGCGTGCCCTGGTCGTCTGCTCGGACGAGGGCATCGACGAGCTCAGCGTCACGGGCCGCACGCGCGTAGTCGAGGTCGCCGGGAGCGGCACCGAGGAGTGGTTCGTGACGCCCGAGGACGTCGGCATCGGACGCGCCGAGCTCGGCGAGATCCGCGGCGGCTCGCCGGAGGAGAACGCGGCCACGGTCCGCGCCGTGCTCGACGGCGAGCCGGGAGCCCCGCACGAGGTCGTCGTCCTCAATGCCGGCGCTGCGATCCTAGCCGCCGATGGCGCCCGCGACCTGGCCGGCGGCGTCGACCGCGCCCGCCAGTCGATCGACTCCGGCGCCGCGCAGGGCGTGCTCGAGCGGCTTGCGACGCTGACCGCCGAACTGGCCGGCTAGCGATCGCTCGTTTACCCTCCCGCGGGAATGAGCAAGCTCGAGGAGCTCGTGGGGGCAGCGCGGGTCGATGTCGAGCGCCGCAAGGCCATGGTTCCGATCGAGGACCTGCGCGACGCGGTCGGCACGCTGAGCGGATCGAGGCCCTTCAGCGAGGCCCTGGTTCGACCGGGCCTCTCACTGATCGCCGAGTTCAAGCGCCGCTCGCCCAGCTCGGGCGCGATCGCAACCGACGCGAGCGTCGCCGACGTCTGCGCCGCTTATGAGCGCGGCGGCGCGGCGGCGCTCTCGGTGCTCACCGACGATCGCAACTTCGGCGGCTCGCTCGACGACCTGCGCGCGGCCCGGGCGGCATCGAGCCTGCCGATCCTGCGCAAGGACTTCATCGTCGACACCTACCAGCTCTACGAGGCCGCGACCAACGGCGCCGACGCGGTGCTGCTGATCGTCGCCGCGCTCGACGACGACGCGTTGCGGCTTCTCTATGAGGAGGCACGGCTGCTCGACCTCGACTGCCTGGTCGAGGTTCACGACGAGCGCGACCTCGAGCGTGCGCTGGCGATCGACGCCGACGTGATCGGGATCAACAACCGCGATCTCGGCGAGCTCACTGTCGACCTGAAGACGACCCCGGAGCTGATCGTCGACGTCCCCGCCGGAAAGACCGTGGTCTCCGAATCGGGATATGACCGCCACGAGCAGCTGCGGGAGCTCGAGCGGATCGGCTGCGACGCGGTGCTGATCGGCGAGTCACTGATGCGCTCAGGTGAGCCCGAGGCGGCGTTGCGCGAGCTGACCATGGACGAGGAAGCCACGCGCGAGCACTACATGGACCGCGCCTCCGAGGCGCCTTAGGATCATTTTCATCGCCCGTTAGGGAGCCTTAAGCGCCGGCTTGCACGCTGCGGCGCATGAAGACACTTCTCCGCAGTCCGTTTGCTTCCGCGCTTGCCGGCGGCCTCGTGGTCGGCCTGCTCGGCTGGGTGGCGATCGCCGCCGGATGGGTTGAGGCCGACGACGATGGCGCAGCTCCGGCAGCTTCGCCGGCGCCGCTCACCGAGCCGGCCGCCGACGAGGGCGGCAATGCGCTGACGGTCAACGAGATCTACAGCCGCGACGCGGCCGGAGTCGCGTTCATCGAGGCCGACCAGCCGGCGCGCCCCGATCCCTTCAACCCGTTCGGGCAGCCGCAGCAGGGGACCGCGACCGGATCCGGGTTCGTGATCGACGGCGACGGCCACATCATCACCAACGCGCACGTCGTCGCCGGGGCGGGCGAGGTCACCGTGAAGCTGGGCGAGGACGGCGAGACGCTCGACGCCAAGGTCATCGGCACCGACACCTCGACCGACATCGCGGTGCTCGAGGTCGACGCCGACGCCGATCAGCTTCATCCGCTCAGCCTTGGCGACTCCTCGGAAGTCGAGGTCGGCGATCCGGTGGTCGCGATCGGCAACCCCTTCGGCCTCGACCGCACCGCGACGGCGGGCATCGTCTCGGCGGTGCAGCGGCAGATCAACGCGCCCAACGGCTTCACGATCACCGACGCGATCCAGACCGACGCACCGATCAACCCCGGCAACTCGGGCGGGCCGCTCATCGACGCGCTCGGCCGGGTGATCGGCGTCAACTCCCAGATCGAGTCGCCCAACGGCGGCGGCAACGTCGGCATCGGCTTCGCGGTCCCGATCAACACCGCGGAGGAGATCGCCGACCAGCTGATCGCGGACGGCGACGTCGAGCACGCGTTCCTCGGGATCAGCGGCACCGATCTGACCCCGGAGATCGCCGACCTGTTCAACATGGACGTCGACAGCGGCGCGCTCGTCCAGCAGGTGGTCCCCGGCAGTCCCGCCGACGAGGCCGGGATCGAGGCCGGCGATGCTGAGGTCCGGGTCGACGGCGCTCCGGTGCGCGCAGGCGGCGACGTGATCACCGAGGTCGACGGCGAGGCGGTCGAGGGTATGGACGACGTGATCGCCGCGGTCGACGCGAAGCAGCCCGGCGACGAGGTGGAGCTGACCCTGGTGCGCGGCGGCGACGAGCGCACCGTCTCGGTCGAGCTCGACGACCGCCCCGCGCAAGCTGGTCCCTAGCCCTTCTCGGAAAGCAAGAGCCAGAGCGAACGGGCCGGCGTCAGCCGGCCTGTTTCGCCCTTGTGCGATCTTTGTGACGCGATGCAGGTGAAGTTCTGCGGGATCACGCGGATCGAGGACGCGCGCGAGGCCGTGCGTCTGGGCGCCTGGGCGATCGGGCTGAACCATTGGGAACGGAGCCCGCGGCGCTGCGATCCGGCGACCGCGGTCGAGATCAGCGCCGAGCTCCGGCGCCAGGTGGCGATCACGGGCGTGTTCGTTAACGCGACTCTGGACGAGGTGGTCAGGGCCGCCGAGGACGAGACGCTCGCCATGGTGCAGCTGCATGGCGACGAAGGTCCGGATTTCTGCCGCGAAGTGGCACGCCGCACCGGCTGCAAGGTGATCAAGGCGATCCGCGTCCGCAGCACCGCCGAGATCGCCGGGGCAGAGGCATATCGCACCGACTTTCACCTGTTCGACGCCCATCGCCCGGCCCAGCCAGGCGGCACCGGCGAAACCTTCGACTGGGAGCTCCTGCGCGATCGCCGCTCCAAGATCCCGGCGATCCTCGCCGGCGGGCTGACCCCGGCGAACGTCGCCGAGGCGATCGAGATCACGCGACCGTTCGCGGTCGACGTCTCCAGCGGGATCGAGGCGAGCCCGGGGGTCAAGGACCACGCGCTGATGGCGGCCTTCGCCGAGCGTGCCGGAGTAGTTCAGGCGGCATCCAGGTGAGCGCCGTCCAGGAGCGGTTCGGCGCCTACGGCGGGCGCTTCGTCCCCGAGGTGCTGGTGGCGGCGCTCGACGAGCTCACGGCGGGCTGGGCCAAGGCACGTGACGATCCCGAGTTCAGGGCCGACCTGGATCGGCTGCTGCGCGACTTCGTCGGCCGGCCGACCCCGCTGTATCTGGCCGAGCGGTTGTCGGAGCGGGTCGGCAGGCGCGTCTACCTGAAGCGCGAGGACCTCGCGCACACCGGCGCGCACAAGATCAACAACGCGGTCGGTCAGGCGCTGCTCGCCACGCGCATGGACAAGCCCCGGGTGATCGCCGAGACGGGCGCGGGCCAGCACGGCGTCGCCGCGGCGACCGCGTGCGCCCTGCTCGGGCTCGAGTGCGTCGTCTACATGGGCACCGAGGACATGCGCCGCCAGGCCCCCAACGTCGAGCGCATGCGCCTGCTCGGCGCCGAGGTCGCGCCGGTCGAGGCCGGCGCGCGGACGCTCAAGGAGGCGGTCAGCGCCGCGATCCGCGACTGGGTCACGAACGTGGCGACGACGCACTACATCATCGGCTCCGCGGTCGGCCCGGCGCCCTACCCGGCGCTCGTTCGCGATCTGCAGCGGGTGATCGGAGACGAGGCGAGGGAGCAGGCGCTGGCGGTGGAGGGGTCGCCGCCGGCGAGGGTAATCGCCTGCGTCGGCGGCGGCTCGAACGCGATCGGCACCTTCACCGCGTTCCTCGACGACGCCGACGTCGAGCTGATCGGCGTCGAGGCCGGGGGAGAGGGACTCGAAACCGGCCGCCACGGCGCCTCGCTCGTCGCGGGCAGCACCGGGGTCCTGCACGGGGCGCTCTCTTCGGTGCTCGCCGACGCCGACGGGCAGATCCTCGAGGCACACTCTGTCTCGGCGGGGCTCGACTACCCGGGCGTCGGCCCGGAGCATGCCCACCTGCGCGACATCGGCAGGGCCCGCTACGAGGCGGTCACCGACGCCGACGCACTCGCCGCCTTCGGGGAGCTGGCCCGCCTGGAGGGCATCATCCCCGCGCTCGAGCCTGCCCACGCGATCGCATGGCTGCTGACGAACCCAGGAGAGCGGGGGTACGACCTCTTGACGCTGTCTGGCCGCGGCGACAAGGACCTCGCCGAGGTCGTCGAGCGGCTCGGCACGGATGGCTGACCGGATCGACGCGGCGTTCGCGGCGGCGCGCGCGGAGGGCCGGGCCGCCCTGATGCCTTACCTGATGGGCGGCTTCCCCGATCCCGAGACCTCGGCCGCCGTCGCCGACGCCTACGCCGACGCCGGCGCGGACCTGGTCGAGCTCGGAGTCCCCTTCTCTGACCCGCTCGCCGACGGCCCCGTGATTCATTCCGCGGCGACCCGCGCGCTCGCCAACGGAGCGACCCTCACCTCCGTACTCGGGCTGTGCGAGCGGATCGCCGACCGGGTCCCGGTCGTGCCGATGGTCTACGCCAACATGGCCCTCGCCCACGGCGCGGAGCGGTTCGCGCGCGAGCTCGCCGACGCCGGCGCCGCAGGAGCGATCGTCCCCGACCTGCCGATCGACGAGTCGTCCGAGATCGCCACCGAGCTCCGGTCAGCCGGCCTCGCCCTCATCCCCCTGATCGCACCGACCACGCCACCCGAGCGCCGCGCCCGCATCGCGAAGGAAGGCGACGGCTTCGTCTACCTCGTCTCCGACACCCGCACCACCGGCGAACGAGACCAGCTGCCTCCCGAGCTGGGCGAGCTGATCGAGTCAGTTAGAGGGGACTCACCCATTCCGGTCGCGGTCGGCTTCGGCATCACCACCCCAACCCAAGCCGCCGAGGTCGGAGCCCTGGCCGACGGCGTCATCATCGGCTCCCGCCTCGTCCGCCTCGTCTCCGAATCCGCCAACGCCGACGAGGCAATAACGGCAACCTCCTCATTCCTCAGCGACTGCCGCAAACGCATGTCCGCGCCATGACAGGACCCGCGGCCGCTAGGTTTCCAGGGAATGCAGCTCCTGGTCTTCACCGTCATCGGCCTGCTCTCCTGGATCACCGCCTACGCCTTCTCCCTCGGCGGCACCCTCGGCACCCTGATCTTCCTGTTCTTCGTCTTCACCGGCGTGCTCATCCGTTGGGCAGAGCCGATCCTCGAACGCCTGCGCCCCTGACCTAAGCCCGTGCGAGTCGGCGTACTCACGGGGGGCGGTGACTGTCCGGGGCTCAACGCGGTCATCAGGGCGATCGTCCGCAAGGGCATCGACGGCTACGGGCACGCGATCGTCGGCTTTCGCGACGGGTGGCGGGGACCGCTGGAGAACGAGAGCGAGGACCTGACGATCGAGTCAACTCGGGGCATCCTGCCTCGCGGCGGGACGATCCTGGGCACCTCGAGGACGAACCCGTTCAAGCGCGACGACGGGCCCGAGGTGATCCGCGAGACCATGGAGGGCCTGCGCCTCGACGGCCTGATCGCGATCGGCGGCGAGGACACGCTCGGCGCCGCCAACCGCCTGCACGGCGAACATGGGATCAACGTGCTCGGCGTCCCGAAGACGATCGACAACGACATCGGGGCCACCGACGTCACCTTCGGCTTCGACACCGCGCTGCAGGTGGCCACCGAGGCGATCGATCGGCTACACACGACGGCCGAGTCGCACCACCGGGTGATGGTGGTCGAGGTGATGGGCCGGCACGCCGGCTGGATTGCGCTCTACTCGGGGATCGCCGGCGGCGGCGACGTGATCCTGATCCCCGAGCAGCCGTTTGACATCGACCAGGTCTGCACCCTGATCGGCCGCCGCCACGCGCGCGGCCGGACTTTCTCGATCGTCGTCGTCGCCGAGGGGGCTCTGCCGAAGGAGGGGACGATGGAGGTCGCCGGCGGCGAGACCGACGAGTTCGGCCACGTGCGCCTGGGAGGGATCGGGCACCGCCTGGAGCGCGAGATCGAAGAGCGCACCGGCTTCGAGACGCGGGCGACGGTTCTCGGTCACGTCCAACGCGGCGGCACGCCCACCGCGTATGACCGCGTGCTGGCGACGCGCTTCGGCGTCGCCGCGATCGACGCGGCCCATGACGGTCGCTGGGGGACGATGCCGGCGCTGCGCGGAACCAAGATCGAGCTGGTCGCGCTCGCCGAGGCCGTCGCCGAGCTGCGCACGGTCTCGCCCGAGGAATACGCGGTTGCCGAGCCGTTTCTGGGCTAGCGCTCTCATCGTTGCCCTGGCCTTGGCCGGGTGCGGCGAAGACGGCGGTGAGCTTTCCGACGAGGCGACCCTGCGGGTCTACGTGAGCCTGCCGCTTCGCGGGCCAAGCGGCGCCGACGGTCGCGACGCCGCCGACGGGGCGCGCCTGGCGCTGGCCGATGCGGGCGGCGAGGCGGGAGGCGTCGCGATCGAAGCGGTCTACCTCGACGACACCGACGGTCCGGACGACCGGGCGCGCTGGACGCCGGCGCAGGCCGCCGCCAACGCGCGGGCGGCGACCCAGGACTCGACCGCGATCGCATACCTCGGCGACTTCGAGTCCGGTGCCACCCGCGCCTCGTTGCCGTTCACCAACGAGGCGCTCATGCTGCAGGTCTCGCCGGCCTCGGGCGCGGTCGATCTCGTTGCGCCGGAGATCGGGGACGACGCCGTGCCGGAGGTGCAGCCGAGCGGCGAGCGGAGCTTCGGCCGCGTGATCCCCGCGGACGACGCACAGGCAGCAGCCGCGGCGGCATGGGCGGCTGAGATGGGCGTGAACCGGGTGGCGATCGAGTCCGACGGCTCGGAGTTCGCGCGCAACCTCGCCGACGGATTCAGGCTCGCCGCAGAACGCGAGGGCATCGTGATCTCTGCGGCAGCCCCGCCGCTGACCTACCTCGCCGGGCGACCGCAACCGACCGGCGCGCGGGAGATCGGCAGCGACGCGTACCTGCTGCCGCACGGTCAGGATGCCCCGCCGCTGGTCACGTCGGCGGCGCTCGACCCTTCGCAGCTGCCGCCGGAGGGCCAGGACTTCGTCGATCGATTCGCCGACGAGTACGGTCGCCGACCCGGCCGCGTCGCCGCCTACGGCTACGAGGCGATGGCGGTGATCCTCGACTCGATCGAGCGCGCCTCCGAGCCCGCCGATCGCACCGCGGTCGTCGACGCCTTCTTCGAAACCACCAACCGCGACTCGGTCCTCGGCACGTACACGATCGACGAGCTCGGCAACACGATGCTTGATCGGATGACGGGCTACGGCGAGCAGGGCCCCGTCGCGCTCACGGTGCCCTAGTCGTTCAGCAGATCGCGCAGCGCCGGCTCGAGCTCGGGGAAGCGGAACTCGTAGCCCAGGTCGAGGGCGCGGCGGGGGATCACGCGCAGGCTGGATGTGATCTGCGCGGTCAGCTCCTCGCCTCGGAGGGCCACGAGCGCGAGGCGAGGGACCGGCGCGATCGCGGGACGGTGCAGGACCTTGCCGAGCGTCTTCGAGAACTCGCGGTTGGTGACCGGGTTGGGGGAGGTTGAGTTGAGCGGCCCGGCTGTGTCGTCGTTATCGAGCGCCCAGAGGATGATCCCGACCTCGTCGGCGCGGTGGATCCAGGGCAGGTACTGGTGCCCGCCCGCGAGCGGGCCGCCGAGTCCGAGCTTGAACGGCAGCAGCAGTTGCTTGATCAGCCCGCCAGCCGGATCGAGGACGGGGGCCGAGCGCAGGACCGTCACCCGGACCCCGCTGTCGGCGGCGTCCAGCGCCGCCTGTTCCCAAGCGGCGCACATCTGCCCGACCCAGTCGTTGGCGTGCGCGGTGGCTTCGTCGACGACCTCTTCGCCGCGGTCGCCGTAGTAGCCGACCGCGTTCTGGCTGACGAGCACCGGCGGTGTCGACTTGGCTGCCAGCAGGCCATCGACGAGGTTCTTCGTCGCGCGCACGCGGCTGTCGCTGATCCGGCGCTTGGCCGCCTCGGTCAGACGCTGGTTGATGTTCTCGCCAATCAGGTTGGCGACCGCGTCGACGCCCTCGAAGGCCGCCTCCGGCGGCCGCTCGTCGACGGGGTTCCAGACGTGCCACGTGGTCGATGGGTTCTCGCCGCGCGCCCGGTCGAGGTCGCGTGTGAGGCCGGCGACCTCGTCGCCACGCGCCAGCAGCGCGCCGGACAGGGCCGAGCCGATCATCCCGCTGGCGCCGCTGACGAGGACCCGCATCGGTCTACTCGATCGTCGAGAACGTGCCGGTTTCCTCGGAGACGCGGGCGATGCCCTCGCGCCGGGCCTCCTCGACGACCGCCTTCGCCACCGCCGGCGCGACGTCGCGATCGAACACGGAGGGGATGATGTAGTCCTCGGACAAGTCCTCGTCGGCGACCACCTCGGCGATCCCCTTGGCGGCGGCGAGCTTCATCTCCTCGGTGATCCTGGGGGCGCCGGCGTCGAGCGCGCCGCGGAAGATGCCGGGGAAGCAGAGCACGTTGTTGATCTGGTTCGGATAGTCCGAGCGCCCGGTGGCCATGATCCGGACGTAGGGCTCGGCGTCCTCGGGCATCACCTCGGGAGTCGGGTTGGCCATCGCGAAGACGATCGCATCATCGGCCATCCGCTCGAGCGCCGAGGCCTCGATCAGGCCGGGGCCGGAAAGCCCGACGAACAGGTCGGCACCCTCGATCACCACCTCCGGGGTTCCCTGGCGCTTATCGGGGTTGGTGTGCTCGCAGTACCAGCGCTTGATCTCGGTCATCTGGCCGTCGTTGTAGTCGTCGCGCTCGGTCGAGAGCGCCCCCTTGCGGTCACAGCCGATGATGTTCGTGATCCCCGAGGCGAGCATCATCTTGGTCACCGCGACCCCCGCGGCGCCGAGCCCCAACATCAGCACGGTCAGGCTCTCGATCGGCTTGTCGACGATCTTCAGCGCGTTGAACAGGGCCGCCATCGTCACCACCGCGGTGCCGTGCTGGTCATCGTGGAAGACGGGGATATCGAGCTCCTCCTTCAGCCGCTCCTCGATCTCGAAGCAGCGCGGGGCGGAGATGTCCTCGAGGTTGATCCCGCCGAACGTGGGCGCCATCAGCATCACCGCCTCGATGATTCGGTCCGGGTCGTGGGTGTCGAGGCAGATCGGGAAGGCGTCGATGCCGGCGAACTCCTTGAACAGCATGGCCTTGCCCTCCATCACGGGCATCGCAGCCTCGGGGCCGATGTCTCCGAGCCCCAGCACCGCGGAGCCGTCGGAGACCACGGCGACGGTGTTCTTCTTGATCGTGTAGTCGAACGCCTTCGAGCGATCGGCGGCGATCTCGAGGCAGACGCGGGCGACGCCCGGGGTGTAGGCCATCGAGAGGTCGTCGCGCGTCTTCAGCGGGTACTTGTTGTTCTGCTCGATCTTGCCGCCGCGGTGCATGGCCAGCGTGCGGTCGACGTAGTCGATGACGCGGGCGCCGCGGGTGCCGCCGATCGCGCGCAGGATCTGCTCCCAGTGCGCCTGGTCGCGGGCGTCGATGGTGAACTCGCGCACCCGCTTGCCCTCGCTGCCGGCGCCCGGGACGAGGTCGACGCCCTGCAGCGCGCCGCCGGCTTCGGCGATCGACGCGGTCAGCTTGCCCAGCGGCTCCTGGCGCGCGTCGAGCTCGACGCGCACGGTGACCGAGAACTGGGCGGAGACGGAGGCCATCGGGGCGGCGGATTCTAGGCGCGGGACGGCGCCCGCCCTCAGACCCCGAGCTACGGCTCGAGTTGGACCGCGACCGAGACTTTGCTCAGCTCCCCCTGGGGACTCTCCTCGACGTCGGCGACGTTCTGCTCGAAGACCTCGATCACGCCCTCCTGCGGCTCGTCGACCGTGAACTCGACCTGCTCGGAGAACTCGCCGCGCTCCGGCGCGCCGGCGCTGGCGGTTGTGAACGCGCTCGCGATCTCCTCGCCCCCGGCGTCGAGGATCCGCAGCTGCACCGTGCCCTCGAAGACGCTCGCAGTCCCCGAGATCGTCACCGGGCTCGAGACGCTCGCACCCTCCTCGGGGTTCTCGACGACGATCGCGGCGTCCTCGGCCGCAGGTGCTTCGTCGCCGTCGTCATCCTCGCCGCAGCCGGCGACGGCCAGTGCGAGCAGGAGCGCAAAGATCGCGAGCGCGCGGTGCATGAGTGGAGCGTAGACCCGCCGGGGGCGAGAAAGTTGTGGTTGGCGCCTTATTGGCGGTATGCGCCAGGAACGCGCCACTCCCGACCGGATCGTCGCCGGGCTCGCCCGGCGACAGTACGGCGTGGTGACTCTCGCGCAACTGCATGCCGCCGGGATCGGCTCCGACGCCGTGAAACGACGCGTGCGAGCGGGTTCGCTGCATCGGATCCATCGCGGCGTCTATGCAGTCGGTCACCGCGGACTAGGCAATGAGGGGAGGTGGCTTGCGGCGGTTCTGGCGGTGGGAGAGAGCTCGGCGCTTGGCTTCCGCTCGGCGGCGGAGCACCAGCGGCTCCTGTCCCCGCGATCCGGTGTCGTTGACGTAATCACCCCCGGCTCGGGCGGTCGCACGAAGCGCGCCGGCATTCGCATCCATCGCTCCTCGTCGTTGACCGAGACCGATGTCGTCATCCGCGATGGCATCAGGGTGACCACTCCGGCTCGGACCTTCATGGATTTGCGGCGAGTCGTGTCACCGGCGGAGTTCCGGAAGGCCGTACGGCAGGCGGAGGTCTTGGGCTACGAGCTGGATGGGGTGAAGGCGGATGGAACACGGAGCGAGCTCGAGCACCTGTTCCTGCGCCTGTGCCGGCGGCATCGGTTGCCGCTGCCGGAGGTGAACGTCAGGATCGGGCCGTTCGTCGTCGACTTCTTGTGGCGCGAGCAGGGGTTGATCGTTGAAACCGACGGGCGACGGTTTCACCGTGGCGCAACCGCATCCGCAGGCGACGGCCGCCGTGACGTCGAGCTGCGGCGACTCGGCTACGAGGTTCGCCGGTTCTCCTACTTGCAAGTCACCCGCGACGGCGCTGCCGTTGCCGCTGAGGTAAGACAAGCGCTCGACGGCTGGCGCGTTATTGGCGCTATGCGCCAGTAAGGCGCCATCGCGGCCCAATACGATCGGAGGGGTGGCGAAGAAGGTGGAAAAGAAGGGCGAGGAGTTGTTCCTGATCGACGGGAACTCGCTCGCGTATCGGGCGTTCTTTGCGCTGCCGGAGTCGATCGCCACAGCCGACGGGCGGCCGACGAACGCGATCTACGGGTTCGCGTCGATGATGGCCAAGATCCTGATCGACCACTCGCCGAAGGCCGTGATCGTCGCGTGGGACAAGGGCTGGTCGGGCCGCGAGGAGATCTACCGCGACTACAAGTCGCAGCGCAAGTCGCGCCCCGACCTGCTCAAGGAGCAGTGGCCGGCGCTGGCGCCGCTGGCCGAGGCGTTCGGCTTCAAGAACGTCTCGGTCGAGGGCTATGAGGCCGACGACGTGATCGCCACGCTCGCCCGGCGCGCCTCCGACGCCGGCATCCCGGTGATGATCGTCTCCGGCGACCGCGACGTCTACCAGCTCGTCGGCGACGGGATCCGGGTGATGACCACCTCGCGCGGGGTCACCGACACCAAGATCTATGACGCCGAGGGCGTTGTCGAGCGATATGGCGTGCCTCCCGAGCGCGTCACCGACTTCATCGGCCTCAAGGGCGACACCTCAGACAACATCCCCGGCGTCCCCGGGATCGGCGACAAGACCGCCGCCCAGCTCCTGCAGCAGTTCGGCGATCTCGAAGGAGTCCTCGGCGCCGTCGACGAGATCTCCGGCGCGAAGCGAAAGCAGAACCTGACCGAGCACGCCGACGACGCCCGCGTCTCGAAGCAGCTCGCGACGATGGTCACCGACGTCGAGGTGCCGCTCGACGTCGCCGACCAGGCGCGTTCGGTGCCGGATCGCTCAAAGCTCCGCGACGCCGCGAACGAGTTCGAGCTGCGCGCCGTGATCCAGCGCCTCGACGACGAGTGGGAGGAGGTCGTCCCCGGTCGCATGGTCGAGGAGACGATCGAGGTCGAGGCCGAGGAGGGCACGCCAGCCGATCTGGCCGAGGGCCCGATCGCGGTCGCGATCGGCGGCGGACGCTGGGCCGGGAGCGACGGCAAGCGGGTGGTCGCCGGCGACGCGTCCGACCTCGCCGCGCTCGCCGCCCAGCTTCGCGAGCACCCTCTCGTCGGCCACGACATCAAGGGCCTTGGCGGCCATGGCCCCGCCAGCCTGCTCGCCGCTGCGCGACCCGAGGGCCTCGACCTCGCCCACGACACGATGGTTGCCGCCTACCTGATCGATCCGGCGCGCCGTACCTACGAGCTGCACGAGCTCGCCGCCGACGCTGGCCTGGCAGCGGCGCCGGCCGGGGCGGAGGAGGGTCAGTTGTCCCTCGCGGCCGAGGAGGGAGATGTGGCCGGCGACCCGGCCGTCGACGCCCGGCTCGCCGGCGAGCTCGCCGAGCGCCAGCGCCCGCGGCTGAAGGAGTTCGGCGTCGAGAAGCTGCTGAACGAGGTCGAGATGCCGCTGATCGAGGTGCTCGCCGAGATGGAGCGCATCGGCCTCGGCCTCGACACCGAGCGCCTCGCCGCGATCGGCGCCGGGATGGAGGAGCAGGTCAAGCAGCTCGAGGCCGAGATCTACGACCACGCCGGGCACGAGTTCACGATCGGCTCTCCGCAGCAGCTCGCGACCGTCTTCTTCGACGAGTTGAAGCTGACCAAGAAGCGGAGAGGCAAGACCGGGTTCTCCACCGACGCCCGGGTGCTCGGCCAGCTTCGCGACGAGCACCCGATCGTCGAGAAGGTCGAGCGCTGGCGCGAGCTCACCAAGCTGAAGAACACATACCTCGACTCGCTGCCGGAGCTCGTCGACGAGAACGGCCGCATCCACACCACGTTCAACCAGGTCACGGCGACCACGGGCCGCCTGTCGAGCACCAACCCCAATCTGCAGAACATCCCGATCCGCTCCGAGGTCGGCCGGCCCGTGCGCGCCTGCTTCGTCGCCGGCCCCGGCAAGCGCCTGCTCTCCTGCGACTACAACCAGGTTGAGCTGCGCGTGCTCGCCCACGTCGCCGGCGAGGACGTGCTGCGCGAGATCTTCGCCTCCGGCGAGGACGTGCACGCCGCGACCGCGGCGGGCATCGTCGGCGCCGACCCCGACGCGATCACCCCGGGCGAGCGCTCGAAGGCAAAGATGGTCAACTACGGGATCGCCTACGGCCTCTCGGCCTTCGGTCTCGCCGACCGGCTCAACATCGAGCGCGACGAGGCGGCGCTCTACATCGAGCGCTACTTCGAGCGCTTCCCGGCTGTCAAGCGGTTCATCGACGAGACGATTGCCGCCGCCGAAAAGCGCGGCTACGTGACCACGCTGATGGGCCGCCGGCGCAACATCCCCGAGCTGCGCTCTGGCAACCCGCAGCGACGCGGGCTCGGCGAGCGGCTCGCGGTCAACACCGTGATCCAGGGCACCGCCGCCGACATCATCAAGGTGGCGATGGTCCGCTGTCACCGGGCGCTTGCCGACGCCGGGCTCGAGACCGAGCTCGTGCTCCAGATCCACGACGAGTTGCTCTTCGAGGGGCCCGAGGACGAGATGGAGGCCGCCGGTGAGATCGCCCGCACCGAGATGGTCGGCGCGTTCGAGCTCGATCCCCCGCTCGCGGTCGACGTCGGCGTCGGCGAGGACTGGCTGGCGGCGAAATAGCGCGTGATCCTCCCGCCCGCTGCGTGTTCTAGCTAGCGAGGGCGGAAAGCCCGCCCCGACGGGACACGCAAGCGATCGAAGAGAGGATCGAGATGGAGACGACTCAGCCCACGCTGGTCAACCGGCTCAGCTACGCGATCGTCGTGCTGCTGCTCGGCGCCTTCTGTTTGAGCGTCGTCAGCGTCGCAGCCGCGACTGCCGACGATGGCGGCAAGTTGGTCGCAAAGCGCGACTCAGGGCCGGGGCACGATGGTGACGATGACCACGGTGACGACGACGATGACGACGACACCGGAAACACCGGCACCAACAGCGGTACGAACGGCACGGCCACGGCGACGGACACTGCGACCGGTACCACGCAGGGCACCGGCGCGAGCAACACCGCCACCAACGACACGGCGACCGGTACCAAGACCGGAGAGGACACGGACACCGCGACCGGCACCACGCAGGGCACCGGCGCGAGCAACACCGCCACCAACGACACGGCGACCGGCACGCGCACGCTCGCTCGTTGATTCGAGGGATGCCAGACGGAAGCGGGCGGGGCACTGAAGAGGCCCCGCCCGCAGCCGACACGAAGTGGCGCCTGGACGAGGGCGATGAGATCGCCGCGGGCCGCCACGCGCTCAAGCGGCTCGGCGGCGGGCACCGCTACGAGGCCTTCCTGGCGTTCGACGAGCACCTGCACGCGGTCGTCGTCGTCAAGCTGATCAGGCCGCACCTGATTGACGACGAGCACACGCTCGCCGGGCTCAGGGCGGAGGCGGAGATGGTCGAGCGGCTCGACCACCCGGTGATCGTGCGCGCGTTTCACGCCGTGCTGGACGGGCCTCGACCGCAGCTCGTGCTCGAGCACCTCGAGGGCCCACGCCTGTCGACCTTGGTTCGGCGGTACGGCCGGCTGCCAGTCGAGCAGCTCGTGCCGCTGGCGCTGCAGCTCTGCTCGGCGCTTCATTACCTCGCTGCCGAGGGTGTGGTCCACCTCGACGTAAAGCCGGCGAACACCATCATGAGCGGCCCGCCGCGACTGATCGACCTGAGCGTTGCGCTCACGCTCGACGACGCCCGTTCGCTGGAGCGCCCGGTCGGCACCGACGGGTACATGGCCCCTGAGCAGTGCGACCCGACCGCACTGGGTCCGGTTGGCCCCGCCGCCGATATCTTCGGCCTGGGCGCGACCCTCTACCGGGCAGCGACCGGCGAGCGGCCGTTTCCGGATGCCGACCCGGACTCGCAGGTAGCCGAGGAGCGCTGGCCGCAGCTGATCGGCGGGCCGGACCCAGGCCTGCTGCCGGAGTACGTTGCCGAGCCGATCCTCGCCTGTCTTGCGCGCGACCCGGGCACGCGGCCCGCGCCCGCCGAGCTTGCCGAGGCGCTCGAGCCGGTGCTGAACGCCCAGCCCAAGCCGCGCTTGTCCGGGCTCAAGCCACGCTGGAGCTGAGCCCGCTCAGTCGAGCTCGGGCGGCTCGAGCTCGTCCTCCGGGTCGCCGGAGCCTGAGCCGCTCGACCCGGATCCACTGCCGGAGGAGCCGCTGCCGCTCGACCCGCTGCCGCTCGAACCACTTCCGCTGGAGCCTGAGCCACTTCCGCTGGAGCCGCTGCCACTCGACCCGCTGCCGCTCGACCCGCCCCCGCCAGGGCCGCTGTTGTCCTCCTTGACCTCGAGCGGCTCGTCGTGCCCCGATCCGGGACCGGAATTCGATCCGGAATCGCCCCCTCCCCCGCCATGGCCGCTGTTGTCCTCCTCGATCTCGGGCGGGTCGTCGCTCCCAGATCCCGGACCGGAGCTGGCGCTCGGCCCGGAGTCGTTCGAGCCTTCACCGGAGTGGTCGGAACCCTCACCGGAGGTGTCGGAGCCGGGACCCGAGTCATCGCCGGACTCATGATCGCCGCGATCGTCGGTCTCGCCGGCTGCGCCATCTTCGCCGGAGCCCAGGCCGCTCGAGTTCGCACTTGCCGGTGTCGCCGCGCCCTGCGGCGCGCCCGTGCCGGGGCCCGAATCCTCACGCTGCTGCACGACGGTTCCATGCGCCGGATCGTCCTTCACCCTGTCGATCGCCACTCCGGCGCCGGCCGCGATCGTGCTGACCGCGGCGACCATCGCGACCTTGGTCAGCGCCGAGCCGCCACCTGCGGCCCCGATCGCTGCGCCGCCGGCTGCGACCCCGCTCGCGGCGGCTGTCGTCTCGGCGCCGTACTCGGACAGCAGCCTCACCAGCGGCAGCGGGAGCAGCATCCCGACGCCGCTTCGCAGGTTCAGCCTGGCGCGGTAGATCAGTTGGCGTACCGCGCCGGGGCTCGACCCGAGCGCCGCCGCGATCTGCTCGTGCGTGTGGCCCTCGAGCGCGCTGCGCACCAGCGCCTGCCGCTGCGGCTCCGGCAGGGCGCCCACCGCGGCGACGACCGAGTCCAGCTCCTCGCGGTCAAGGACGATCTCGGGAGGCTGAGGCACGCCGTCGATCTGGTTGGAGAGCGGCTCGTGCAGCTTCGCGTCGCGGCGGGCGTTGAGCGCCCGGTTGCGGACGATCGTGTACAGCCAGGGCTTCAAGTGAATCTTCTCTGTCGCCTGCCCGAGCGCCTGCCAGGAGCGGACCAGGCTCTCCTGAACGACGTCCTCGATCCGGTCGGGCGGGGCATAGGCAGCGGCGAAGGCCACGAGTCCGGGGCGGTAGCGGCGAACGATCTCCTCGAACGCGGCCTCACGACCCTCGCGGGCGAGCGCGACGAGCCGTTCGTCGGATTGCGTGCGCAGGACCGCCTTCGCCAGCGGCCGCAGTCTTGAACCGCGCGTGATTCGCTCCTTCGTCATTACCTGCGTATACGGATGGAACACATCGGCGGCTTTTAAATCACGCTTGAGCCCGAGCGGCCTCCGGCGGCCAATAGAGTCCACCCGCGATGGACCGGGGCGTGGCCGTGATCCTGATGGCGCTGGTGGGCGGCCTGATCGCGTTGCAGCCCGCGGTGAACGCCGGGCTCGGCCGGGCGACCGGCAACATCGCCGCTGCGCTCGTCTCGTTCTTGGTCGGCACGGCGCTGCTGGCGGCGATCGTGGTGATCGCCGGGCAGGCGAGCGGGCTCACGAGCACGTTCGACGTGCGCTGGTACTACCTCCTGGGAGGCGCGCTGGGCGCCGCCTACGTCTTTACCGCGCTGGTCACCGTCAGCACGATCGGTGCCGGCGGTGTCGCGGCGGCGACGATCACGGGCCAGCTCACCGCCAGCATCGTGATCGACCGCCTCGGCGTGCTCGGACTCGAGGAGACGCCGATCACGCTCGAGCGGGTGATCGGGGTCGCATTGCTGCTCGCCGGCACGGTCCTGATCGTGCGCTGATCCAGCATCGCGGCATGTGACACCGTTCGGTGTTGCATTCGCCCGCTGGCTTGCTTACGATTCCGCAGGGGTGTCGGTGAGGAAGGGATTCGAGTTGCGGTTCTCCGTCAGCCGTGATCGCGTAGCAGCGCTGCTGTCGCTGGCCATCTTGGTCGTCCTCCTCGGGGCGGTCAGGGCGACCGCCTCGCCACCGCACGAGCCGTTCCCGCCCGAGTTCGGCGCCGCCGTCGATCTGCTGCCGCGGCCGTGCGCGCTCGAGGGCAACGATCCCTACGAGAAGCGCTTTTACCGCGCCGAGGGGTGGGGTGGTCCCGACTACGAGCGGTACCCGGGCCATTGCCGCAGGCTGCGGTTCTCGTTCGGCCCGATCCACGTCAAGCCCGGCCAGAACGACGTCCTGGTCGAGCCGGTGAGGATCGAGAAGCCGATGCGCGACGGCTACATCACCCGCTTCGAGCCCAACCTCGTGACCCCGGAGGGGACCGTGCCTCCGACGGAGCAGGTCCACCTGCACCACGGCACCTGGCTCTCGATGCCGGACTACGGGTCGGGCCCGTTCTTCGCCGCCGGCGAGGAGAAGACGATCGCGCCGTTCCCCAAGGGATACGGAATGCCCGTCAAGGCCTCAGACCAATGGCTGCTGCTCTACATGGTCCATTCCGCCGTCCAGCGGCCGATGGAGCTCTACATCACCTACGACGTCGACTTCATCCCCAAGGCCGACGCCGAGGAGATCGGGTTGAAGCCGGCCTATCCGATCTGGACCGACGTGCGCCCCTCCGGCTATCCGGTGTTCAACGTGCAGCGCTCCTACGGCGGGCGCGACGGTGAGTGCACGTGGCCCGAGGAGGAGTGCGCCGCCTTCGACCCCTGGGGCGAGAAGTTCGTCGGCCAGGGCGAGCCCGGCAACGGCAAGGGCGAGGATCTGTTCCTCCCCGAGAAGGGCGAGTCGCTGGGCAGAATCGAATCGTTCACCGGCGGCACGTTGATCGGGATCGGCGGCCACGTACACCCGGGTGGGCTGCAGAACGAGATCGACCTCGTCCGCGACGGCAACGCGAAACGGATCTACACCGGCCGAGCGGCCTACTGGAAGCGAAAGAGGCCGGACAAACCCGGCGGACCGGCGACCTCGTGGGACTTCTCGATGCGGGTCAGCGGCTATCCGTACTGGGGCGTGCGGGTGAAGCCCGGCGACGCGCTGCGCAGCAACGTCACCTACGACACCACGCTGCAGTCGACCTACGAGAACATGGGCATCGCCGTCACCCTGCTTGCGCCCCACACGCCGGAGGGCGAGCCGACCGCCCGCGGAGTGAACCCCTTCAAGGCGCCACACGACCGCTCGAAGCGCTGCAAGTCGGGCGGCCTGACCGCGAAGCGCCCGACCCTGTGCGAGCAGGGCCTTACGGTCACCCACGGCCATCTGCCCGAGAACGACAACTACGGCGGTCCGGGCGACCCATGGGAGGCGAGCACCGGGGCACAGACCGAGAACGTCACGATCGCCAACTTCCTCTACGCGCCGGGCGACCTGTCGACGATCGAGATGACCGGCGTGCCGACGGTGAAGCTCGGCGACACGCTCGACTTCACCAACGTCGACGGCGCGGTCATCTACCACACGGTCACCTCCTGCGGCTTCCCCTGCAGCGGCCAGACCGGCGTCTCGTTCCCACTCGCCGATGGCGAGACCAGCACCGGCCGCCCGGTCGACTTCGACTCCTCCGAGCTCGGGATCGGGGCGCCCGCGATCGGCCCCGCCAAGCAGACCCTTGAATGGGGGCTGCCGGTGACCAGCGAGGAGGGCTTCAAGCCCGGCGAGGTCGTGACCTACTTCTGCCGCATCCACCCGGGCATGCGCGGAGCATTCGAGGTCACTGAGTGATCAACTGGAAGCGGCACGGGCCCTCGCCCAGCTCGAGCCCGGCGCGGTTTTCCTGGAACGACCTGTCGGAGGACCTGCCGGTCGACGTGCTGCCGTGCTCCAACGACGAGTACTTCCCACCGCCGCCGAGCGTCGCCCAGCGGGCGATCATGGATCTGGCCAACCGCGAGACCGAGCGCGTCCGAACCCGGTTCGGGATGACGCGGGCGCAGTTCGTGCGCACCGCCGCAGCGACCGCAATCGGCTTCTGGGCCGTCGACGTCGTGCGCATGGGCCGCTTCGGCAGCTACGGCTACGCGCAGGCGGGAACCTCGCGGCCCGACGCCTGCGACCTCGAGTGGGCGGGGCGCAAGGGGCTCGAGACGCTGCGCAACCTGCCCGGCGAGTTCATCTTCGACGTCCAGTCGCACCACGTCGATCCGGACGGGATGTGGCGAGTCACGAACCCCGCGTTCGAGGCCTTCTTTGCCGCCGTTTGGCCGCAGGCGCGCGAGGGCGGCGAGGCGGACCCGATCCAGAACCTGTCGCGCTTTCACTACCTGAAGGAGGTCTTCCTCGACTCGGCGACGACGATGTCGGTCCTGTCGGTCGTGCCGACCTCGCCGGACACCCGCAACCCGTTGCCACTCGCTGAGGCGGCCGAGACGGTGCACACGGTCAACGACCTCGCCCGCTCGCGGCGCTGCGTCATGCACGCCTTCGTGATGCCGAACCGGGGCTCGGCCGGCAACAACTCGCCGGGCGTAAAGCCGCTCTACCTTGACGAGGAGCTGCAGCTGATGATGCAGCGCGCGGAGCAGTACGAGAACATCCTGCGCGGCTGGAAGACCTACTGCGCCTGGGGCGATGTCCCCAACGCGAGCGGCTGGTTCCTCGACACCGACACCGGGATGGCGTTCCTCGAGCAGGTCGCCAACGTCAGCGACAGGTTCAAGAAGATCCCGCCGGTGGTGGCGACGCACAAGGGCTTCGCCCTGCCGGGCTTCGACCAGCGCGCGCCACCCCGCGCGACATCGGCCCGGCGGCGAAGGCACATCCCAAGGTGCGCTTCCTCGTCTACCACTCGGGCTACGACATCGGCGACGACCAGAAGCCGTACGCCGGAGACCCGAGCGCCAACTCGAACACCAACACGGTCGACGGGCTGATCAAGAGCCTGCGCGAGAACGACTACGACGCGACCAAGTTCCGCAAGAAGGGAAAGCGGTTCGGCAACGTGCCCAACGTCTACGCCGAGCTCGGGTCGGTGTGGCGGAACGTGATGAGTGACCCCGACCAGGCCGCACACCTGCTCGGCAAGCTGATCACCTTCGTCGGGCCGAAGCGAATCGCATGGGGCACGGACAGCCTCTGGTACGGATCGCCGCAGCCCGAGATCGTCGGTATGCGCAAGTTCGAGTTCACCGAAGCGGGCAAGGAGCTCTACGGACTCCCGTTCGGCCTCGAGGGGGATGTGGAGGATCCGACCCGCAAGGCGCCATTCCCGGAGCGCACGATCCGCAACGGCATCCTCGGTCGCAACGCGGCCCGCGCCTACGAGATCAGGCCCAACGCCCGCCGCCACAAGATCCACTGCGACGACGTCAACCAGGTCCGCGAGGACGGCTACCTGCGCGGCCAGCCCGGCGACCCGGACGAGTCGGCGCCGCTGTCGTCGCATCTCGCGCCGGGCGCCCGGACCCGCCGAGAGGTGATGAAGTCGCTGCTCGAGTCGGAGTGGTCGCCGTGAGCCGTCGGGGGGTCGCGGCCGTGACTGCGGGGCTCTCCGTCCTCGCGCTCGCGCTGCCCGCCGGCGCTGCGGCAAAGCCGAAGGAGGCGGGCAAGCCGGCGACGTGCTCGTCCGCCGACGTCGGCGGCGGCGACTGGCCCAGCTACGGCCACGACGCCGCCAACACTCGCTTTCAGCCGCGCGAGAAGGTGATCTCTGCCGCCGACGCGCCGCTCTTGAGCCCGGTCTGGAGCTTCTCGACCGTCGACGCCGGCGGCGAGGGCGACGTTACGGGGACGCCGGTCGTCTCCCGCGGCTGCGTCTACCTGGCCACCACCGAGGGCTGGGCGTTCGCGATCAACGCCGACAACGGCAAGCTCGTCTGGAAGCGCAAGCTGCCCTACGGAGGCGGCGTCAACGGCTCGGTGACCGCGCAGGGCAAGCGAATCTACATCGGCATCAGCCGCCTCAGCAAGGTCGAGGAATGCCGCGAGGACGATCCCTGCATCGGCCCCTACGTGGTCGCGCTCGGTCGGCGCAAGGGCCGCGTGGTCTGGGCGACGAAGTCGCTCGACGAGCAGCCCGGATCCGACCTCTACGGCAGCCCGGTGATCCACGAGCGGGCGTTGATGGTCGGCATCTCCGGCGGCTCGGCCGAGCTCGGCGACGAGGCCGATCGCTATGCCTTCCAGGGCTCGATGGTGTTCGTCGGCACGCGCAAGGGCCGGGTGCTGCGCAAGACGTGGACGATCCACCCACCGCTCGAGCCCGACGACGAGTTCGCCGGGGCTGGGATCTGGTCGACGCCGGCGGTGGACCACAAGGCCGAGGTCGCCTACGTCGGCACCGCGAACCCGTTCAAGCCGCAGGCCGAGCACGAGTACGCGAACTCGGTGCTCAAGTACGACGTCGACCGTAAGAGCAAGGACTTCGGGCGCGTCGTCGGCTCCTACAAGGGCAACGTCGACGAGTACGTCCCCGGGCTCTCGCAGCTCCCGTGCTACGACATCCCGGGCAACGCGCCGCCCTACTACCCGCAGGGGATCGGGGCCTGCGGCGACATCGACCTCGACTTCGGCGCCGCTCCGAACCTGTTGACCGGCCCCGACGGCCGCAAGCTCGTCGGCTCGGGGCAGAAGTCGGGCGTCTATCACGTCTTCGACGCGAAGACCATGGAGCCCGTCTGGACGCAGATCGTCGGCCCGCCGACCCCGGTCGGCGGGATCGTCGGCTCGACCGCCTACGACGGCGACTCCTTCTACGGCCCGATGACCGTCCCGGGCTACCTCTGGTCGCTCGACCAGCAGGGCTCATACCGCTGGGCCGGTCCGGTGGCGGACGGCGTCCACTGGGGCAACCCGGTTGCGGTCGCAAACGGCGTCGTCTACACCACCGACCTCGCCGGGGCTCTGAACGCGTTCGACGCCCGCAGCGGCGCCCTGCTCGCCAAGCGCCCGATGGCCCTCGGCGGCAGCGCCAACCCGGCCTCGCTCTCCTGGGCCGGGGTGAGCATCGCCCGCCACACGATCTATGCCGCAGTCGGCATCCGCGGGCTCTCCGAGGGCCACGTGGTCGCCTTCCGGCCCGGCGGCGTCGACGAGATCGGCGACGACGTCGAGGGCACGATCGAGGGCGGAGGCGGCGGTGGCGGAGGCGGCGGTGGGGGCTCCGGCGGCAGCGACCCACCGATCGTCGCGGGTCCCGGTGCCGCGTCGACCAGCTACGCGACCCCGGTGGCGACGACCAGCGTCGGCGGAGCGCTGAACTTCGTCAACCTCGACCTGGCAAAGCACGACGTCAAGTCGGTCGAGCAGGCTCCCGACGGCAGTCCGCTGTTCGGCACGCCGCTGATCGACCTCGGTGAGACCGCGCCGGTCGAGGGCCTGGACCGGGTCAGCTCGGGCACGTCGTACGAGTTCTTCTGCACCATCCACCCGGGCATGCGCGGAACACTGTCGGTCCGCTGAGCGTTCGGGGGCGGACCGCCGTGGCCAAGCCGATGCGCAGGCGACACCTGGTTCAGGTGGCCCTCGCGCTCGCGTTGGCTGCGACGCCGTCGCCGGCGTGGGCGGCAGAGCAGCAGGCGAGCGCAGCCGCGCTCACCTACACGACGCCGGCGATCATCGCTGGGCAGGGCGACACGCTGCGGTTCAGCAACTTCGACGAGGCCGCGGAGCACGATCTCGACTCCGACGACGGCCTCTTCTCCAGCCCGCTGGTCGGCAGCGGCGAGTCGGTGCTCGTCGAGGGTGTCGACAAGCTGGCGCCCGGCGACTACGCCTTCCACTGCTCGCTGCACTCGTGGATGGTCGGCAGGCTCGCCGTCAACGCCGGTGGCGGAGGCCCGGGCGCGCCGCCGCCGCCCGGCGGCGGTGGGGGCGGCTCGGGTTCCCCGGATCCCGCGACGCTGGCCCCGCGAGCGCAGCCCGCGCCGCTGAGCGACGGAGGGTGGCGGTCATACGGCCACGACATCCGCAACTCGCGTGACGCCGGTGAGAACGGCCCCTCCGTCGAGCAGGCGCTCCAGCTCGGCCCGGTTTGGAGCTACCCCTCCGCCGACGGCGAGATCACCGGCACCCCGGTGATCGGCGGCAGGCGACTCGTGGTCGGGGTACGGGGCGGCACCGTGATCGCCCTGGCCCCGCGTACGGGCAAGCTGCGGTGGGAGCGAGACCTGATCGCAGAGGAGAAGGAAGACAACGCCCGGATCTCCGCCTCGGCCGCGATCCACGGTCGGCGCGTGTACATCCCGGTGAACGCCGTCGGGCGCCCGGCGGTGGTCGCGCTCTCGCTGCGCACGGGCCGCCTGCTGTGGCGACGGGTGATCGATCGCCAGCCGCGCTCGGACGCCTACGGCAGCCCGCAGGTGTGGAGGGGCCGGGTCTTCATCGGCACCTCGGGTTACTTCGGCGAGCAGGTGACCGGGGTCGAGGTCAGCGCCAGGGGCAGCGTCGTCGCGCTGGACTCCCGCACGGGCAAGCGACTGTGGAAGACGTACACGGTCCCCAAGGGGACGGACGGCGGGGCGGTATGGAGCACGCCGGCGATCGACCGCAAGCGTCGTCGCGTCTACGTCGGAACCGGCAACGCCTACCACGCACCGGCCGCCGGAACGACGGACTCGATGCTGAAGTTGCGGGCTCGCGACGGCAAGATCGCGCGCCATTTCCAGGCGACGGCCAACGACGCCTGGAACGGGGTCGAGGACTCGGCGAGCAGCCCGGACGCGGATTTCGGGGCCTCGCCGAACCTGTTCAGGCTGCCCGACGGGCGGATCGTCGTCGGCCAAGCGTCGAAGTCGGGCCTGTACTGGACGCTCGACCGCGCCACGATGCAGCCGGTCTGGACGGCGTTCACGGGGCCGGGCAGCTTCCAGGGCGGCACGATCGGCTCGACCGCGTTCGACGGCTCGCACGTGTTCGGTCCCAACGCGCTCACCGGCCAGGTGTGGGCGATCGATCGCGGCGGCAACCTGGCCTGGACCAACAGCGACGGCTCCCCGCTCAAGTACGGCGCGGTTTCGACGGCGAACGGCGTCGTCTACGGCAACGACATGTCCGGCTTCCTCAGCGTCCGCGAGGCGGCGACCGGGCTCGTGCTGGCGAAGCTCCCGCTCGGGGCTCCGTCGTGGGCCGGCGTCGCGATCGCGGGCGGCTCGGTCTTCACGGCGACCGGGAGCTCCGGCGGCTCCGGGTACGTCGTCGCCTACCGCCCGCGCTGAATTAGGCGGCAGCGCTGAGCGCTGGCTGCTCGGCCCTGGCGTGCGACTCCGCGCCCGCGAACGAGGACGGGGCGATCTGCAGGTAGTGGTTGAACGACCAGCGCAGGAACGCCTCGCTCTCCATCGCGCGCAGCAGGACCGTGAGCAGCCGCGGCGGGACCTTCGGCACGGTGCGCTGCGTGCGCAGCATCCAGCGGAACTTCCACTCGTGCTCGTCGGAGAAGGCGCCGTAGGCGCGCAGGGCCTCGTCGACCGTGGCGTCCCCGGCGACCACGCGGCGCAGCTCGCGCCCGCAGGCGATGCCGAAGTAGAAGGCGGTCCGGATTCCCTCGGCCGTCAGCGGCAGGCAATGGCCGGCCGAGTCCCCGACGAAGAAGACTCCCTCCTCGGTCGCCGGTCGCAGCTTGTGCGGGATCCAGTTGCCCTGATAGCGCACGGCGTCGCGCTCGAGATCGGCCGCGAGGCGCACGGTCGGCTCCTTGACGTGAAAGCGCGGGTCGAACGAGCCGACCCCGACGCGGACCTCGTCGCGCGCGGGAAAGCTCCACGAGTAGCCGGCCGGGACGTAGCCGCGGTGGATCCAGATCTCGAGCTCGTCCGAGCCGCCGTGCGGATGGACCTCGAGCCCGCGGGACAGCGGGGCGTCAGGGGGCTGGTAGACGTTGCCGGCGAGCACCCGCTTCCAGCCGAGCCCATCGACGATTAGCGCGGCGGACAGGTCGCCCCGATCCGTGTGGACCGTGTTACCGGTTCGGCCCTCCACCTTCGCCGTTTCGAACTCCGCGTCCGTCTGCTCGAAGAGCAGGCCGCAGAGCGCGCGATAGTCGAAGGTGGAGAAGGTCCACGGCAGCTTGAAGCGGGCGGTTCGGTGCGGCGTGTGGACGACCAGGGTGTCGAAGCTCTGGCGCATCGACTCGGCGACGCCCATCGCCTCGAGCCACTCGGTCGGCGCCGCGCAGGCAGAGGTCTGGCGCTCGCCGATCTCGTAGCGATCGACGATCAGCGTCCGCGCGCCCGAGCCCGCCAGCTCCCTGGCCACGGCGAGCCCCGCGAAGCTCGCCCCGCAGATCAGCACCTCGGCCTCGGCCGTGAGCGGCGTGCGCTCCGAACCCCTCTTCGTCGCTCGCACGGGCATCAGCCGGCGAGCGTACCGTGCGCGACGCCCGGCCGCGCGTGCTGTGTGCATCCGTATGCCTATCATTGGCCGCCGTGTCAGCCCCCGACACAACGACCGACGCTGCGCCCGCGTCTCCCGCGGGCGTGCCGCCCGCCGCGACCAACGGCGGCCCCACCGATCTCCTGATCGAGGTCGACGGCAAGCTCGTTCCCAACTACGACGCGACGATCAAGCCCTTCGAGGAGGGCGACGTCGTCTCGGGCGAGGTGGTGCGGATCGACAAGGACGAGGTCCTGGTCGACATCGGCTACAAGTCCGAGGGCGTCATCCCGGCCAACGAGCTCTCGATCCGCCGCTCGGTCGATCCATCCGAGGAGGTCGCGCTGGGCGAGCAGGTCGACGCGCTGGTGCTCACCAAGGAGGACCAGGAGGGGCGCCTGCTCCTGTCGAAGAAGCGCGCCCGCTTCGAGAAGGCCTGGCGCCGGATCGAAGGCGCCGCCGAGTCGGGCGAGCCGGTCGAGGGCACCGTGATCGAGGTCGTCAAGGGCGGCCTGATCCTCGACCTCGGCGTGCGCGGCTTCCTGCCCGCGTCGCTGGTCGACATCCGCCGCGTCCACAACCTCGACGAGTTCAAGGGCCAGACGCTCGAGTGCAAGGTGATCGAGCTCAACCGCTCGCGCAACAACGTCGTCCTCTCGCGCCGCGCGGTGCTCGAGGAGGAGCGCAAGGAGGTTCGCGAGCAGATCCTCGGTCGCCTCGAGCCGGGCATGGTGGTCGAGGGCAAGATCTCCAACATCGTCGACTTCGGCGCCTTCGTCGACCTCGAGGGCATCGACGGCCTGATCCACATCTCCGAGCTCTCGTGGAGCCACGTCAACCACCCCTCCGAGGTGCTTTCGATCGGCGAGACGGTACGCGTGAAGGTGCTCGACATCGACAAGGACCGCCAGCGAATCTCGCTCGGCCTCAAGCAGACGCAGGAGGACCCGTGGCAGACGGTGCTCAACGAGTACAAGCCCAACGACATCCTCGAGGGCAAGGTGACCAAGGTCGTCGCCTTCGGCGCCTTCGTCGAGATCGTCCCGGGCGTCGAGGGCCTGGTCCACATCTCCGAGCTCGCCGAGCATCACGTCGAGACCCCGGGCGAGGTCGTCCAGCCCGGCCAGGAGGTCTGGGTGAGGATCCTCGAGATCGACGAGGAGCGACGCCGGATCTCGCTCAGCGTCAAGCGCGCCCAGGCCAACGACAACCTCCCGCTCCGCGACCTCATCCCGCCCGAGCTTCAGCCGGACGCCCAGCCGGCGCCTGAGCAGCCGGCCGAGGTGCCCGACCTCGACCTCTCCGAGGAGGTCTTCTCCGAGCAGGTCGTCGAGGAGACGGAGGCCGAGGCCGAGCCGGCCGCCGACGACAGCCCCGCAGCGGCGGAAGACGACGAGCCCAGCGCAACAGGCTGACCAGGACGCGGTGACCACCGCGTCCAACATCCCCTTCCTCGGTCTCACGGGCGCAGTCGCAGCCGGCAAGTCGGAGGCGCTCGCTGCGTTCGAACGGCTGGGAGCGCAGACGCTCTCGGCCGACGCCGTCGTCCACGAGCTGCTGGCGAGCGAGCGGGTGCGCGACCTGCTGGTCGGGCGCTGGGGCGAGGACGTGGCGCCGGACGGCCACGTCGACCGCGAGCGCGTCGGCGCGATCGTGTTCGAACGTCCGGACGAGCTCGCCTGGCTGGAGCAGGCCCTGCATCCCCTGGTCGGCGAGCGGATGATCGGCTGGAGGGCCAGGCTGCCTGAGGGGAGGCGGGCCGCGGTGGTCGAGGTGCCGCTGCTGTTCGAGACCGATCTCGACGACGTGTTCGACGCGACGATCGCTGTCGTCGCCGACGGCGCCACCCGCGCGCGCCGGGCGGGAGCGCGCGGGATCAGCGATCTCGAGGGCCGCTCCCGGCGCCAGCTCAGCCAGGAGGAAAAGGCGGCGCGGGCGACCTACGTGGTCGAAAACGACGGCACGCTCGCCGAGCTCGAGTCCGCGCTCGCCGAGGTGCTCGCCAAGATCGAGCGTAAGGCGTGACCGGCCGCCGGCTCCTGTTTGCCGGCCTGGTGGTCGCGGTGGCGGTGCTGATCGCGACCCGGATCGACTTCGGAGAGGCGATCGAGGAGGTGACGCTCCCCCTTAGCCACGAGGACGTCATCCGCCAGCAGGCCGATCGCTTTGACCTCGATCCGGCGCTGATCGCGGCCGTGATCAACGAGGAGTCGGGCTTCTCCGATCAGATATCGGAGGCGGGAGCCCGGGGCCTGATGCAGATCACGCCCGAGACCGGCGACCAGATCGAGAAGCTGAGCGGGGGCGAGACCTTCGTCTACGAGGATCTGTCGGACCCGGATCTGAACATCCGCTACGGGACCTTCTACCTGCGGCACCTGCTCGACCGCTTCGGCGGCAACGAGGTCGCGGCGCTGGCGGCCTACAACGGCGGTCCCGAGAACGTGGTCGCGTGGGGTGGCTCGGACCTGGAGACCGACGACATCGAGTTTCCCGAGACCCGCGCATACGTCGAGAACGTGCTCGACAAGCGCGACGAATACCGGGAGGGCCGCGCCGAAGAGCTCGGCCTCTAGGTGGACCTGCTCGAGTCCTGGGTCGCGTTTCCGGCTCTGCTCACCGCGCTCGCGGTGGGTTGTGGCAGCCTGACCGAGGCGGTTGCCGGGCGCCGGCTGCCACTCGCATTGCTGCCTGCGCTCGGCTTTGCGGCGATCGTCGTCGTCGCGCAGTTCCTGACCCTCGCCGATGCGACCGCCGAGCTCGCGACCCCGGCCGTGGCCGCCCTCGGCGCCGCCGGCTTGGTCGTGCTCGTGCGCCGCCGCCGCCCCCCGACGGGCTGGCCGCTCGCCGCCGCCGCCCCCGTGTTCGCGATCTACGCGGCTCCGATCGTGCTCTCCGGAGACGCCACCTTCGCCGGCTACATCCGCCTCGACGACACGGCGACCTGGATGGCGCTCACGGACCGCGTGATGGAGCACGGGCGCAGCGTCGACGGCCTGGCACCGTCGACCTACGAGGCGACGCTCGCCTTCAACCTCGCCGATGGCTATCCGATTGGCGTCTTTCTGCCGCTCGGAGTTGGACAGCAGCTGGTCGGCGCCGACGTCGCGTGGCTGATCCAGCCCTACATGGCGTGGTTGGCCGCCGTGCTCGCGCTTGCGTTGTGGTCGCTGGCGAGCCATGTGGTCTCGTCGCCCGCGTGGCGCGCCGCCGTCGCCTTCGTCGCCGCGCAGTCGGCGCTGTTGTTCGGCTACTCGCTGTGGGGCGGGGTCAAGGAGGTGGCGGCGGCGATGCTGATCGCGGCTGTGGTCGCAACGGCGCCGAGCCTCAACGACCGGCGATGGTCGTGGGGCGCCGCGGCGGTCGCCGCGCTGCCATGCGCGGCGCTGGTCGGGATGCTGAGCGCCGGCGGAGTCCTCTGGCTGGCGCCGGCCTTCGCAACGGCCGCGCTGGTGACGGCGGGGAGCCTGGGCCTCGGCGTCGCGGCGCTGCGCGGGCTCGCCGTCACCGCGTTCGTTGCCGCGCTCAGCATCCCGGTGCTGGCGACGGGCGGCCTGCTCCCGCCGAGGTCCTCGCCGCTCACGGACGCCGATGCGCGCGGCAACCTGCTCGGGGCGCTGGACCCGGCGCAGGTGGCCGGGATCTGGCCGGCGGGCGACTTCCGCGTCGACCCGGACCTCGAGTGGCTCGCTTACGCGCTGATTGCACTCGCCGTCCTCGCCGCCGCCCTCGGCGTCGTCTACGCCTGGCGCCGGCGCGATCGCGGCGCGCTCGCGTACGTCTGCGGAACGCTCGGCGCCGCCGCCCTGATCTGCGTGCTCGGCTCGCCCTGGGTCGATGCGAAGGCGCTGGCCACGGCCTCGCCCGCGATCCCGTTCGCGGCGATGCTCGCCGCGGCCGCGCTGTACCTCGGCGGACGGCGGCTCGCCGGCGGCGTGCTCGCCGCGGTGATCGCCGGCGGGGTGCTGTGGTCGAACGCGCTCGCATATCGCGACGTCAACCTGGCGCCGCGCGAGCGGCTCGCCGAGCTTGAGCGGATCGGCGAGCTCATCTCCGGAGACGGGCCGACGCTGATGACCGAATACGAGCCGTATGGCGCCCGACACTTCCTGCGCGAGGCCGATCCAGAGGGCGCCTCGGAGCTTCGCCGCCGCCAGGTCGCGCTCGGCGCGGGAGGGACGGCGCCGAAGGGTCAGGCGGTCGACACCGACCGGCTGGACCCGTCGGGACTGCTGATCTACCGCTCCCTCGTGTTGCGGCGATCGCCGACGCAGAGCCGCCCGCCCGCGCCGTACCGGCTGGTCTGGGCGGGATCCGCCTATGAGGTTTGGCAGCGACCCCCGGGCACCGTGACCGGGTTCGAGCGGATACCTCTCGGCGGTGAGCGCCACCCCCTTGCCGTCCCGGGCTGTGCCGACGTACGGCAGCTCGCCGCGATCGCCGCTCGCAGCGGCACGGAGTTGATCGCCGCCAGGTGGCCGGGCCCGATCCAGGTGCCGCCCCATCGAGCGGGCTATCCGGACGCCTGGCGAGTCCCGGGTTCGCCCGCACACCCTCAGCCGCTGGTCCCGGCGGCGGTCGAGGCGAGTGTCCCGATCCCACGCGGCGGCGATTATGAGGTCTGGCTCGCGGGCTCGGTGCGTCCGCGCGTGGATCTATTGGTCGACGGCCAGGCGGTGGGATCGGTCAGGCACGTGCTCAACAACCAGGGTCAGTACGTGCGGCTCGGCGAGCACCGGCTCGACCGCGGCAAGCACCGGCTGGTGCTCGACTTCCACGGGACCGACCTTCGCCCGGGCAGCGGCGGAGCCCCGACATCGGTGGGGCCGCTGATGCTCACCCGCGCCGAGGCGGGAGACGCGAACCTCGTTCGCTACCCGCCCGAGCGCTGGCGGCAGCTCTGCGGTCGCGCCTGGGACTGGATCGAGATCGATGCCTGAACCAGGGAGGCGCATCGCCCTGGCGGCCGCCGTCGGTCTGGTGCTCGCCGACTCCTCGATCGTCGTCCTGGCCCTGCCCGACATCTACCGCGAGCTCGACGTCTCGGTCAGCGCCGTGGTCTGGGTGTTGGTCTCGTTCAACCTCGTGCTCGCGCTCGCGGCCTTGCCGGCGGCGCATGCGGCGGGCAGGCTCGGAGCCGCGCGGGTCACGGTGGGCGGCCTCGCGCTGTTCGCGGCCGCAAGCCTCGCCGCCGGACTCGCCCCCGACATCGCGACGCTGCTCGTCTCACGCTGCGTGCAGGCGCTCGGCGGGGCCGCGGCGGTCTGCGGGGCGCTCGAGCTGATGCCCGCGGTGTACGGCTCCGAGCGCCGGGCGGCCACGGCCTGGGCCGCGGCCGGCGCCGCC
>DAIRGH010000147.1:0-5364 GCA_036794585.1 Solirubrobacterales bacterium | reverse complement strand
CTGAGGGCGCTCGGTCGCCTTGCGGATCTGCAGCGAGGGGACGCCGAGCACCGCGGTCTCCTCGACGACGGTGCCGGAGTCGGTGATCGCGCCCCGCGAGTTGACCAGCAGCGCGAGCAGCTCCTTGTAGCCGATCGGGTCGACCATGGTCGTGTTCGGCGGCACGCTCATGCCGAAGTCCTTCAGCCGCTGCTGCGTCCGGTAGCTGGCCGGGAAGTAGATCGCGTACGGAGCGGCCTCGATCAACTCGAGGATCGCCTGCAGCGGGCGCGGGTCCTCGACGCTCTCGCGCCGATGGCAGGTCATGAGGAAGAAGGCGTCGCGCTCGATCCCGCGCTCGGCGAAGAACTCGTCTGAGGCGTACTCGTCGTACTCGTCGCGGCGGGCGTGGAAGTAGTGGTCGAGGACGTCGACGATCAGGTTCTGGATGACGACGATGTTGCGCGGGTTGAGTCCCTCGCGCACGCCCTGCTCCTTGTACTCGGGAAAGTACGTGTAGACGACGTCGCTGAGGTGGTCGATCACCGTGCGGTACTTCTCCTCCGGCATCCGCCAGTCATAGGAGCGCATGCAGCCCTCGATGTGAACGATCGGGATGTTCAGCTGAGCGGCGGCGATCGACCCCATGACGGTGTTGGTGTCGCCCAGGAACACGGCGACGTCGGGCTGCTGCTCGGCGAGCACCGGCGAGAGCCGCGAGATCACGGAGCCGACGACCTCGGCGTCGTTGGAGCCGGTGGCGTTCAGCTCCAGATCGGGCGCCGGGAGCCCGAGATCGCGGATGAACACGTCCTTGAGGTTGTCCGCGTAGTGCTGGCCCGACCAGCAGAGCGTGAACTTGATCTCCTCCCGCTCGCGCAGCAGATGGATGATCCGGCTGGCGCGAATCAGGTCGGGACGGATGCCCAGGGTGAGCATGACGTGGCGCATCGAGCGCGGCACGATAGCCGAGGGCTCAGCCGCTGCGGCGCTGCGCCGCGAGCTCGCCGACCAGCTCGCCGATCGCCGGCACCCGGTCGTAACCCGCGTCGCGCCACAGCCGTCCGTGCTCGGCCTCGTGGCAGGTCGCGAGGGTTCGCGTCCTCGGGCTGCCCGATTCGATCGGCTCGACGCGCACGTCCTCCCGTCCGAACTCGCGCAGGCACAGCGCCAGTAGGTCGGCCTTGCTGACGACGTCGGCGGGCACCACGTGAAGGGGCGTCGGCGGGCCGGCGGGATCGCGAATCGCCGCCGCACAGAGCCTCGCCAGGGCGAGCGTCGTGACGCCATTCCAGGCACGATCGGTGTGGCCCTCGATCACTGCGCCGCGCGGCTGGCTCAGCGCCCATCCGAGCAGCGACCGGGCGGGTGCGTCCTCGGTGCCGATGATCGAGCAGCGCAGGGTGATCGCCGGCGCGGGCGGCTCTCCAAGTCGCTTGCTCAGCCCGTAGGCGTCGGGGGCATCGGGTGGTGTGCGCTCGTCGGCCGGCCCGCCGTCGGGCGCGAAGACCCCGTCGGTGCTGACGTGGATCAGCCCGCAGCCGGCGGCCCGCGCCGCCTCGGCCAGCCGCTGCGGGAACGCCGAGTTGACCGCGTACGCACCTTCGACGCTCGCCGGCTCCGCCGGGTCGATGCGACTCGCAAGCACGCCAATCGCGTTGATCGCCCAGTCGCAGCCGGATTCGGCGAGCAGGTCCTCGGGCGCGTCGCGGATCGCGTCGAATCCGCCGGCGCGGCTCGCGGTCAGGACATCGAGTTCGTCATCGGCACCCAGCACGTCGAGCAGCGCGCGGCCGAGCATTCCGCCGCTGCCGGCGACGAGCACCCTCATGGCGCGTAGAAAGCTAGATGACTAGGCGGCGTCGCGGTCGCCCTCGTGCGGGCGACGGCGCAGCCCGAGCACCGAGAGGAAGAAGGCGCCGAACACGGACTGAAAGCCGAGCACCACGAGCATCAGCCCGACCAGGAAGACGCGCTCCTCGCGCAGCTCGCCGAGACCGCGGCCGAGCCACAGCGCCAGCACGCAGCCGGCGATCACCAGCCCGGCGACCACCAGGCCCGAGCCCGCCAGCAGACCGTGCTCGAGCCGGAACCTGCGGCGCGCTCCCTCGATCAGCCGGTCGGTCTCGCCGAGGTAGTAGAAGGCGAAGGCGCGCGAGAAGGCGCCGATCTGCAGGATCTGCGAGCCGAGGATGACGGCGGCGACCGAGGCGATCGTCGCGTGCAGCTGCCACTCGCGGCCGAACAGCTCGATCCCGCTCAACGAGACGAGCACGCCCAGCAGGCCGAGCGCGGCGATCGCGGCGCCCGGCAGGACGAAGAGCCAGGTCGGGCTGTGGACGAGCAGGAAGCGCAGGTGCCGCCACCCGTCCGAGAACGAGGAGAGCTTCGACTCGCCGATCCGCGGGCGGTAGTCGATCTCGATCTCGCGGATCTTGAGTCCCACCTTGGCGGCGCGGATGACGTGCTCGGACGCGAACTCCATCCCCGTCGCCCGCAAGTCGAGCGCCGCCAGGCGGTCGCGGCGAAACGCCCGCATGCCGCAATGAGCGTCGCCGACACCGGTCTTGAAGAAGAGGTTCAGCAGCCCGGTCAGCAGCGGGTTGCCGACGCGGCGGTGAAGCCAAGGCATCGCGCCGGGCTTGATGCCCTTCATCCGATTGCCGATCACCATGTCGGCGCCTTGGCGCAGGGGCGCGATGAAGCGGCCGAGCTGGGTGAAGTCATAGGTGTCGTCGGCGTCGCCCATGAGGATGTAGGTCCCGCGCGCGGCGGCGAAGCCGGCCTGGTAGGCGGAGCCGTAACCGCGCCGCGGCTCGTGGACGACCCGGGCGCCGGCCTGCTCGGCGAGCTCGGACGAACCGTCGACCGAGCCGTTGTCGACCACGACGACCTCCCCGTAGATGCCCTCGCGGCTCATCGTCCGCAGCGCCTTGTCGACCACGACCGCGATCCCCTCGGCCTCGTTCAGGCAGGGAATCACCACCGAGAGCTCCAGGCGCCCGGTGCGACGCGGGGTGAGCGGCGCCATCCGTCGCCGTGAGCGAAGCCGGGCGGTCGTCGCAGGCATGGACATCTCAGCCCGTCTATCGGCAGGTTTGGATGTGATCTGTAAGGCGTGCAGCACGCCTGGCCGCAGCGAGTTGGGCTGGGTAGGGAGGTCTCGGCGACCAACCGCAGGTTTTGTCCGAATAGCGGCTAGAACCTGCGGTTCGTTGGTGAGGACCGCGGAGGGCCTTCCCCTACCCAGCCCCCCACCAATCCGGCCGCGCGCTCAGCCGGCGGCTGATCCCCTTGCCGAGCAGCCGGTGCCGCCGCCCGAGCTGGAGCCCCGCGAACTTCGCCAGCTCGTACACGCACGTGTACGGGATCCAGCGGCGGTTGCCGGTGCGGCCGAGCCAGCGCAGCTCGCCGTTTGCGTAACGAAGGACGTTGCCGCGCAGGGCCGCGGCGGAGCCCGGGCCCGAGAGGTAGGAGCGATCGGCCGAGACACCGGAGTCGAAGAAGCGCCGAAACGCCGTGCCGAGCGTGTAGGGGTGAGAGTGGCGGACCGCGGCCGCCGGCTCGTAGGCGAGCCGCCAGCCGGCGAGCAGCACCCGCCGCGCCCATTCCTGGTCCTCGCTCATGATCAGGCCCTCGGCGAACGGGAACTGCTCCCAGGCCTCACGGCGGATCGCGCCGTTGGCGTTCGAGAACAGGGTCGTGTCCATCGAGGGCTCGGCGCCGCCGTCGAGCGCCTGGACGCGCGGAGTCGAGCCGTACAGGTATTCGAGGAAGTAGGTCTCAGGCGGGACGGCATCGTGGCGCGCGAGCTGGCGGCCGTAGACGCCGGCGATGTCCGCGTCGGAATCCAGCCGCGAGACGAGGGTCTGGAGCCAGGACGTCCCCAGCGGCTCGGCGTCCTGGCTGATGAACACCAGCACCTCGCCGCTCGCCGTCTCGGCGGCGAGGTTGCGGGTGCGCCCGTGGTCGAACTCCGACGCCCCGATCTCGATCACCTTGGCGCCGAAGTCACGGGCGAGCGCGACGCTGCCGTCAGCAGACCCCGAGTCGACCACGACGACCTCGGGATCGGCGACGCCGCGCTGGCGCGAGATTCCCGCGAGGCAGACCGCGAGGTCCTCCCCCCCGTCCTTGACCGGGATCACGATCGAGGCCGAGGTGCTCAAGGCTGGCGTCCGAGGGTCGCGGCGACGGCGCGCTGAAAGCCGGCCAGGCTGTGTTCGGCGCGCAGGCGGCTGTCGACGATCTCCATCGCGCCGCTGACCAGGCGCTCGCGCAGTTCCGCGTCCTCGAACAGGCGCAGCACCGCGGCGGCGATCTCGGACGGGTTCTCGGGCGCGACGATCAGCGCCGACTTGCCGTCGCGAAGCAGCTCGGGGATCGCGCCGACGCGCGTGACGACCGAGGGCTTGCCCGCAATCGCGGCTTCGAACGGCACCCGCCCGAACGGCTCGTTGAAGCGCGCCGGGTTGACGACGGTGTCGGCCGCCGCATAAACCGCGGCGACGTTCTCGACGTGGCCGACCACGGTCACCGATCGCTCGAGCCCGAGCTCGGCGATCAGGGCGAGCAGGCGCTCGCGGTAGGCGATGTCGCGAGCGCGCGGAAACGCAGCGCCGCAGATCAGGTAGTGAGCGTCGGGCCGCGCCTCGAGGATCGCCGGCATCGCCTCGACCAGGACGTCCTGGCCGCGCCCCTCGGTCAGGTAGCCCACCGAGGCGAGCAGCGGCGCTTCGGGGCTGAGCTCCAGCCGCTCGCGCAGGTCCTCGCCGTCACCGGCGGCGTAGCGCTCCCCCACCGGCGGGTAGACCGTGACGATCTGCGCCGGCGCGGCCTCGAACTGCGCGGCGACCGTGTGCGAGCAGGCGATGATGACGTCGGCCAGTCGGGCCGTGAGGCTGGCCAGCGCGCGGGCGGCGAACATCCGCAGGGCGCCGCCGCGCATCCCGCGATCGAAGAGCTCGCCGCAGTAGACGAGCGAGGGAACACGCTCGAGCCACGCGGCCACCGGCACCGCCGGCAGCATCGTCGTCACCGAGATCACCAGCTGCGGGCGGCGCTCGCGGATCAACGCCCTGAACGCGCGCACGTCGTGCCACTGCCGCCGTAGCTCGCCCAGCAGCGCCGCCGGACCCCCCGGGGGCACCGTGAGCGCCTGGTAGTCGAGCGCGATCACCGATCCCTCGTCCCCAAGCTCCTGCTCGAGGTGGCCGCCGGGCTTCGGGATCACGGTCGAGAGCTCGCCGCGGCCGCCGAGCCAGGCGAGCTCGGTCTCGAGCGACCGCGAGGGGCCGCTGGTCTCGGCGAGGTGAAACACGGCGAGCGTCTTCAGCCCGCCCGCCGTCGCCGGGGCCTGTTTCCTCGAGTTAAACGGAGTCCAAC
>DAIRGH010000146.1:0-5380 GCA_036794585.1 Solirubrobacterales bacterium | reverse complement strand
CGCGCAGCCGCTCGGCGAGCCGGCCCGCCGCCCGCCGTTCGGCGTCGGTGCCCGCCAGCCTGCCCTCGAACGAGCACAGCTCGCGAATGATCTCCATGCGCCCCGCACTGTCCACGCGCGGGGATTATCGCGGGCCGTCGTCGCCTAACGCTTCGGTCCGATGAACCCAGCGTTGGCGGACGAGGACGCCCAGCGCGGCGAGTGCCGCGATCAAGACGCCCCACAAGACCCCCAAGGCGACCGCCTGGGCCACGGGACCGGCGCCGCAGCCATCCGGCCTCGTGCAAGCACCGACGTAGTTGTCCACTATGGCCGCAACGGCGACCCAGAGCACAAGCCCGGCGCCGAGCGCCGGCGCGATCCAGTAGCGCCCGACGAGGAAGCCGAGAACCGGTGGCAGAGCAAGCAGGAGGAGCTCCACTTCCTCACAGCGTACGCCGGGCGGGACCAGCCCGGGCCCGTTCGACCTCCCGCGGTTATCGCGGCCAGGCCGCCGCTACCGCTTCGGCCCGATGAACCGATCCATCAGCGCCACCGACTCACGGCGCGCCACCGAGATGTTCCACTGGTTCATCTGTCGCCATTCCACCCCGACCTTGTCGCAGTACTCGCAGAACAGGTTGCGTATGTCTTCAGACCGATTCGAGAACTGGTACCGCGGATAGGCGTACGTCTTCTTGGGGTGTTTGATCGTGTTGAGCCCCCGACAGCCATCGGAGTGGATCAGCCCGCGGAGGAAGCGCCACGGATACAGGTCGACGATCTCCCGCTGCCAGGCCTCCAGCGCGATCGGGCGCAAGTGCTTGAACCCGCGGCCGTGCTGCGGAAAGAGGCAGACCCAATGCAGCGAGTAGGCGGTGGGCTCTGCGAGGTTCTGCCCGTACTTGGTCCGAATTGCGACCTTGTTCCCGGGCGCAAGGATGCTGATCGCTGCACAGCACTCGGCAACGATCCTGGGATACGAACTGTCGAGGCTGATACTGAGCCGATAGACGCCGCGATGGTGATGGGTGAGGCACCCGTCTCCGAGGTACAGCCCGAGGAGGTACGCGTATGCGTAGTTAGTCGCGTGAGGGACGGGGAAGCGGTACCCGGCACAACGCAGACACGTTCCCCTGCGCCGTCGCAGACCGGCCTGCGGAATTCGACCCTGACGCCACGCCACCACGGTCGACCGGGGGACGCCGGTCCGGCGCGAAACCTCGCAGCTGTTCAGGCCCCGTCCAACTAGCTCCAGCACCTGCTCAACCGCTTCAGTGGGGTGCATCGCCGGGGTTTGCGCGATGCGGCGGGTGGGATTCGAACCCACATGCCCTTGCGGGCACGGCGTTTTGAGCGCCGCGTGTATCTCCAGTTCCACCACCGCCGCGGGGTCCCAACATTCTGACGACCGTAGCCCGAGAAACGTGACCAGTGACGCGTCAGCTGCGCCGAGAGGGTCACTAGCCTGAATCGAATGTGCGGGCGCTACACGCTCACAAACCCCGACCCGCTCAGGATCCGGGCGCGGTTCGACATCCTCGAGTCGGCCGAGGAGGCGCCGGCGGAGGAGCCGCGCTTCAACATCGCGCCCACCGACCCAGTCCCAGCGATTCGCCGGCGCGGCGAAGACCGCGAGCTTGGCCGGCTGCGATGGGGCCTGCTGCCGGGCGTGTGGGCGACGAAGAAAGGTCAGCGGCCGCTGATCAACGCCCGGGTCGAGAGCGTCGCCACGCAGTCGGCGTTCGCCGAGTCGTTTCGCGAGCGGCGCTGCCTGATGCCCGCCGACGGCTTCTACGAGTGGCTCACCGACGAGCGCGGCAAGCGCCCGCTCTGGTTCAGCCGCCCCGACGGCGACCTGTTCGCCTTCGCCGGGATCTGGGCCGAGCTCAAGCGGCGCGGCACCGACGAGGTGCTGCACAGCTGCGCGCTCATCACCTGCCCTCCGAACGAGCTGATGCGCCCGATCCACGACCGGATGCCGGTCGTCCTCGACCCCGGCGCCGAGGCGGCCTGGCTGGATCCCGAGCTGTCACCCGAGGAGTCACTGGAGCTGCTGGTGCCGCCGCCCGATGACGCGCTCGTCGGCCGTGAGGTCGGCGACTACGTCAACGACGTGCGCAAGGACGGGCCCGAGCTGATCGAGCCGCGCGAGGAGCAGGAAGCCTTGTTCTAGGCCGGAGCGGGGGCGGCGCCGCGGTCGTCGCCTTCGCCCTCGCCGTGCAGCGGCTGACCGCCGATCGGGCGCTCCTCCTCGACGTGCCACTCCTGGTTGAAGCCGATCATCGCGACGGCGATCAGGATCAGCTGAACCGGGACGACGACCAGGGTCAGCAGGCCGAGCAGGTCCTCCGGCAGCGCGGGCGAGTCGAGGCCCTCCTTGTCGCGTGCGAACCATTCGGGGGCCGCGATCGCGGCGAAGATCGCCAGGATCACGGCCAGCGCTGCGGCGACCGGCAGGATGCCGCGATTCCAGCGCATGACCAGGAGCGCGAACAGGATGTAGAGCCCCGCCCAGAGCAGCGACATGACCCCGACGCTGGGGCCGAGCAGGTGCTCCCAGCCGCCGATCGTGACCACGATCACCAGCCCGGCGCTGACCAGGAGCACGAAGGCGATCACCGCCTTCATCGTCTTGGCCTCTGCCTTCTCCCTGTTGGGACGCCAGAGCTCGTATCCCTCGCGGGCCTCCTCGACCGGCATCGCCGCAAGCATAAGCCCTGCGCGAGCGCGGCGCGACGGTTCTCACCCGCAAGCCGAGGGCCGGATTCCGGCAGCACGCAACCTAGAATCGGGCGCGTCCGCGGACGTGGCGGAACTGGAAGACGCGCCAGGTTTAGGACCTGGTGGGCTTTGCCCGTGGAGGTTCGAGTCCTCTCGTCCGCATTCGGCTCCGCCTCGCGTGCCTACACTTGCGAGCCACGCCGGGGGACTGGTGTAACGGCGAACATAGCGGTCTCCAAAACCGCAGCTCGAGGTTCGATTCCTCGGTCCCCCGCTGCACGAAACGGGCGCAACTCCGGCGTTGAAACCGGGTTTTCCCAATGAGCGCGCCGGCGGGGGCGCGCTTGCTTTTTCAACCGAGATGACCAGGATCGACCAGGCAAAGGCGCGCCGGACAGCCGCGATCGCAACCGCGCTCGCGACGCTCGCGATCGCGCCGTTCGCCTCGCAGGCGCTCGCCGATGGCGATGGCGCCGCGCCCAACCGCGCTGCACTCGGTGGCTCCGACGGCGTCTGTCCCGAGGCCGAGCAGCCGGCCGACGAGGCGACACCGCTCCAGCTTCGCCGCTCGATCCGCTGCCTGATCAACCTCGAGCGCGCGATCAACGGCAAGGGCAAGCTCAAGCGTGAGAAGACGCTGCAGAAGGCCGCGCAAAAGCACAGCCTCGTCATGGTCGAGACCGAATGTCTGGCCCACCGCTGCGGCGAGGAGCCCGCACTGCCCATACGGATCGAGCGATCTGGCTACCTGGACACCGCCGAGGCGTGGCAGTTCGCCGAGAGCACCGGCTGCGGCGTCAGCGCCGACGCGATGGTCGACAACTGGATGGCGACCAAGTTTCACCGGATCAACATCCTCGACAAGACCTACATCGACGTCGGCGTGGGCGTCGTGCAGGAGCCCGTCGACGAGCGCTGCGACACGGGCTACGCGACCTTTACGGTGGTCTTCGGCTGGCGCACGCCTGAGCCCGAGCCGAACCCGGACTCGTAGATACGTCCACATAGCCAGGGCGCCGTCACGCGTGGGTGAGCGCGAGTCGATCGAACTCGTGCATGACGCCCAGCCTTCGAAAGCCTGGCGTGTCGCTGCTGCTCGGGGGGCTCCTGGTGCTGGTCGCCCTCGCTGCCGCAGCCCCCGCGCCCGCCGCGGCGGACAGCCCCTGCAAGGAATGGGGCAAGACCGGACCCGAGGAGCTGGAAAACGGGCAGGCGCGCAAGGCGGTGCTGTGCCTGGTCAACAGGGAGCGCGATCAGCGCGGGCTGCCGAACCTCGACCGAAACAAGAAGCTTCAGAAGGCCGCCCAGCGCCACAACGAGCGCATGGACGGCACCGGTTGCTTCTCGCATCAGTGCCCCGGCGAGGCAGCGCTTCAGACGCGGCTCGACGACTACCTCAGCGGCGGTCTCAGGGCCTGGCGGATCGGCGAGAACGTCGCCTGGGGAACGGGCGGCAGCGCGACCCCCGAGTCGATCGTCAAAGCGTGGATGAACAGCCCCGACCATCGCGCCAACATCCTCAGTCGCGACTGGCGCGAGATCGGCGTCGGCTTCAACGAGGGCTCCCCCTCGAGCGGTAATGCCGACGCCGGCATCTACACCACCGACTTCGGCCTCCGAGTCGACTAGCCCGGCTCAGGCTCCTCGCCCGCGCTGATTTGGCGCAGCAGCCCGACGGTGTCGGTCAGGCCGCGGTGCTCGACGATGCGGCCGTCGGCGACCCTGACGATGTCGATGCCGGTCACCGCGACGCGGCGACCGCTCGGCGCAATGCCCATCAGCTCACCGGTGTGGGTCCCGCGCAGGGTGGTAGCCGCAGCGGCGCGGTCACCCGCGGCGACCAGGTCGTCGATCTCGACGCTCAGGTCCGGAAACGCCGCTTGCAGGGTCTCGTACCAGATCCGCACGCCGTCTCGGCCGGCCGGCAGGCCGGGCGGCAGGTTGTGGCTGACGAAGTCCGGCGCGAACAGCTCCGCGGCGGCTTCCATCGCGCCGTCACGCACGGCGTCGTGGAGCCGCTGGACCACCTCGGCGGCATCGGAACCCATGCTGCGACCCTACTGGCCGTAATAGGGTCTCCGAGGCGGGCACATCGATTACGGAGGAACCCATGTCCGACAATGCCCAGGTCATCGCTGATGCGTACGACGCCTTCCAGACCGGTGACATCCCATCGATCTTGGAGAAGGTGAGCGACGAGGTCGAGTGGCTCTCGCCCGGGCTCCTCCCCCAGGGCGGCGACTACAGCGGCCGCGACGGTGTCGGCGGGTTCTTCGCCGCCATCGGGGAGAACTGGAGCGAGCTCACGATCGAGTCCTACGACCTGGTCGCCGACGGGCCGTATGTCGTCTCCGTCGGCCAGGCCCGCGGCAAACTGTCGAGCGGCGGCGAGGCGGCTTACGGCTTTAGCCACGCCTTCACGCTGGACGACGGCCTCATCACTCGCTTTCGCGAGTACGTCGCCGTCGACGACAAGCTCTCCTAGAGCCCCGGCCGCCGAACCTATAATCGGCCGCCTTCGCGGGCGTGGTGTAGTTGGTAACACTGGAGCCTTCCAAGCTCCCATCACGGGTTCGAGCCCCGTCGCCCGCTTGGGTTTCGACGTAGAATCGGGCGCAGTCACGGGGCGTGGCGCAGTCTGGTAGCGCATTCGGCTGGGGGCCGAAAGGTCGCTGGT
>DAIRGH010000057.1:0-18364 GCA_036794585.1 Solirubrobacterales bacterium | reverse complement strand
CCCCCTACTCGCTTAGCAGGCGAGTGCCTTCAGCCACTCGGCCACCTCTCCGGGGGGATGTGAGGTCAGTCTAGATACGCTCGCGCGCGCTGTGAACCTGCCCTCGGACATCGATCGCGAGGCGTTGCGAGCGCGCTACGACGCGATTTTCGCCGGCGTGACGCCGCCGTTTGCGTTCGTCGACCTGGACGCGCTGCGGCGTAACGCCGAGCGCATGCTCGCCCAGGCTGGCGGGCTGCCGATCCGGGTCGCCTCGAAGTCCGTGCGCTCGACCGCCGTGCTGCGCCGGATCCTCGACCTCGATCCGGGCTTTCGCGGCGTGCTCGCGTTCACGGTGCCGGAGGCCCTTCATCTCGCCGAGCGCGGGTTCGACAACCTCGTCGTCGGCTACCCGTCGGTCGACCGGCCGGCGATCGCAGCCGTCGCCCGGATGGCCGGCGAAAGCCCCGAGCGCGCGCCGGTGCTGATGGTCGACGACCGGCCTCACCTCGACCTGATCGAAGGCGCGATCGGGGGCGGTCCCGCGCAGGTGCGCGTCTGCCTGGACCTCGACGTCGGCTGGTGGCCGCTCGGCGGCCGGATGGCGCGAATCGGGCCGAAGCGCTCGCCGGTCCACGACCCCGCCCGGGCGCGGCGCATGGCCGAGGAGATCGAGGACCGCCCCGGCACGCGGCTCGCCGGGCTGATGGCGTACGAGGGCCAGATCGCCGGGGTCGGCGACCGCGTCCCCGGCAGCCCGCTGCGCAGCGCCGCGATCCGGATGATGCAGTCGGCATCCGAGCGCGAGATCCGCGGCCGCCTGCCGGAGATGGTGAGCGCGGTGCGCGAGGCGCTCGCCGAGCGCGGCGGGGCGCTGGAGTTCGTCAACGGAGGAGGCACCGGGAGCCTGGCGCGCACCGCGGCGTCGGGCATCGTCGACGAGCTCAGCGCCGGCTCGGGCTTCTACGCGCCGACGCTGTTCGACCACTACCGGGCGCTCGAGCTCGAGCCGGCGGCGTTCTTCTCGCTCTCGGTCGTCAGGCGCCCGGTCGGCGGCGTCGCCACGCTGCTCGGCGGCGGCTACCCGGCCTCCGGTCCGCCCGGGGCCGATCGGCTTCCGGAGCCCTACCTGCCGCGGGGCCTGCACCTCGATCGACAGGAGGGCGCCGGTGAGGTCCAGACGCCGGTCATGGGCGCCGCCGCCTACCAGCTGCGAGTCGGCGACCGCGTCTACCTGCGCCACGCCAAGGCCGGCGAGCTGTGCGAACGCTTCGACTCGCTCTATCTGATCGAGGGAGACTCGATCGCCGATCAGGTCCCGACCTATCGCGGCGAGAGGCTGACCTTCCTTTAGCCCTCGACCGGGCCGAGGACGCGGTCGGTGTAGGCGTTGGCGAAGCGCCCGCCGGGGTCGAGCCGGGCGCGAACGCGCTGAAACTCCTCCCAGCGCGGATACCGAGGCGCCAGCGATTCGGCGGTCTGAAAGTGCCGCTTGCCCCAGTGCGGCCGGCCGCCATAGGACTCCATGATCTCCTCGACCCCGCGAAAGTAGGGCTCCCAGTTGAGCTTGCGGTCCTGGTGAACCGCGATGTAGCAGGTGCTGCGCCCGTGCGAAGCGCTGAGGATCACATCGTCGGGGGCGACGAAGCGGACCTCGATCGGAAACGCGACGTGATGCTCCGGCCGGCCCGCGTGCTGCAGCACCCGGCGCACCGCCTCGGGCGCGTGCTCGCGCGGGATTCCGTACTCCATCTCGGTGAATTTGATCCGGCGCTCGGAGGCGAAGACACGATGGCTGCGATCGACCTTGGTCGAGCGGCCGACGCCGCGGGACGCAAGCCGCGCCAGCCGCGGCGCCTGCGCCGGAAAGCGCCGCCCCGCGAGCACGAAGAGCTGACCGACCCAGTTCTCCAGCATCACCTCCTGGGCGTAGACGGCCGCCGGCGAGCGCGGGCGCGGCGACTCGTCGGAACGGTGGCTCTCGCGGCACAGCGCGGTGCGGGTGTGGGGAAAGACGTAGAACTCGAAATGGTCGCTGGCGGCGTTGAGCTCGTCGAGCCGGGCGAGCACATCGTCGAGCGGCCGCGGGCTGTCGAGCCGCGCGAGGGTGAAGGCAGGGACGACCCGGACGGTGACCGCGTAGATCAGGCCGAGCGCGCCGAGGCCAAGCCGCGCCGCCGCCAGCATCGACGGGTCGGAGGCGTCGATCTCGACTGAGGACCCGTCGGCGCCGACGAGCTCGACCGCCTCGACCTGGGCGGAGATGCTCCGCAGGCGCCCGCCGGTGCCATGGGTGCCGGTCGAGATCGAGCCGGCGACCGTCTGGCGGTCGATGTCGCCGAGGTTCTCGATCGCCAGGCCGAGGGCGTCGAGGCGACGGTTGAGCTCGCCGAGCACGATCCCCGCCTCGACCTTGACCACGCCCGCCTGCCGGTCGACCTCGAGAATGCGGTCGAGGCGGTCGAGCCGGACCATGACCCCGTCGGTCAGGGCGACGTCGGTGAACGAGTGGCCCGAGCCCGAGGCGCGCGCGCGCAGCCCCCGATCGGTGGCGCGGCGAACGACCTCGCCGAGCTCCTCCCGGGTCCCGGGGCGCTCGATCGAGGCAGGGGTGCAGCGCTGATCGCCGGCCCAGTTGCGCCACTCCGCCATCGGCGCAATGTATTAGGGGTCGACTGAAGATCCCGTCAAACTTGTGTGGCCCGGAGGGGTGGCAGAGCGGTTGAATGCGGCAGCCTTGAAAGCTGTTGACCGGGTTCGCTCGGTCCGTGGGTTCGAATCCCACCCCCTCCGCTGATCTAGATCACCAGGCGATCGGCAGAGCGTGTAGCCCGTAGACGCCGAGCGGCGTGTCGTAGACCGGGTCGCCGTCGAGTCGGAGCTCGGGCATCCGGGCGGCGAGGAACGCGAACGCCTCCTGGAGCTCGGCTCGCGCGAGGTTGGCGCCCAGGCAGAAGTGCGGGCCCGCGCCAAACGTGAGCGGCTTCGCACGATCGCGGTCCGCCGTGATGTCGAACCGATCGGGTGCCTGCCAGCCGTCGGGGTCGCGGTTGGCCGTCACCGCGGCGGCGAGCACGATGGTTCCCTCGGGGAAGACGACGTCTCGGTAGACAATCTCCTCGCGGGTGATCCGCGCGGTCAACGGGGTGATCGGCTCGAATCGAAGGACCTCCTCGGTCGCCGCCGCCGCAAGCTGCGGATCCTCGTGGAGCAGCCGCCACTGGTCGGGGTGGGTGGCGAACAGGTGCATGCCGTGCGCGAGCTGTGCCTGGGTGGTGTCCACACCCCCCACGAGGACCGCGCTGACGAGGTGGATGCATTCATCCTCGGTGAGGCGGTCGCCCTCCTCCTCCGCGGCGATCAGCTCGGAGATCAGGTCCTCTCCAGGCTGATTGCGACGGGCGTCGATCAGCGCCCGCGTGTAGTCGACGAACTCTTCCGCCGCCCGGTTGAGCTCCGGGAGCATTGTCGACACCTTCACCGGGTCGAACTGGCCCTGGATCAGGTTCGCCCAGGTGCCGAGCCTGTCGGCGTCGGCGAGCGGCGCGCCCATGAGCTCGGCGATGATCGTCGCCGGATAGGGCTTGGCGAAGGCGGCGACGAAATCGCAGTGGCCGGCCCCCACGACGCGTTCATAGAGCTCCTCGAGCACGCGCCGCATCGCCGGACGGTGCCGGTCGGCCGCGGGAGGCGTGAACGACGGCTGCACGAGCTTGCGTTGGCGGCGGTGATCCTCGCCGTCGAGGTCCAGCAGATTGCCCTTCATCCGTTCGTAGAGAAACCCTCCATTGACCCCTTGCACCTCGAGCATGAGCCGTCCCGGGAACTTCGCCTTGGGCGTGCGCAGAAAGAAGGAGGCGGCCGCGCGGTCCAGCACCAGGTAGCCGACCGGCCCGGCCTTTGCGATCCAGGACCGCCGGCGCAGCCGCTCCATCGACTCGTGGAAGCGCTCGCCCACGACCGTCGCGTCGGTGTAATCGAACGCCGGCAGCTCGAGCTCGGAGATGTTGCGCGGCGGTGCGACTGGTCGGCCCATTACTCAGGAGCCCCGCGGCCTCGAGCGGAGAATTTCGACGTTCTTGTCCGTCATGCCTCATCAGTATCGCCGGGCGACCGGGTTCGCTCGGTCCGTGGGTTCGAATCCCACCCTCTCCGCTCAACACTTCCCTCAAGACCGCGGCTCGCCGTCCGGACCGAGCACCCACCAGTAGCCCCCGTTCAGGCTCACGTCATGGCAGAAGACCTGGCCCCGGCCCTCGTGCGCGTAGGTGTAGAGGGGCTTGCCGGCGTAGGTCACCTGCCGGTCGCCGTTGCGGCGGCGGGTGGTGCCGAGGAGCCCCGGGTCGACGCCGCGCCCGGCCCTCGGGCGCCCCTGTGCGAGCACCGGGGGCCACGCCTTCTTGCAGCGGCCGTAGCAGCGCGACTCGTCCGGGAGATCCCGCTCGAACATGTAGACGGCCTGGCGGTCTGGCGCCCAGATCATCGAACCGAATTCCGAGCCGCGAACCGTGATCTTCGTCCCATCGGCGGGCGGCGCAGCCGGAGCGGCGACCGGGAGCCCAAGCAGCGCCAGCACCGCGACCGTCGATGGCAGCCCTGCACGCCTCATGCGAGTGGCTCCCCATCGGCGCCGACGACCCACCAGAAGCCCCCGTTGAGGTCGACGTTGTGGCACTTGACCTCGCCGGGAGCCTCGTGGGCGTAGTAGTAGAGCGGCTTGCCGCCGTAGGTGACCTGGACGGTGCCGTCGCGGCGCTCGGTGGTACCGAGCAGCGAGCCGTCGATGCCGGGACCGGCCACCGGTTCGCCAGAGGTGACGACGGGCGGCCATGCGGCGGCGCACTCGTCGTAGCAGACGCTCTCCTCGGTCGTGTCGCGCTCGAAGACGTAGATCGCCTGATCGTTTGCGTCGTAGAGCATCTCGCCGAACTCCGAGTCGCCGAGCACAACCTCGGTGCCGTTCGCGGGTCCGTCCTGCGTTCCGGTCTCGCCGTCCTCCTTCGACCCGCCTGTACTCGCCGCCGTCTCGCTCGCATCAGCCTCGGTCGTGGCTTCCTCCTCCGGCGCCGTGGTCGGACTGGCGGCCTGGTCGCCATCGTCGTCGCCGCATGCCCCGAAGGCGAAGACGGCGAGTCCGATCAAAACGACTGTCGCGATCCGCTTGATGGGTCGATCCTCCCGACCGCTTCTTACGGAGGCATTACAGCGCGGTTCTGCGGCTGACGGCTCAGCCGAGCTGCATGATCGAGCAGTTCGAGATCGCCTCCAGCGCCCGGAGTCCGGCGAGCGAATCGTTCGCGGGCCCCTCGCCCCCGCTCTCGATCCGGCCTGCCTCGACCTCGGCGATCACCTCGTCTGCCGACGTGAGCAGCTTGCGTTCGCCCTTCTTGATCGCCTCCTCGGTCCACACCGCCGGGGTGATGTCCCAGAGCGGCGAGTAAAGCGGGCTCGTGTTCGGGTCCTGCTCGATGTTGAGCGGCGGGCCCTCGCCGAGCAGAGCGGACTGGAGGCCCTGACGCTGCTCGGGGTCGTCCGCCTCGCGCAGGCCGTTGACGATCGGGATGATCGCTGAGCGGGCCGAGTCCTCGGCGTCGGACGCAAGCCCCGGTGCTTCAGCGAGATTCGGGGCGTAGGTGCTCGCCTCGGCCGCAGCGACGAGCTCGATCGAGCCCTCGGTGCGCAGGTAGAGGTTCTCGGTTCCGCCGACGAACCCGGGCAGGGCCGCCATCGTCACCTCCATCGCCTCGGGGTCGACCTCCAGCGCCGAGTCGTGCATGCCCGAGTCGTTGGCGACCTGGGACGCGTTGATTACCGTCTCGCCGTCGGTGCTGACAAGCGGGCTGTACTCGGCGTCGCCGACGGCGCCGGGCTTGGCGACGTCCGGCGGAAAGCCGTCCTTCGACGGCTCCACCTTCAGCTCCGGGGAGAAGTCGACCGTGCCCTCGAAGACGATCTCCTCGCCCTCGAGGCTCGCCTCTTGAACCGCCGGCGTACCAAGCGCGTTGGCCAGCTTGGGCGCGAAGTTGACGCCTCGCTCCTCGGCGTCGGCCTGATCCGAGGAGTCGGTGACGATGTAGTAGACGTCCTCGCCTGCTTGCGTTGTGCCCTGGTGGAGTGGCAGGGTCACGGTCGCCTCCTTCGCGTCGACGTCGATCACGCTCGGGATGGCCCCGGCAACCCCGCCACCCTCGGCCTGCGCAGCGGACTCGGCTGCGGCCGTGGTCGTTTCATCATCGTCGTCACCGCAGGCGCCGACGCCGAGGGCAAGGGCGGCCAGCGGGACCGCGATCAACGCTGTGCGCATGGTTCGAACCTCCTGGTCGTGTCGACGCAGAAGTGAAGGCGGGCCGCCTTGCCGCATCATTGCGGGCGCGGAAAGGGGTTCGCAATGTCTCGGAGCGACGATCCAAGCGAAATGAATGCGGGCGATCTCGCACTAACAGGCATGGAGGCCAACGCCCGCGTCCTCGTCGTCGACGACGAGCCGATGGTCCGCGACGTGCTCTCGCGCTACCTCGAGCGCGGCGGGTTCGAGGTCGAGGCGGTCGCCGACGGCGAGCGAGCGCTGGCGGCGTTCGAGGCGTGCCGGCCCGACCTGGTCCTCCTCGACCTGATGCTGCCACGAGTCGACGGGTTCGAGGTCTTCCGGGAAATCCGCGCGCGGACCGACAGCCCGGTGATCATGATCACGGCGCGCGGGCAGACGACCGATCGCATCGTTGGCCTCGAGCTCGGTGCCGACGACTACGTGAGCAAGCCGTTCTCGCCGGCCGAGGTGGTGGCACGGGTGCGCTCGGTGCTGCGTCGCCGCGTGCCGAACGCGTCGCTGCGGACGAGCGAGTCGCTGCGCTTCGACGGCCTCGAGATCGATCCCGGGGCGCGCGAGGTTCGCTTCGACGGGAGGCCGATTTCGCTGACGCCGAAGGAGTTCGACCTCCTGCTGCTCTTCGCCTCGAACCCGCGCCGGGTCTACTCCCGGCTTCAGCTCCTCGACGAGCTCTGGGACGTCGCCTTTGCCGGAGACCCAGCGACGGTGACGGTCCACATTCGCCGCCTGCGGGAGAAGATCGAGACCGACCCATCCCAGCCGCGACGATTGGTGACGGTCTGGGGGGTCGGGTACCGGTTCGAGCCGTGAGCTCTGCCCGCTCGGAGCGACGGTGGCGGAGCACGGGCGCCCGGATCGCGCTCGTCGCGGCGGCCGGCGGCACCCTCGGGGCATTGATCGCGCTTGCGGCAGGTGCCGCCAGCGGTATGAGCGGTACCGAGCTCGAGCACCTCGCGACGCTGTTCGCCGTCGGGATGCTGGTGACCGTTGTGGCGGTGGTGACTGCCGCGCGGCTTCTGGCGCGCGCGAGCGTCCGGCGACGCCTGCTCGTAGTCGCCCTGGCGAGCGGACTTGCCGGGCTCGCGAACCTCGCAGCCCTGGCGGCGCTGATGCTCGTCGACGGTCACGACGCGCTGCTGATCGCGATCCTGCTCGTCTACTCGCTGGGCGTCGGCGCCGGCACGGCCCTCGCGCTTGCCCGGCCATCGGCGCAAGCGGTCGAGGAGCAGATCGAGAGCCAGCGCCGCGACCTGATCGTCGCGGTCTCCCACGACCTGCGCACGCCCCTCGCCAGCCTGCAAGCGATGATCGAGGCGATCGACGACGGCGTCGTCGACGATGCGGCGACGATGCGGCTGTACGCGTCGGAGATGCGCCGCTCCGCCGGCGCCCTCGGCGACCTCGTCGACGACCTGTTCGAGCTGATCCAGCTGGACGCGGCGTCGATCGAAGCGGAGGACAGCGCGACGCTCGAGGAGGTGCTCGGCGCCGCCTTGGCGGCGTGCGGGAGCAGCGCCACCGAGAAGGGCTTGCGGCTCGAGGCCCAGCTCGACGGCGCAGGTGCCGCCCCGTGCTCGCCGCGCCTCGAGCGGGTGCTCCAGAACCTGCTTCAGAACGCCATTCGCCACACGCCCGCCGACGGGACGGTGCGGGTGGAGGCGCGGCGCGCGGCGGGGACGCTGGAGCTGAGCGTCTCCGACAGCGGCGAGGGGATTCCACCCGAGGCGCTCCCGCACGTCTTCGATCCGTTCTGGCGCGGTGACCGATCGCGGACCGCAGACGGCTCCGGCCTCGGCCTGACGCTCGCAAAGCGAATCGTCGAGGCGCTCGGCGGACGGATAGAGGTCGAGAGCGCCCCCGCGGCCGGATCGCGGTTCGCCGTGCTCGTGCCTGAGCGCCGCTGACCGAAATCGTTCACGGTCGCAACTGAGCCGCGTCTAGCTTGTTCTGCAAGGCATGGGACGGAGAGCGACTCAGGCGCTCGCGCTCGCGACGCTGGTGCTGGCGGCGGCCCCCGCCGCGGCCGTCGGCAAGACCTACGCCCCGCAGAACGGGCGTGCCTATCACGGCGTTTCCGACACCGGCCACGTCGAAGACTTCAACGAGTTTTCCGACCAGGTCGGGGCGCATCAGGCGCTGCTTCAGGACTTCTTTCACTGGCGCGTGCCGCTGACCACGGGCGCGCTTTATCGCTGGGGCGCGACCGACACCCGCGGCGTCCTGAGCCTTTCGACCGCGACGGGGGGAGGCGAGGAGAGGATCACCCCGCAGCAGATTGCCGAGGGTCGCGACGACCCCTACATCCTGCGCCTCGCCCGGACGATCGCCGAGACCGGCCAGACCGTCTACATCCGGCTGATGCCGGAGATGAACGGCCACTGGAACGCGTACTCGGCGTACAACTCGGACGGCTCGGCCCGCCACGGCGGCCACTCGACGCGCTGGTACCGGCGCGCCTGGCGCCGGTTCACGCTGCTCATCCGGGGCGGCGCGCGGCGCGAGCTCAACGAGCGCCTGGTGCGGATGGGGTTGCCGCGGATCTACCGCGCCGCCTCGCAGAACGATCCGGTCTACGCCGGCGGACCCGATGGCGTGCCGCTGCCCGTCCCCGAGGAGCTGCCCCAGCCGCGGGTGGCGATGATGTGGGTGCCGCAGAGCTTCGGCTCGCCGAACATCGCCGGCAACCAGCCGGCCGACTATTGGCCGGGGCGTGAGTACGTCGACTGGATCGGCTTCGACCTGTACTCGAAGTTCGCCGGCGCCTTCGGCCGAGACAAGGCCTTTGTCGACCAGTACCGGGGGTTCCCGGTTGTGATCGGCGAGTACGGGCCGTGGGACAACGACCACTCCGGCGCCTTCACCGACTCGCTGCTCGACTGGGCCGAGGCCGAGAACCGAGTGAAGATGGTCCTGTACTACCGCAGCGTCGACACCGAGAACCTCTTCAACATCCAGTTCTATCCCGGCGCCCAAAGCGTGCTGCGCAGCCACCTCGACAAGAGCCGCTGGCTCGAGTTCGCGCCCGGCGTCAGGCAGCTCACCGATCCAGCGCCGCCGGCGCGGCCCGAGCCCGTAGCGCGGCCCGCCCCTCGGCGAGGCAGCGGTTGAGCTTCGCCATGCCCCAATTGTTTTCCGCTCTACTAAGCGGTTCGCGGCGCAGAACGGGACGCATCCGGTCGCCGTAGCCCTCGATCGCTCGTTCGGCAACGATCGGCTCAATCCAGAGCTCGGCGCCGAGCAGCTCGAGGTGCACAGGACCGCCATCCGCCAGGTGAAGCTTGAAGTGATCAAACATTCGCGCGAGCACGGCACGGACTGCCTCCACACCCTCGGCGTCTTCGACCTCGCCGGCAATCGCGGCGCGGATTTCCGCAAGCTGCCGGTAGGTCTCCTCCTCGGCATCCACCACCTCCTCCCATCGTGAGACGTCGTCGTGCTGGCGGTCGATCTGCCGTAGCTTCGCCTGCGCCGCTGAGAGCTCAGTTTCCAACTCCGTCCGAAACTCGATCCAGTCGGCCGCCGTTATCGCGCCATCCGTGTAGTCACGACGGACCCGCATGAGACGCTCCTGCGACGCGCGAACGTCTCGCTCTGCAACCTCGCGAAGCGCCAAGACCTCGCTGAGCTTCCTGCTTCGAGCGCCAGCGAGAGCCTTGCGGGTCGCTTCGACATCGAGGCCGACCCTGGCGAAGTAGCGGAAGACAGCGTCGTCGACTACCTCTCGTCGCACCGGCAGCGTCGGACACGACTCAGGGTCCAAGAGGTGGCCGAAGCAGCGATAGGTCTCAACGGTACCCCGGTCGGTACGCGGCAGCATCGCCTCGCCGCACTCTGCGCAGCGAAGCATCCCCTTGCGGAAGAGGTGTGAACCTGCCGGCCCGCGGCCGCGCTTGTGGGTTCGCCGACGAGCCTCGCGTAGCGCGGCAACGTTGGCCCAACTCTCGGCGTCGATGATCGGCTGATGGCGTCCTTCGAACGTTTCGTCCTGGTATGTGATGCGACCCCGGTAAATCGCATTGCTTAGGACGGTGGCGACTGCGCGATGCTGCCAGCGACAACCCTGGGCCGTCCTCAGGCCTTCGCGGTTGAGGTCCCGGGCAATTGCGAGTTGTGAGCGCCCCTCGAGCGTCTCGGCGTAGATCCGTCGAACGATCTCCGCCTCTTCGGGGATGATCACGAAGTTGCCCTCCTCCCAACGATAGCCGTACGGGCGAGGACCACCGAGCGGAAGGCCGAGGGCGGCGCGGCGTGCCTTCCCTGCCTTGACGGCCAGGGATTTCCGCCGAGAGTCCTCCGCATTTCGCTCCCCCATCGCGAAAGCAAGGAGCGGATTGGTGAACGTCGAGTCGTCCTGTACCGAACGCAGTTGCACCCCGTGCTTGATCGCCCAGAAGTAGATCTCGCCGAGGTGCCGCGCGGAGCGCCCGTCGCCCCGGGCGAGACGATCCGAGTGTTGGACGACGAGCGTCGCGCCCACCCGGTCGGCATGCTCCATCGCCTCAGCCAGGCCGGGGCCACGATCACCCGACCAAGCGCTTGCCGCCTCGTCTTGGTATTCGCCTACGACTGTCCAACCCTCGCGTTCGGCCAGCTGTCTGCCATCACCGAGCTGAGTCGGGATGGAGCCCCGCTCGTCGGCAGTCGACTTCGCCGCATAGACAATCGCCTTCGTTGAGGCCTGAACTCGATCATCCGGCGCACGCGGTGGCCGATCACTCACAGAGCCCTCCGTTCTAGATCCACTATCACCAACAGAATCCCATCCACCGGCATCATGCCCCGCTGGCCTGTCTGGGGCTCACAACGCGGTAGCCCACCCAGCATGGTCACGCACCGGTCATCGACTTGTTGCGGTTGCCCGTCCGACGCCCGCGCTCGGAGCCAGCATCGCTCCTCGACCGACGCAGCCTAAACGCCGCCTCGCGGACCGCGAGACAGACAGCAGCCGCGTTGTCTGGAGCGCCCGCCGCCCGCAGCTTCGCAAGGTCCTCAACCAGCTGACGGCGCTGCTCGTGGGTCAGGTCGGTGATGTACACGTCCGTGCCGACGCGGACTTGCTTCGCCATCGGAGCCCTCAGCCTGCGCGTGCCGCCGTCGTTAGATCCGACTGCGCATACACGCACAACTTCGGCACCCCCAGCAGCTCGGCGACCTCGGCGGCGCTCATCAGCGAGCGATTCATCACCTGTGCACCTCCACCGAAAGCCCTGGCGACCAGCGTTGCCCCAGCAGCGGCTCGATCGCCCGCACCTCCACACGCTCGGTCGCACGCACGCGCTCCACCGCTCGCTCCACCCCGCGCCGGGTGGCCCCCGCCGACACGTAGTAGCGCACACCGTCGAGCCAGCGTGCACGCCGCCACGCCTTGACTATCGCCTCAAGGCGCTTCGGCCCCTTCGGGGTGAGCTCGACCTCGATCGCGAGCGCCTTGTGTTCGACGACGGTCGCGAGGTCGGGGAGATGGAGTCGATCGGAGCCATCCGGGTTCTCTCCGAGCTTCGCGCTCGCGATCGCCCGGCTCTCCCATCGCTCCGCCCAGCGGATCTCGCGCTCGGAGAGAAGCGCCTGCGCTCCAAACTCACGCTCAAGCGAGAGCGCCACCCAACCGCAGGCGATCCAATGGCCGACCAGCTCGGGCGGCGCTTGTGCCACTCCCAGCGGCAGGCCGGTCATCCGCAGCCCGCGCCGCGTGGCGCGTATCAACGCCGGCTGGCCACGCAGCAGATCGACGCGCTCGAGCAGCTCGCCCTCGACGCAGGCCGCCACCCGCCGGTAGGCGGCGGTGCGTCCGAGCGTGAAGCGAAGCCGAAGCTGATCGAGCGTCACCGCTCCGAGGCGGCCCACCCAGCGCACGATCTCCCAGTCGCGCGCCGGCGACATCGCGCCCGCCAACACCCTGGGATCGGCGTCAACGGTGAGCTGTTCGGCGCTTGGCATCTCTGTCCCTCTAGGGATTAGTCGCGCGAGGGCGGTCCGAGTCCGGTGCGACTTTCCCGCGAAGGGGCGCGGATGAATTGGGCGGGGTTGATCGAGCGATGTGGGGCGTCGCGCTGTGTCTGTTCGCCGCGTTTGTCGCCGGCCTTCTGGACGGCGGTGGCCCGACCCTTTGGCTTGCGATCGTCGTCGGGCTCGCCGTCTTCGGCGGCGACCCCGGCGATCCCGTGAGCGCGGCGGTGGCGACTGTCCTCGCGTTCGTCGGCGCGGAGTTCATCCGCGCTCTGCTCAGTGCCCGCCTGCGGCACTGAACTCCCAAGCCCGTCGGGTGATCAGTCGAACTCCTCACGCACGATCAGCACCGCCCCGCCCGCGTAGTGCATCTGCACGGTCCGACTCGGCCCCTCGCAGAGCTTGACGGTATAGGCGAGCGCGATCACAAAGCCGGCCTCGCGGACGACGAACTGCGAGTCGCCGCCCTGGAGGAAGAAGGCCACCCGCGCAGGCCGATCGAGCGGCCAGCCGCTCTCGACCTGCAGGTCGATCGAGCGACCGAGGATGCCGCGCGACTCGTGAAACGAACCGGCGCCCTCGGGCCCCGACTCGATCGAGACGCGCCGGCCGATGAACGCCTGAAGCTCCGCCAGCGCTCCGGCGAAGTCGAGCCTCAACTCGCCTTCGTCGTTCAACTGCGATTCCAGCGCGCTGCCTGCACGCGCCAGACAATCCCGGCGCTCGCATCGACGCCCCTCAGGGGACTTCGCGCAGACCGCGGTTGGCCTTCTCGATCCGCTTTCTGACCTGGCGCACCGTGAGGCCTCGAAGCTTCGCGATCTCGGCCGGCGAAAACCCCGCGGCGGCGAGCATGATGACCGCTCGTTGGTCGGCCGGCAGCTCTGCGAGTCGCCTGCGAAGTGTGGCGACCCGCTCTCGCTCGACCACCGTATCGATTGGATCCTCGGCGTCTTCGTCGACGATCGCCAACGGCTCGCCGCTGCCACGCTCGGGCAGCGCCTGCTCGCGGCTCTCCTTGCGCGCATACCGCCGCCGGGCCTTCGAGGTCTCAGAGACAACGCATGCCGCGCAGTAGGCCAGCGCCTTGGCGGGAACCTCGGGGCCGGGGAAGGCGCGGTAGAAGTTCAGCAGCGCGCCCTGGATGACGTCGTCGAGCTGCCATTCGGGGACGCCAGAGCGGACCGCGACCGCCCGCAGGTACGCTCGCTTCTCCCTCGCCAGCCACTCGGTCAGCCTCGCGTTTCGCTCTTCGTCGCGGTTTCTTCGGCCGGGGGTCCGTGGTCTTGCCATGGACCGTGCCCCCGCACGCCGAAGGCGTGCCAAGATGGGCCGGTCGGCAGGGCCACGGTGCGCCGGGCGACAGCCGCCCTGACGACGCCGGCACGGTGCCGCTGGCCGGCTGGCTACGACGCGCCACCGCAGCGCCGGGCGATCGCTCGGTCACCACTCCGCACGCGTCTCCTTCAGCTGGGTGGGTGTGGGCAGACGCGCCCGCCCGGGCGAAAACCAGGGCTTCCGGTCGCCGCAAGCCTGCGTCGAGCGGCGAACCGACGGCGGCCGGTCGGAAGCAAGATCGACCGTTGACCGAAGTGCGCGCGAGACCGGCGGCTATGCGCCAGCCTCAGCTGGAAGCTGGGTCTACTCGGGCTCGGCGTCGGCCATCTCCGCGATCTCGTCGAACAGCTGCAGGCGTTCGTTCCAGGCGGCCTCAGCCTCGTCAACTGCAGCCCGGGCTCGCTCGAACTGGCCGTTTCGAATCGCTTCGAGCACGCTGCCCTCCGCGATCATCGCCGCGTCCTGATTGCAGGCCAGCTCCGCGCTCAGTTCCTCGGTCCGGTCGGTCATCGCGTCTCCTCTCGGTGTGGTCGCTGTCATGGAGCCCGAGAGCACGAGACCTCGTGCCAAGATCGGGCGGAGGGACAGCGGCCGCACCGAGAGGAGCGACAAGCGGTTGCGCAGAGCGAGAAACCGCGAGGTCGACAACAGCTTCCGTCGACCCCGCGGTCAGTACATGCGACGTCCTACGAGATCGCTTCGCGCGGGCGCTCGAGCGAGGCGTCGATGATCCGATCGATTGCGGCCTTGCTCATCGGCGAGTCGCCGATCCGCTCGGCGTCCTCGAGATAGAGCTTGCGAAAGACCGCGAGCTCTGCCTTGGAGTCGAAGCCGGCTTCGACGAAGTAGCTGCGGCCGCGCTGGCCGTCGGCCCCCGCCGACAGGTCGAAGAGGCGCACAACCTGATCAGCGCCACGGCGCCCGGCGAGGATCCGCTCTTCGCCGCGGGCGGTGACGTAGCGCCCGAGCTCGACGGTTCGGGGCTTATCGGTGGTCTTGGTGGCGGGCATCGCTACCTCCTGGCTCGTAGGTCAATGACGCCGACCAAGCGGGCAGCGGACGCCAAGGAGCGGAACCCGACCGCAGCGAGGGCGCGCCAGCGAGGCCGCGCCGAAGGCGCGTGCCTTGAAGCGATCTGCGCCGCTGCCAAGCTCGTCGCGGCGTTGGCCGAGAGCCAGGGCGATGCCGTCACCGACCGTCCGACCGCGAGGTGTCTCTCGGGAGGTAAGCTTTCGGTGGCGGATCCGGGTGGCTCGGGTGCGGGGTCCGCCATCTCGGAGCGCGCCAGCGCAATCAAGCGCCGTCCGATCGATCGGTCGATGACTCGATCGGTGAATGTCACCGGCGCGGTGACTGTCCCGCCGCGGACACGACGAGCACCCTCGGCCAGCCCTCGCGCCGAAAGGCGTAGCCGTGCGGATCGCGCAGCGCGCGCCAGTCGACGTGCGTCATCGCGACCTGCATCACCTGCCGCGCTTGTTTGTGACGCTTGTCCATCGCTGCTCCCTTCTCGGGTCATCTCGACGAAGCGATCGCCGCAGTCCGAGCGGAGTTCGAGGATCCCCGGCGCTTCGCCTTGACGCCGGGCCGAGGGACAGCCGTTGAGTGCACGAGGACAGCGGGGCCGCGAGACCCCGCCGTCCTTCGCAGCGATCGAGTCATTCCTAAAACGGAATGTCCTCGTCGGCAGGGCCGACCGCGGCCGGGGGCGCCTGCGAATGCGTCTCAGCGCTCTGGCCGTTGGAGCCCGGCGCTGAGCCAAGGAACTCCACGCGACCGATCACCGAGTGCTTGGAGCGCCGAGATCCGTCCTCGGCCTCCCACTCGCGATAGACGAGCCGGCCCGAGACCGCCACCTGGCGGCCCTTGGTCAGATGCTCGGCGCAGGCGCGCGCCGACGCGTCGAAGGTCGCGACATCGACGAAGGTCGCCTCGCGATCTACGCCGTCGCGGCTCTTGCCGTTGTCGACCGCGAGCCGAAGCTCGCAGACGTCGCGGTCTGAGTCACCGAGCTTTTTCAGCTCGGGGTCACGCGTGATCCGGCCTACGAATGAGACGGAATTCACGATCTTTCCCTCCTGTGTCCCGGTCTCCCGGGGTCGTTGGACTTTGCGAAGCGATCTCTGCCGACTCCCGTCGGCCATCCTCAAGCGAGCTAGAAGGCCAACGGACCCGGGAGCGCGACCAGGCGGCGACCGGGCCCGGGCGCTCATGCGCGGGCTCCGGGAGCGGGAAAGACCTCGATCCACTCGGGCGAGACGCAGCACTGCGCGGTCCCGAATGAGCTCGACTTCCAGGAGATGTGAATGTGCGGGATGTCTGAGTGCGCGGGGTCGCCGTGGCGCGGATAGCCGTTGTAGAAGACGGCCTGGATCGCGGGGGCGAGTTCGCAGACCCCGGCCACCCCCGAGTTGGCGCATGCGGGCGTCCAGCCGAGGTCGCGCGCGGCGCGCTCGGCGGTAGCGCGCCACGCCGCGAGACCTCCCGAGCCGGCCGGGGCCGCGTCGATTGCGGTCCCGTCGCCGTGGGTGTTGTGGCCGGCCTCGGCGCCGGCGGTGAGTCGCAGGTCATAGCGACGCAGCAGCCAGACGACGTTCGCGTGGAGGCGCGTCTCGACCTTGACCGGCGCGAAGCCGGGCGCAATCAAGGCGCCTGGGATCTGTCGAAACCCCTGCGGCTCGTAGAGGCGAATCGACTTCGCCAGGTTCGCAGGACCGGTCGCCGACGAGGACTCGCACTGTGCGTCGGCGACCGCGCCCACGTCGCCGAAGCGCCTCGCGCCGGCGAGGATCTCGGTGACGTACCAATCGGCGTGGTTGTAGGCGAAGATCGCGGCCGCCCAGTCGCCGGGAGCGCCAGAGGCGCGCAGGTAATTGGCGGCCGCGTAGATCGCATCGGCGGCGCTCGAGGGATCGATGTCACCGTCGCCATCGGCGTCAACGCCATAGCGCTCCCAGGTCGAGGGCAGAAACTGCATCTGCCCCACCGCTCCGGCGGAGGACGGTCCCTGGTTTGCACCGAAGCCCGACTCGGTCTTGTGGATCGAGGCGAGGATCGCCGGCCCGCGAGGTCCGAGCTCATACTCGGCCGCGGCGCCGACATAGAGCGGCGCGAACTGGCGCGCCGAAGCCGGCAGCCCGCTGATCTCGCCGATCGAAGCCGCCGGCCGACACGCCGCCCGGCCGGACGGCGTCAGCACGGCGGCGCCCATCGACGCGACCGCGACGATCAGCATGAAGAGGCCGAAGCCGCCGAACGCCAGGCGCGCTACCGGGTTCGAGGCCCCGACGCGCTCGGCGATCCCGCCGCGACCGGACGCCTTCATCGCCCGATCCCCGAAACACGCCAGCGGCGCTGCGTTTGGACCATCTCGATCGCGATCGGCGAGCTCTCGCGCCCGCGCTTGACCGCGCCGACGAGCTCCGCGCTGGCGAGCTCGTCGCGGGCATCAAGCTCGCCGACGACGAAGACGAGCCGACCGAGCTCAGCCGGCTGCAGCGCCGACGACAGCTCCGTCGCGCGTGGCGGTGAGCCCGTCAGCTCCGCGGCGAAACGGCGAGTCGCCGTGGCGCGCAGCTGGGCCGTGATCCGGTGGTCGAACTCGCCGAGCTCATAGCGCGCGAAGGCAGAGAAGAAGCGCCGAGCGACCGGCGCGCTCCGCGCGCGTTCGCGATCGAGCCGGCGAAGGTCGCCAGCCCGCGGGCCGGGTTCCTTGTCCACCCGTGAGCGGGTTCTGCGGGCGCGTCGCGCTTGGCGCTTTCGCTCGAGGGGGTGCGACCCCCGGTTCGCCCAGCCCCCGGCCGCGCGACGCGATTTATCTACGGTGGGCGACGCGAAACCCTCGCGAGGCGTCGGTTCCGGAGCGTCGATGAGCGCCACAGCCGCGCTTGCGAGAGCGAGGCCGATGACCAAAAGCCACAAGTGGGCGACCGATGCTCGACCGATCATCGGCTCACCCCGCGGCGGTCGGGCAAGCGGCGGCGCAGACGCCGGCGATGTGCGATCTGGCGCCGCGCATCGCGAAGCGCACGCTCGCCGCCGGGTTGGCGGCGAAGCTCTGCACGCCAGCGCCGCTCCCCGACCGGCGCGACGAGGCCGTCGGGACGGTCGGGGATCGCCCCGAAAGCCGCGCGATCCGAGCGAAGCTGGCCGGCGACATCCTCGTGGGCGCGCTCGCGTTCAGCCCCGCTGAGCGCCGCAAAGCGCTCGGGTGTCATCCCGACTCGCCAAGCGTGGGCCGGATCGGAGGTCGGACGATCGGCCTCGGCGCGGATCGCCTCCCGCGCGTCGCTGAGGTCCGAAGCAGACCACCGCTTTGCGCGCCGGCGCTCGCGCTCCTCGACCTCGGAAACGAAGGCTCGGGCCCTCGTCTCACGCGGTGAGTCGGCGCGCAGGCGCTGGCGGAGCTTTTCCTGCTCGGCGCCGAGGCGCTCGGCGCGCACGAGGGCCGCTGCGCGCCCGGCGAGTGCTCGGCGGCGAACGTCCGCAGCCGAGCTCCGCTCGGCTGCGCGCTTCGAGCGCCCGGCCTCCTTGAGCGCCTCGACCCGCTGCGCGCCCAGCGAACGCAGGCGCTCGCGCCGGCCCTCCTGCTCGCCAACCACTGCCCGCTCGGCCCCAAGGCGCGAATCGAGTCGGCGCTCGGCGCGAGCGTCAAGGCCCTGCCTCGCGACATTGCGGCTCGCCGCGAGACGATCGCCGGTCGCCGTGGCGACGCCGGAGCGCGCCGCCCGCAGCCCGCCGCCAGTCGCCGCGACGAGCGGCAAGGCGAGGCGC
>DAIRGH010000145.1:0-5474 GCA_036794585.1 Solirubrobacterales bacterium | reverse complement strand
CGGCGACCGCGGCGATCACCGCGCCCCCGGCCAGCGCCGGCAGGCGCCACCGCCGGCGGCGGGCGAGCAGGGCAAGGCCGACCAGCGCCGCGGCCAGCAGGCCGGGAGAGAGCGTCGCCATCGCCTTGCCGTCTACCCAAGGCGAGCCCATCAGCATGATCGCTCCGGCGCCGACCGCGCCGCCGCCGACGTAGGCCGCCAGCGGGATCCCCTTGCGCTCGCGCAGGCGCGCGCACGCGAAGGTTGCGCCGGCGGCCAGCAGCAGGCAGACGGTGCAGAGCACGATCACGAACGGCTCCAGCTCGGGGGCGTCGCGAAAGTCGATCGACGGCCACAACCCCGCTATTTGAAGCGGGTTGAGCGCACCCCCGAGGTTGCTCACCTCGGAGTCCTCGGTCAAAACCGGGTCGAGCGGGTTGAAGAGACCCTCGGGCGTGACGAGAACCGGGATCGCCAGCGCGATCGTCAGCATCACCACCCGCCCGCCGAGCTCGATCGCCAGCTCACGGCCGCGGTCGCGGGCGAGGATCACGAGGACCGGGACCAGGGTCGGGACCGTCCACAGCATCCCGCCGGGCCCGAGCACGGCGAACAGGGCGCCGATCGCGAGCCCGAACGCGACGTAGGAGCGCAACGGCCACTCGGCCCGGGTGGCCGGTCCGGCGAGCGCCGGGCCGAGCGCGACCACGGCGGCCGCCGCGAGCTCCTTGTTACCGCCCCAGAGGTAGTAGCCGAGCAGGATCGCCGACAGCGACGCGACCACCGCGATCGCCGCAGCGAGCGCGGCGCTGCGCAGGGCGAGGCGTACGAGCTCGAACAGCACCAGCCCCAGCGCCGCGGCCGAGAACGCCATCGCGGGCTGCAGAGTGAAGGCGATGTCCTGGGCGGTGACGAACGACAGCGCCTCCGCGGGCACGAAGCCGCCGATCGGATAGCTCTTGCCAAGGTAGGTCGAGAGCACGATCTCGTGCGTGGACAACGGCAGCGGCCCGAGCCCACGCCCGTGGTCGAAGGAGTGCTCGGTGATCGCCATCCAGGTCGCGGCGTCGTCGAGCTTCAGATAGCCGGCCCACGTGGGCTCGCCGAGTACCAGGAAGGGAACCGCGAAGGCGGCGAAGACGACCCCGCCGACAGCGAGCTGGGCGCCGCTCGGCGCCGCGATCGCGCGCCTACCAACGATGATGCCCAGCACGGCCAGGACGAGGATCGCGGGCATGGTCACGGGCGCGGTCACGCCGGACGTGGTCCCGAACTGGGCGATCACGATCAACGCCGCAAGCCCGAGCGCGGGACGCAGGCCCCACGGCACGGTGAAACCGGCGAGCCGCTCGACCAGGAGCGCGAGGCCGATCGTCGTCAGCAGCAGGATCGCCGGCCCGATCAGCCAGCAGAGGAGCAGGTCCACCGGGCGAGATTGTGGCCGCCGGGTCGGCCGGAGCAGCCCTGCCTGCACATGAGATCGGGGCTCTACACGCGTTAACCCTCTCCGACTAGGGGTTGACCCTCAGACTCGCGTCCAGTTGACCCCATTCAGTGCTCAAGGTCATGGGGTCAAGACCCGATACAGGCGGGGAAAGGGCCAGCACCCTCGCGGGTTCTGGCGCAAGTCAAGGGTTCCACAGGAGGACACCTAGATGATCAACAGACTCCGCGTCAGGGCCCAGAGCGAGTCGGGTTTCACACTCGTCGAGCTTCTGGTCGTGATGTTGATTCTCGGCCTGCTGGCTGCGATCGCGATTCCCGCGTTCTTCAACCAGCGGACCAAGGCCCAGGACTCAGAGGCCAAGTCGACGGTTAAGACCGCGCAGACCGCGATCGAGACGTACGCGACCGACAACAACGGTTCGTACGTTGGCGCGACCCGCGCGAACCTGAAGACGATCGAGCCGACTCTTTCGAGCGCCTCGAGCGGTGCGAACGCGATCACCACGTTGACGGTGGCCGCGAGCAGCTACACGCTGACCGTGACCTCAGAGTCCACCAACACGTTCTCGATCGTCCGCGCGTCGGACGGATCGTTGACGTACCCGTGCAGCCCGTCGGGCAACGGCGGCTGTCCGTCGAGCGGTGGCTGGGGCTAGTCCTCAGTAACGCTGAAATCCGTAGCGAGAGGGCGGGCCGCAAGGCTCGCCCTCTTCGTTTTTCGGCTCCGAATCGGCTGTTAGGGTCGCCCGCCTCACCACGCCTCGCACGCCATGACCGCAGCGATTACCGCAATCTGCTTTTTCGGCGGCGCGATCATCGGCAGCTTCGTCAGCGTGATCGCCTATCGGGTACCGCGCAAGGAGCCGTGGACGAGCGGGCGTTCGCGCTGTCCTGACTGCGGGGCCACGATCCCGGCTCGCGACAACGTCCCGGTGCTCTCGTGGCTTGTGCTGCGCGGCCGCTGCCGCAGCTGCGGCGAGCGGATCTCGCTTCGCTATCCGCTGACCGAGATCGGCCTGGGCGTGCTCTACGCGGTCACCTACCTTGTGCTCGGAGACGACGACGGCGGCGAGCTCGCGCTGGGGCTGGTGCTCTGCACGGTGCTGGTCGCGATCACCATTACCGACCTCGAGCTGCGCCTGATCCCGAACGCGATCGTGCTCGCCGGATCGATCGCGGCGGTCGCGATCGCCGCGCTCACCGACGCCGCCAGCCTCGACGAGCGTGCGATCGCCGCCGCGGCGGCGGGGGGCGCCCTGTTCCTGATCGCGCTCGCCTATCCGCGGGGGATGGGGATGGGTGACGTCAAGCTGGTCGCGATGATGGGCCTGTTCCTCGGGCGGGCCGTCGCGCCGGCGCTGCTGATCGGCTTCGCTGCGGGCGCCGTGATCGGGGTCGGGCTGATCGCCCGGCATGGTGGTCAGGCGCGCAAGCATGCGGTCCCGTTCGGCCCGTTCTTGGCGCTCGGAGGCGTGATCGCGCTCTGGGTCGGCGACGAGATCGTCGACTGGTATCTGGACGAGTTCTTTCCCTCTGACTGACGCCTGGGCCCTTTATGCGTGGCCAGCCACGTTGCAGGCTCAAGTCTCACGCCCGTCGAGCCGATTGTGTGCGTGAGGCGCTTTTCCCTGCGGTTTCTAAACCTGATGTCACCTTTTCCCAGCAAGCGAGACAAGTCGATCGTCGGCGTCGACGTAGAGGCCGGCAGCATCGCCGCGACCGAGGTTCAGTCCAACGGCAGCGTCGAGGTCATCGGCCAGGGCGTGATGCCGCTCGATCCCGGGATCTTCCGCGAGGGAGAGGTCGCTGACGCCGAGGCTCTCGGGGAGTCGCTCAAGGAGCTGTTCAGCACCTACAAGCTTTCGCGCACCGTCCGCTTCGGCGTCGCCAACCAGAGGATCGCCGTCCGCACGGTGACGCTCCCGGCGATCGAGGACGCCGACGAGCTCGCCAACGCGATCCGCTTCCAGGCCCAGGATCACATTCCGATGCCGCTCGAGCAGGCCGTGCTCGACTGGGAGGTGATCGGCCATACGACCGGGCCGAACGGCGAGCGTCAGCTCGACGTCGTCGTCGTCGCCGCTCGCCGGGACATGCTCTCGGCCGTAGTCGCGGCCATGCGCCATGCGGGCCTGAAGCCCGAGGGCATCGACCTTTCCGCGTTCGGGATGATCCGGGCGCTCACCGGCGCCGGCAACGGCGCGGTGGCCGCGCCCGCCCCGATCGCGGCCGGGACCAGCTACGAGGACCGCTTCGGCGCCGGCGCCCAGGGCGTTGGCGCGGCGGCTGCCGAGGGTGCGACCGCCGAGGCCGCGGGCGTCGAGGACCCCGCCGCCGCCCCGCCCGCCCCCGCGACGCTTTACTGCAATCTCGGCGACGTGCTCAACCTGGCCGTCGCCCAGGGCCCGCACTGCCGCTTCACCCGGATCTCGCCTTTCGGCATCGAGGGCATGGCGCAGAAGGTCGCCGAGCGTCGTCAGCTGACGCTCGAGCACTCGCGCCAGTGGCTCGTTCACGTTGGCCTCGCGGCGCCCGCCGAGCAGATCGAGGGTGACCCCGAGATCATCGCGACGACTCGAGAGACGCTCGCCGACGGCGTCGCCAAGCTCGTTGATGAGCTGCGTCTCTCGCTCGAGTACTACGGCACTCAGGACGGCTCGGTGCCCGTCGAGAACGTGATCGCCTGCGGCCCGGGGACGACGATTCCCGGGCTCGTCGAGCGGCTCCAGGAGACGGTGGGCTATCCGTTTGCGATCGGCCGCCCCGCCGCGCTCTCGAGTCTGGACGACGCCGCCTCCGCACGCTTGACCCTGTCCTACGGCCTGGCTCTGGAGGACTGAGCGGTGCGTCCCGTCAACCTGATTCCGCCTGAGGAGCGCCGTGGCGACCGCGGCAGCATGCGCAAGGGCTCGCTCGCCTACGGACTCGTCGCCGTGCTGGCGGTTGCGCTGCTGGCGGTCGTCGCCGTGGTGATGACCAACAACCAAATCGCCGACCGCGAGGCCGAGCTGGCGACGCTCGAGGCCAAGGAGCAGGCGGCGAGGGCGCGCGCCGAAGCGCTCGCCCCCTACATGGAGTTCGCCGTGATGTCGGCCGCGCGCAACACAACCGTCACGACCCTCGCCAAGAGCCGCTTCGACTGGGAGCGCGTTCTGCGCGAGCTGGCGCTGGTGCTGCCCGACGACGTCTGGCTGGTCAGCGCCGCGGGCACGGTCTCGCCGGCGATGACGGTCGAGGGATCGACCGGCAACCCTCTTCGCGCCCAGGCCCCCGGCCCGGCGCTGGAGCTTTCCGGTTGCGCCGCCGGACAGGACTCTGTGGCCGCCTTCGTCGCCGCGCTCAAGGACATCGACGGCGTTACCCGCGTCGGGCTGAGCAGCTCCGAGCGCCCCGCCGAGGGGGAGGCCGGCGCGAGCGCCGACAGCGGCGGCAGCGGTGGCGACGACTGCCGCACCGAGGACTTCATCGCCAAGTTTGAGATCGTCGTCGCGTTCGACGCGGTGCCCGTGGCCGATCCGGCTGCCGAGGCCGCCGTGCCCGAGGCCACGCCCGCGTCGACCACCGAGCCCGCAGCCGCCGAGGTGCCGGGCGCGGAGGAGACCCAGGCCGCCGAGCAGGAGGCGCGCGACTCGGTCGCTCGTCAGAGCGACCGGGCCGACAAGGCCGCGGACATCGTCCCCGGAGGCGAAAAGTGAAGTCCAACGACCGCACGATCCTCTTCGCGGTGATCGGAGTTGCCGCGGTAATCGCGCTCTACTTCCTCCTGATCTCGCCCAAGCGGGCCGAGGTCGGCGAGCTCGACACCCAGGTCGCGGACGCCCAGGCGGCCGTCGCCGAACAGGAGCAGCTCGCCGCTCTGGCCGAGGAGGCCAAGACCGAGTATCGCTCCGACTTCCAGCACCTTGTCGTGCTCGGCAAGGCCGTCCCTGGTGACGACGACGTCTCGAGCCTGATCGAACAGGTCAACAGCAAGGCGGCCGACGCCGAGATCGACTTCAGGGGGCTGACGCTCGTCGCCGGCACCGACGGCGGGACCAGCGTGCCGTCCC
>DAIRGH010000056.1:0-18639 GCA_036794585.1 Solirubrobacterales bacterium | reverse complement strand
CTGCAGGCCTACTTCCGGATCAACACCGAGAACATGGGCCAGTTCGAGCGCACGCTGATCATCGCCGAGGAGGGCTCCGACGTTCACTACATCGAGGGCTGCACCGCCCCGGTCTACTCGACCGACTCGCTGCATTCCGCGGTGGTCGAGATCGTCGCCAAGCCGAGCTCGCGGGTCCGCTACACGACGGTCCAGAACTGGTCGCAGAACGTCTTCAACCTCGTCACCAAGCGCGCGATCGCGATGGAGGACGCGACGATGGAGTGGGTCGACTGCAACCTGGGCTCGAAGCTGACGATGAAGTACCCGTCGATCTACCTCCTCGGCGAGCGCGCCCACGGCGAGATCCTCTCGATCGCCTTCGCCGGCAACGGCCAGCACCAGGACGCGGGCGGCAAGATCATCCACGCCGCGCCGAAGACGACCTCGTCGATCTTCTCCAAGTCGATCTCCAAGGACGGCGGCCGGGCCACCTATCGCGGCCTGCTGGAGGTCGCCCAAGGCGCCACCGAGACGAAGTCGAAGGTCGTCTGCGACGCGCTGCTGCTCGACGAGGACTCGCGCTCCGACACCTACCCGACGATCCGTATCGACGAGTCCGACGCCAACGTCGGCCACGAGGCCTCGGTCTCCAAGGTCGGCGAGGATCAGCTCTTCTACCTGCAGGCCCACGGCCTGGACGAGGAGGAGGCGTCGAAGATGATCGTCAACGGGTTCATCGAGCCGATCGCCAAGGAGCTGCCGATGGAGTACTCGGTGGAGATGAACCGGCTGATCGAGCTGCAGATGGAAGGCTCCATTGGCTGATGCGACAGCTGCGGCGCCTCAGGTCCAAGAACCGGACTGGCTGACCGAGGCGCGCGACCGCGCCAAGCAGCGGGCCGGCGAGCTCGAGTTGCCGACCCAGAAGCAGAAGGGCTGGGAGTTCACCGACCTCTCCGAGCTCGACTTCGAGGCCTACACCGACGGAGTCGCTCGGCTCGAGGGGCTCACGGCCTCGAACGGCGGCGCAACCGTCATGCCGCTGGCCGAGGCGGCGAGCGAGCGCGCAGATCTGGTCCGCGAGCGACTCGGCACGATCGTCTCCGGCGAGGATCCGTTCACCGCCCGCAACGAGTCGCGCTGGCGCGACGGTGTCCTTGTCCACGTTCCCTCCGGCGTCCGGCTCGATGAGCCGCTGCGGCTGACCGTGAGCGCCGACGAGGGAACCGAGATCAACTGGCGGGTGCTGATCGTGCTCGATGACGGCGCCGAGGCCGAGGTCTGGGAGCGGTACGCCTCAGACGGCGACGCCCTGTTCAACGGCGTCGTCGAGCTCGTCGTCGGCGACGGCGCCAACCTGCGATACGTCTGCGAACAGGAGCTCTCCGAGCAGAGCTGGGTGTTCGCAACCCAGCGCGCCGAGGTCGGCCGCGACGCCGGCCTCGAATGGGTCGCGCTCGGCTTCGGCTCGGGGCGCGGCAAGGTGCGAATGGAGACCAAGCTGGCCGGGCGCGGCTCGAGCGCCAAGGTCACCGGCGCCTATGCCGGCGCCGGCACGCAGCACCTCGACTACGACACCACCCAGGAGCACGCCGCCGAGGACACCACCTCCGACCTCGCCTTCCGCGGCGTGCTGGCCGACCGCGCAACGGCGGTGTGGCGCGGGATGATCCGGGTCGACCGCGGAGCGCAGCGCACCGACGCCTTTCAGGAGAGCCGCAACCTCCTGCTCTCCACCGACGCCCATGCCGACGCGATCCCCGGCCTCGAGATCGAGGCCGACGACGTCCGTTGCACCCACGCCGCCGCCGTCGCGCAGGTCGACCCCGACCAGCTCTACTACCTACGCTCGCACGGACTGCCCGAGCCCGAGGCGAAGCGGCTGGTGATCGAGGGCTTCCTCCAGGAGCTCGTCCAGCGCGCCCACGAGGGGCCGATACGGGACGCGCTGCGCGACGAACTCGAGCAGCGGCTCGAGCACCTGCTGGCGAGTAGCTAGCGCTCCGGCGCTAGGCTGGGGCGCATGTGCAGAAACATCCGCACCCTCCACAACTTCGAGCCGGCCGCCACGGACGAGGAGATCCGGGCGTCGGCGCTTCAGTACGTGCGCAAGGTGAGCGGCTCGACCAAGCCCTCGCGGGCGAACGCCGAGGCCTTCGAGCTCGCGGTCGACGAGGTCACCGCGGCGACGACCAAGCTGCTCGACGCGCTCGTCACCTCGGCGCCGCCGAAGGACCGCGAGGTCGAGGCGGCCAAGCGCCGCGCTCGGGCCGCCGAGCGGTACGCCGCCTGAGCGAAACGGCTGCCGTGCCCGGCTCACTAGCGGTCATTGCGACGGTCGTCGTGCTTGCGGGCGCGACCGGGTGGCCGGTGGCCGACACCGCGCTCGCCGGCCACGCGAGCAAGAAGTGCGGGCTGATCGCCAAGGGCTCGCACGACTACCGCGTCCATGCGTCATGGATGAGCTGCAAGAAGGCGCGGCGCAGCAGCGTGCGCTATCTGGAGACGGGCAAACCGAGGCCCGGCTTCGACTGCGCCCCCACGGAAAACGACAGCTTCTACTGCCAGAACCCGAGCGTCGACCCCACCAAGGCCTACTGGGCGACCCGGCTCTAGGGTGATGCGCCGACTCGCGGCCGGCATCGCACTCGGACTCTGCTTCGCGGTCGCGCCGGCCGGGGCCCATCCCGGTTACGGCGGAGACTCCGTGACCATCGAAGGCGATGCTTTCCGCTATTCCCCGCCGAGCGTGACGGTCGCGGTCGGCGAACCCGTGGTCTGGTTCTGGCAGGGCACCCTGTCGAGAAACCACTCGGTCACGGCCGACCCGGGCCAGGCCGAGCAGTTCGACTCCGACCCCGGCGGGCCGCCCACGAACGACACCCACCCCGAAGGCGACAGCTTCACCCACGTCTTCAGCCACGAAGGGCAGTTCTGGTACCACTGCAGGGTCCACGCGGAAATGCAGGGCTTCGTCGAGGTGGTGCGGCTGCCAGGACAGGGTGAACGCCTCCGGCTCAGCAAGCTCGAGGTCGCGCCGCGGGGCGAGCGGATCGAGGTCCGCTTCAAGCTCTCGGCAGTCGCCGACCTCGCGCTCCGCATCGCCGAGCGGCGCGAGCGGCGCTGGCACACGGTCAAGACCCTCTACCGCAAGGCCGACAGTGGCAAGAACCGGCTGAAGCTCCCGGCCGGCGGCCTCGAGGACGGGCACTACCGCCTGTCCGTTGCGGCCTACGACGAGGCCAACCGGCGCGCCGAAGCCAAGGACAAGTTCTCGCTCGGCTAGCCGGCGGAAGATAGGCTGGACCGCATGGCTCAGGGCCGCGACGCGAAGCGCGGTACACACTCGGGCGCGGTGGCGGCGGCGTGGATCGGATCGGCGATTCTCGCGCTCGCGCTGGCGGCGGCGCCGGCCGCAGCTAAGCCGAAGAAGCTGAAGCCGTGGCCGCCCCGCGAGGGCAAGGGCCAGCTCTTCGTCCATTTCGGCGAGGAGCACATCAACGACGACGACGGCGCAACCCTCCTGCCCAAGGTGGTGATGGTCTCCTCGCGGTACCGGCCGGTGCTCGTGACCATGTCCGGCGACAAAGCCAACGACGGCCGGCCCGAGGAGTTCACGCTCTGGTCGGACGTGATGAAGCGCTTCGATCAGAAGCGGATCCCGTGGTTCGCCGGGGTGGGCAACCACGACCGCAAGGCGCCGCCGGGGATCCCCGGGGGCGTCGCGATCAACGGCGACTTCGCCCCCTACAGCGAGTTCTTCGCCGACCGCCCCTACCCGATGGGGGACGCGCCCGGCTACGGCGGCGGCATCCTGCCCGAGCAGCGCGACGCCACCGATCAGGTCGGCGCGGCGTCGCACTACTACGTCGACACGCGCACGACCCGCTGGGTTTTTGTCGACAACTCCTGCTGGTCGATCACCGGCTGCGATGACCTCCAGAACCCGTCCGGGCAAGGCCCGGCCGACGAGCCGCAGTTCGACTTCCTGCGCCGTGTCTCGGCCGAGGGCACCGCCGCCGGCAAGCTCGTCTTCGTCGTCATGCACATGCCGACCCAGGATCCGGGGGACCAGAGCTATCGCGAGCCGACCGCGGTCAACCACACCATGGGCAAGCTGGGTGGCGCCTTCGTCGACAACCAGACGTTCGAGGGGATCGCCTCAGAGACCGGGGTCGACGGTGTCTTCCTCGCCCACATCAAGGGGCAGTTCCTCTACCAGGGCGAGGGCGGCGTCCCGTACTACATCGACGGCGGCGCCGGCGGCGAGCTCTACACCAACGGTCCCGTCGGCGCCGATCACGGCTACTGGCACGGCTTCCGCCTAGTCAGGGTCCACCGCGGCGAGTACACGACCGACACGGTGCCGATCTTCGTCAAGCGCGGAATCGAGATCGTCGGGCCGAGGCGCATGCACCCGGGCGACAGGCAGATCTTCGAGGCCTTCGGCGAGCAGCCCGTGTTCATCGACCCGGCGAAGGTGCCGATGCTCGAGCTGCGCGACCCCGATCCGGTCCGGCCCGGCGGCCCGTCCGCCTTCGCGTGGTTCGGCGACTTCGCCCGCTGGGGTGGGCCGATACTGGCGATCGCGGCCCTGCTTCCCCTCGCGCTGCTGCTCACCGGTCCGCGCCGCCGGCGGCTTGCGGTTCCTGCGCTGGCGGCGACCGCCGTACTCGCCGCCGTCGGCGTCTCGGCGGCGCAGCAGTCCGAGCCGACCACGACGCCAGTCGAATCGCTGCCGAACCCGGCGCGCATCTGGACCTCGTCGAACCCGCAGGTGCTGAAGCCAGTCGCCTCCGACAGCGACGACCCGCGGCGCAGAAAGCGCACCCAGACCGCCGACGGCGAATTCCGCGCCGTCTGCCCCGGGCGAGCGCGTCTGACGATCACGTCGGGGTTCGAGACCCGCAGCATCCGGGTCAAGGTCACGGGCGGCGAGGCACCGCAGGGCTGCGGCGGCGAGAGCTAGCGCTCGTCGGTGCCGCCGCGTCGCTCGCGGACGATGTTGTAGGCGATCGAGCCGAGGACGATGATCACCGGAACCGCGTAGAGAGCCCAGAGCGCCCAGTGGCCGGCATGCGCGAGCGGCAGCATCGAATCCAGTATGGCGGCGACCCTCGCTCAGGCCTGGGCCGGACGTACCAAGAGCAGAACCAGGAAGACGGATACGGGGACGAGCACGATCGACGCCCCCGCCGCGATGTCGAGGTGCCACGAGAGCAGCAGGCCGATCGGCGCGCTGAGCGCCGCGATCGCCGCCGAGAGCGCCATCATCGCCGGCAGCCGCTTCGTCACGAGCGCCGCCGCCGCAGGGGGCGCCATCAGCATCCCGAGCACCAGGAGCGAACCGACGACCCGAAAGCCGACCACCACGGCGAGCGTGACGACGACCAGCATCACCAAGTGCAGGGCGTCGACCCGCAGACCCAGTGCGGCCGCTCGCTGGCGATCGAAGCAGAGCACGAGGAACGGCCGGTAGAGCACGGCGACGAGCGCCAGCACGGCAGCCGTCAGCACGGCCGTCACGGCCAGGTCCTCGCCGCCCACGCCGAGCACGTCGCCGAACAGGAACGCGGTGAGGTCGACCGTGTAGCCCTCGGTGCGCGAGATCAGCACCACCCCGAGCGCGAGCATGAACACGAACACGACCGCAGCGGCGGTCTCCTCGCGCAGTCGGCTGCGGCGAAGGATCAGGCTGGTGGCGCCCGCGGTCACCAAGCCCGCGGCGAGGGCGCCGAGGGCGATCGCGAGCTGGTCGGGCTCCGAGCCGACCGCAGTGCCGCCGGCGGTCAGCATGAACGCGATCGCGATCCCGGGCAGGACCCCGTGCGCGAGGCTGTCGGCCATCAGCGCCATCCCGCGCAGGATCACGTAGCAACCCACGACACCGCACAGGACACCGACCAGGGCCGCGGCCGCGGCGCCGGTACGGACGAACTCGGCGTCGAAGGGCTCGGTGATGAAGTCCATCAGCCGGCGCCGTGGTGGTGATGGGCGACGTCGACGATCAGCTCGCCGACCCGGACCACGTGGCCGGCGAAGGTCTCCGACAGGACCGGCTCGGTCAAGGTGACCGCCGGCGGCCCGAAGGCGATCACGCGCCGGTTGAGGCAGAGCACCAGGTCGTAGTCGCGGGCCGCGCTCTCGAGGTCGTGAGTGGCGACGACCACGGTCCGTCCCTCGCCGCGCCAGTGGCCGAGCAGCGCCCGCACCGCCGCGTGGGTCGGCCGGTCGACCCCGGTGAACGGCTCGTCGAGCAGCAGGAGATCGGCCTCCTGGGCGGCGGCCTGGGCGAGCAGGACGCGCTGGCGCTCGCCTCCGGAGAGATCGCCGAAGCGCCGATCGGCGAGATGGGTGACGTCGAGCGCACTCATGCTGTCGGCGACGAGCTTGCGGTCGCGGTCGCCGAAGCGGCGCACCCACCCGAGCTCGCCGTAACGCCCCATCCGCACGACATCGACTCCGGTCACCGGAAAGCCGGGCTCGATCTCCAGCCGCTGCGGCACGAACGCCGTCCCCCGGCCAGCGATCTCGATCGAGCCGGCGCTTGGCGAGACCAGTCCCACCGCGGCCTGAAACAGGGTGCTCTTGCCGGCGCCGTTGGGCCCGAGGAGGGCGACACTGGCACCCGCCGGGATCTCGACGCAGATGTCGATCAGCGCGCGGTTGCCGTCGAAGGAGACATCCAGGTGGTCGACGACGAGCGCGGGTGCGTCGCTCACGGGCTGCTCGCCGCCGCCCCGCGATCGCAGCTGGGACAGCGGCCACGGATCAGGACGTCGTGCGCCGACACGCGATGCCCCAGCTTTCGAGCCAGCCGGCCGATGGCGCGCTCGAGGCCCTCGTCGGAGAACTGGCTGATCCGGCCGCAGCTGTCGCAGACGACGTGGTGATGGTGCTCACCCCCGGGAACCACCGCCTCGTAGCGCGCGCCGCCCTCGCCGACCTCGACCCGCTGCACCAGGCCGACTCCTTGCAGCGCGTCGAGGGCCCGGTAGACGCTGGCGATGCCGATCCTGCTGCCCTCGGCCCGCAGGCTCTCGGAGATCTCCTGCGCCGTCACGCAACAGTGCTCGCGCGACAGCTGTTCGACCACTGCCCGGCGCGCTCCTCCTGAGCGGTGGCCGGCCTCGTCGAGCGCCGCCAGCGCCCGCTCGGACCAGCTCTCTTCGGCACGACCCACGGAGGGCAGGATACTCGCGCCGTGAGAATGATTATCATTCGCGATTGCAAATGAGAACGATTTTCATTTTGAGCGCGGTGGCGGGACTGCTGATCCTGGTCGGATGCGGCTCGGACGAGGAAAGCGCCGACTCCAAGCGCGTCGTCGCAACCACGGGAATCCTCGCCGACATCGTCGGGAACGTCGCCGGGCCGGACCTCGAGGTCGAGCAGCTGATCCCCGACGGCTCCAGCCCTCATGACTTCTCCCTCAGCGCAGAGGATCGGCAGGGGCTCGAGCAAGCCGACCTGATCGTCGCCAACGGCGCCGACCTCGAAGCCGGCCTGCCCCTCGACCAGGTCGACAAACCGCGCTGGGACCTGGCCGACCACGTTGGCGAACTGCTCCCCTTCGAGGAGGGCGGCGCGATCCATGAGCACGCGGAGGACGAGCACGAGGAGGAGCAGGGGGCGCACGACCCCCACGTGTGGATGGATCCGACCCGGGTCGCCGGCGCGCTCCCCTCGCTCGCCGACGCCCTGGCCGAGATCGACCCCGAGCACGCCGACGACTTTCGCCGCCGCGCCGATGCCTACGCGGGCGAACTGCGCTCGCTCGACCACGAGCTGCGCGGCGTCCTCGACCGGGTGCCCGAGGACGACCGCGAGCTCGTCACCTCGCACGAGTCGCTCGGCTACCTCGCCGACCGCTACGGCTTCGAGGTCGTGGCGACGGCGTTTCCGAGCTCCGGACCGGAAGCCGAGGCCAGCGCGGCGGCGCTCGACGAGGTGATCAACGCGATCGCCGAGCACGACGTGCCGGCGGTCTTCGCCCAGGAGGAGGACGATCCCGAGGCCCTGCGGCTGGTCGCCGACGAGGCGGGCGTCGCGATCAACGAGGAGCTGATCATCGAGTCGCTCGGCTCGACATCGAGCTACGAGGAGATGCTCCGCCACGACGCGGAGCAAATCGCGAGCGCGCTCACCGGCGACTAGCCCCAGCGTCGAGATCCCGGCCTTTGCCGCCTCGCTGCTACCTATCCTGCGTTGGTGCCGACACCGCGGCGAAGCACGCCTGGCGACGCCATGCGTCCGTTCAAGGCGGCTCTGGCGCTCGTCGCGATCGCCACCGCGGTCGGCATCGCGATTCTCTGGCCGGACGACCCGAAACAGGTGCTGAGCGAGGGTCTGACGATGTCGACCGAGCGGGCGGAGGTCACCGCGGTCACCCACTCGGCCTGTCCCCCGCCCCAGACCGGGACGTGCGTCGACGCCGCGGCCGAGCTCGAGACGGGCGCCGACGAGGGGGCCGCCGTGCAGCTCGCGCTCGGCGGCAGCGCCCTCGCCCCGGACCTAGAGCCGGGAGACACGATCCGGCTCTCGCGCCAGGCGCCGCCGCCCGGCGCCGACCCCGACCCGCTGCAGGGCGGCCCGACCTACACGTTCACCGACTTCGAGCGGCGCCGCCCGATGCTGTTGCTGGCGCTGATCTTCGCGGTGCTGGTGATCGCGCTCGGACGCGCGCGCGGGGCGCTCTCGCTGCTGGGACTCGCCGCCAGTCTGGCTGTGGTCGCCTTGTTCATAGTGCCCGCGATCCTCGACGGCAGCTCGCCGCTGGCGGTGGCGGTAGTCGGGTCAATGGCTGTCATGCTGCTGACGATCTCGCTCGCCCACGGGCTCGGGCCGAAGAGCCTCGCGGCGATGCTGGGAACGACATTGAGCTTGATCCTGGTTGCGTCGCTGGGGCTTGCGTTCGTCGAGTTCACCAACCTGACGGGCCTCGCCTCGGAGGAGTCCGTCCTGCTCCAGCTCGGCGGCGCCGAGGTGTCGTTCGAGGGGCTGGTGCTGGCGGGGATGGTGATCGGGGCGCTCGGGGTGCTCGACGACGTCACCGTCAGCCAGTCGTCGACGGTGATCGCGCTGCGCCAGGCGAATCCCGCGCTCGGCTTCCGGCAGCTCTACCGGGGGGCGATCGAAGTCGGTCGCGATCACGTCTCGGCGACCGTCAACACCCTCGTGCTCGCCTATGTCGGCACCTCTCTCCCGGTGTTGCTGATCCTTGGCTCGGGTCAGCTCGGCCTGGTCGACGCCGTGAACCTGGAGTTGGTCGCCCAGGAGATCGTCGGCACGCTGGTGGGTTCGATCGGCCTGGTCGCCGCGGTGCCGATCACCACCGTGCTCGCGGCGCTGCTGGCCCGTGGCGTCGCCCCCGACCAGCTAGCGGTCGAGCCGGCGCATGCGCATTGAGCGGCGCCTCTAGCCAGTGCCGCCGATGCCCACGCCGGCGGCCAGCACGGCCGCCGTCATCAGTCCGATCGTCGCAGCCCGCATCCGGGCCGGCGTCAGCCATGCGCCCGCCCGCGCTCGCAACCAGGCCCTGATTCCCGACGCCGTTCCGACCGCCACCGCCGCCGTGGCCGCGCATTGCACGCACATGGGCTCAGCGTAGCGCCGCCGCGGGTCACTGGTTGGACTGCGAGAGCAGGTAGAGGCCGAGCGAGGTGAAGCCGACCATCAGCGCCAGCATCCAGTACTGCGAGCGGGCCGCCAGGCGAGAGTCGCCGTACACCTTGAGGGCTCGGTCGTGGCCGAGCACGAGCGCGGTGACGTGGCCGACGACGAGCGCCGCCACCTGCACGTACCAGATGCCCTCGGCGCCCAGCGGCGCGTAGTCGATCCCGCTTCCGGCCGTGCCGAACAGGTCCGATCCGTCGCCGAGAGGGTCGGAGAGCAGGTAACCGAACTGCGCCTGCTCGATGTCGAGCAGGACCCCGATGTAGTGGGCGACGAGGTAGGCGAGCGCGATGGGGATGAACGCGTGCGCGAACAGCTCGCCGAGGCGGCGGGTGCTCTGCCCGCCGCGAACGGTGTGCATGCCGTAGATCCCGGCCCAGTACAGCGAGAAGACGAAGCCGATCGCGAGCCCGAAGAAGATCGTGTAGCTGAGTCGCAGCGCGCCCACCGGGCCGAGCCCCAGGTCGACCACCCAGCCGTTGACCGTCTCGATGGGGTTCGAAAGGACCCGTTCTGACGCGCCGTCGAAGGTCGTGATCGCGATCGCGACCAGGATCAATGCGATCGACCCGGGGGCGCTGACCCAGCGGGTCGCCGCCGAGAGCATCCGCCGCACCCCCAGCCTGCCGTCGCGAACCTCGATCGCGGCGAGGCTCGCGAACATGCCGAAGTAGACCGAGAACGACTCGCCGCGGTCGAGCCAGCGCTCGCTGCCGAACAGGGTCATGCCGACGAACGTGTACGCGGTGTAGATCAGGGCGGCGAGGGCGACCGTGTGCGGTGTGAGCCCGGGGACGACCTGAAAGCCGCTCGCCGCGTACACCAGCTCCAGCCAGCCGAACGCGAGCACGCCGATCACCGCCGGCCAGCGCCCGAGCCACTCCGGGTAGCGCAGCGGCGGCGGCGCCGACTGTCCCGCGACGAGCGAGAACATCCTGCTCACAACCCGGGCGACCGCGCGCCAAGGGTTGAACGCGCGAAAGAAGTCGCCGAACAGCACGCTCAGGATCGGGACGGCGATCCAGACGGTGTAGAAGACGAAGGTGACCGAGAAGTTGCGATCCGGCGCCTCGGTCCCTTCGAGCCCGGAGTAGATCACAACGCCCAGCAGGAACACGCCGAACGCGCCGGCGAACGCCTCGGTCACAGGGTTGACGAGAAGGCGCGACAACCACCCCGGAGCCGGCCGCCACCTGTCCTCCTCAAAGCGCGTCGTATGCCAGGCCAGTGTCAGGGCGACGAAGGAGACGATCAGGACCAGCGACGCCCCCCACGCGAACAGCCACTCCGGGATCGGAAGGTCCCTGCGGCCGGCGAGCGCGTGGCCGACGATCTCGAGGGGCGCGATCGAAATCATCTATCCGACCGAGATTTCGGCAATGGGCACGACCGACTCCTCAAGCTCGAGCTCGAAGACACCGGGGATGGTCGCCGGCACCTCGAACTCGACCTTGCCCCCGGCCTTGACGTCCTTGGACACGTCGTAGCCGTGCAGGTGGACCTCCTCGTCGATGTCCGACTCGACCACGACGCGGATGTCCTCACCTTGGGCGAAGCTCAGCTCCTGGACGCCGCCGACGGGCTGGCCGTCCTTGACCACGATCGTCGCCACCTCGGGCTTCTCGGTCGTCGTCGTCCGTTCCTCGGTCGTCGTCTGCTCGTCCGTGGTCGTCGTGGTCTGTGCGGTCGTCTGGGTCGTCTCGGTGTCGCCCTCGTCCTCGTCGCGCAGGACGACGAACAGCGCGACCGCCGCGACCACCGCGACCACCGCGACCACCAGGCCGAGGCTTCGATTCTGCATTTTCACGCTCCCTTCGACCGGCGCCCTGGCCGGTCCGTCGAAATTCCAGCTTCAGACGGCGGGAAGCGGAGGCGGCCTGCGAGAGAGGCCAAAGGCAAGCGGTTGCGAGCAGAGCGGGGCGAGCCACGGAGCGGCGGGCGGCGCGGAACGCGCCGGTGCCCGGGGGCGCTTGGGCGCAAATGCGGTCGCGAGCCGCAGCTCGGCCCGCTCCAGCCAGTGTCCGGCCGACTCGATCAGCGCCCCGAAGGCGATCGCGAGCGGCAGCGCCAGCCAGCCGCCCGGGCCCGTGACCCCGGCGAACAGGTCGTGGCCGGCGATTGCACCTTCCAGGAGCTCCTGCCCGACGAAGACCGTCAGCAGCGTGGCGGCGTAGCCCGCGGCGCGCTCGGTTGCCGCGGCAGGGTCGGCAAGGCGGGGAAGGCGGCGGTGGACAAGCGGGGCCAGCACGGTGACCGCGATCGCGGCAGCTGCGACCGCCGCCAGGAGTGGCGCGAGCAGCTGCAGGTAGGAGTGGCCGGCCGCGGTCTCGGCTCCGTCGGCGTGCGCGCCGTAGGCGAGCAGGTAGCGCGCCTCGTGGACTGCGAGCGCCGCGAGCGCCAGGAGCGCCGCTCGGCGAAGTCTCGAACCGGCGAGCATCGCGCGCGATCTTACGGACAACGGCTCAAGCCGAGATCAGCGCTACCGGCGAAAGCAGCGGCGAAAGTGGGTATGTTCCGCCGCGGGACCCGCAAACCAAGGGAACAGGGGAATTGAATGAAGCGTAGGTTCAGAGGCGGCCTGCTGGCCGCCGCCGTGACCGCCATCGTCGCGCTCGCACCCGGCTCGGCTGCGGCGTGGGCGCCCGCCGACTCGGCGACGATCACACCCGGAAACATGACCTTCACCGACGGCGCTCAGTGCACGTCCAACTTCATCTTTCAGGACGGCGCCGGGACCTACATCGGCCAGGCCGCGCACTGCTCGGGCACGGGCGGGGCGACCGAGACCAACGGCTGCGACAGCGGTTCGCTGCCGATCGGCACGCCGGTCGAGATCGACGGCGCCAGCCAGCCGGGAACGCTGGTCTACAACTCGTGGATCGAGATGCAGGCAGACGGCGAGACGAACGCCAACGCCTGCGCGTACAACGATTTCGCTCTGGTCAGGATCGCCCCGGCCGACGTCGCCAACGTCAACCCGTCGGTGCCGGGCTTCGGAGGCCCGACCGGACTCGGACCGTCGTCGGCGATGCTCGGCGACACCGTCTACACCTACGGCAACTCCTCGCTGCGCGGCGGCATCAGCCAGCTCAGCCCGAAGGAGGGCCGCGTGATCCAGGGTGCGGGCAACGGCTGGAGCCGCACCGTGTACACGGCAACGCCGGGAGTACCGGGCGACTCCGGTAGCGGGTTCATGAGCGCCACCGGCCAGGCGATCGGCACGCTGAGCACCCTGGCGGTGCTGCCGCTCCCCGGCTCCAACGGTGTCGGCGACCTGCGCTCCGAACTCACCTACATGCAGTCCCACAGCTCGTTCGGCGGGGTGCAGCTCGTCAACGGCACCGAGGCGTTCAACCCCGATCTGGTCGGCGCGATCGCCGGCGCTTAGGGCTCCGCGGGGGCTTCCGTCGGCGCGCTGCCGTTGTCGATCGACGGCGCGTCGACGGTGTCTTCGCTGAACACGAAGACGAAGATCGCGACGATTGCGAGCCCGAGCGCGAGCCCGAGGAGAATCCCCAGCACGCGGTCGCCGCGCGACACCAGCGCCTAGTTCGCTCCGTCGAGCAGGCGCCAGTTGGCGCGAAAGGCCGCCTCGGCGGCGGCGACGACCGCGTCCTCATCGGCTTCGCCGGCCAGCTCGCTGACGAGCTCACGAACCTCGGCGGCATGCTCGATGTCGCGGCTCGAGTGAACGCGGAAGTAGGCGGTTCCGGGGCCGTCGGCAAAGCCGTAGCTTCCGAGCAGGCCGTTGCGCTTGGTCTCCGAGATCGCCGGCTGGCTGCTCTCGACCGCGTATAGGCGGGCGAGCAGCTCGAGCGGCTCGCCGGGGCCGGTCCACGCGTCGACGCAGGTGCTCGTCTCGCCGGTCGCCGCGGCGCCGCGATCGCCGCCGGCCTCCTCGACGAACCCGTCCCACAGCGAGACGTGGGCGCGCTCCTCGGCAGCGTGGCGCTCGAGCTCGGGGCGGTCGGGTAGGGCCGCGGCGGCGGCGGCGCTGAGCTCGGCGATCGCGACCACGGCGTGGCGGTACTGGCCGGAATAAGCGGCCAGCTCCTCGCCGGTCAGCTCGCCCGCCGACCAGCGGCGATAGAAGGGGTGCTGGAGGACGTCCCACCGCCGGCGGCTTGCATTGATCCGCTCCCAAACGCTGTTTCTCACTGGTGTGCCCCTTTCGCTGCTCGATCGACCGGATGGCCAGCATAACGATCGGGGTGGGCCTGTCTACGATCCCGGCCCTTGCGCCCGGAGCGCCCGAACATCGCCGCGCCCGAGCTGCCCGGCCGGCTGCGCTGGCTGGGCGCCGAGCGCGCGCCGAAGATCGCCGAGCTGACCGCGGCGGGGCCGGTGCTGGTCCACTTCTTCGACTTCGCCCAGCTCAACAGCCTGCGCGCGCTTCCCTACGCGATCGCCTGGGACCGGCGCTACCGCGACGACGGCCTGACCACGCTCGGCATCCACTCACCGAGGTTCTCGTTCACGTCGGAGCGCGACGCACTCGGCCCCGCGCTCGAGCGGCTGGACGTCGCACATCCAGTCGCCGACGACTCGCGTTACCACGTCTGGCACGACTACGGATGCAAGGGCTGGCCTTCGCTGTTTCTGTGGGGCCAGGGCGGTGCGCTGCGGTGGTTTCACTTCGGCGAGGGCGAGTACCAGCCGACCGAGGCGGCGATCGTCGACGAGCTGCGCGCTCTCGACCCGGCGTTCGAGCCCCCGCCGCCGCTCCCGCCGCTTCGCCCCAGCGACGCGCCGGGTGCACTGGTCGTCCCTCCGACGCAGGAGCTGTTTCCCGGCGGCTCAGCGACGGAGCCATGGCGAGCCGCTCCCGGCGCCGACCGGATCGCGCTGGATTACGAGGCCGGCGGGGCGCACGCCTCGGTCGCGGGACGCGGGACGCTGTCGGTAGGCCTCGACGGCGCCGAACCGCGCCGGATCGAGGTCGACGCCGGCGGCCTGTACGACCTCGCCACCCACGAGCGCCACGAGCGCCACGCGCTCGAGCTCACCGCGGACCCCGAGCTCGAGGTCTACTCGCTCAGCTTCTCGGCGGCTCCCCGCTGAGCCACTCCGGGCGGCGCCATCGCCGCAGCCAGCGCTCGGGCTGGTCAAAGGGCTGAAAGCCGAAGCGCTCGTAGAGATCGTGGGCGTCGGCGGTTGCGAGCAGGATCGTTCGCACGTCGCGCAGCCCGGGATGCTCGAGCATCGACTCGACCAGCCAGACGCCGAGGCCGCGACCGCGATGCCGCTCGAGCACGAAGATGTCGGCGATCCAGGCGAACGTGATCCCGTCGGTGACCGCCCGCCCGAAGCCGGCCTGTGAGCCGCCGGGCGCGTAGAGGCCGAAGCAGATCGAGCCCGCGATCGCGCGCTCGACCACCTCCCTCGGCACTCCCGGCGACCAGTAGGACTTGGAGAGAAAGCGCCAGACCGCCCAGACGTCGAGGCGCGCCCGGTCGTCTGAGATCTCGTAGCCGTCGCGGCTGAGGCTCGCCATCAGTCCGCCCCCTCGATCTGAAGCAGGTCGCCACCGACGTGGTCGACCTGAAGCGTGGTGTGATCGAGGCCGAAGCGCTCGTGCAGCATCGCCTCGAGCTGCCTTCGGGCGGCGTGGCAGTCGGCGTCGCGGGCGACCAGCACGTGCGCGGCGAGCGCCGGAAAGCCGGAGGTGATCGTCCACACGTGCAGGTCGTGGACCTCGCTGATCCCCGGCGTCGCCGCCATCGCCCGGCCGACCTGCTCGACGTCGATTCCCGCCGGCGAGCCCTCGAGCAGGATCTGGGTCGAGTCGCGCAGGATCCCCCACGAGCTCGCCAGCACCAGCAGGCCGATCAGCACGCCGACGACCGGGTCGGCGTACTCCCAGCCGGCGATCAGGATCAGCGCCGCCGCGACGATCACGCCGACCGAGCCGAGCAGGTCGGCGAGCACGTGGCGAAGCGCCGCCGAGACGTTGAGGCTCTCGCGCGAGTGGCGGCTCAGGATCGCCGCCGAGGCGGCGTTGACGGCCAACCCGGCGGCGGCGATCGCGAGCATCGGACCGGCGTCGACGTCCGGCGGGTCGCCGAACCGGTCGGCCGCCTCGATGAAGATCCAGATCGAGATCGCCACCAGGGTGACGCCGTTGAACAGTGCGGCGAGGATCTCGGCACGGCGAAAGCCGAAGGTGCGGCTCGGGCCCGCCGGCCGGCCTGCAAGCCAAGCTGCGAACAGCGCGACCGCGAGCGAGAGGTTGTCGGAGAGCATGTGCGCGGCGTCGGCGAGCAACGCGAGGCTGCCGGTCAGGATCCCGCCGACGACTTCCACGACCGTGTAGGTCGCGGTAAGCGCGAGGGTCAGGCGAAGGGCACGGGTGCTGCCCTCGCGATGTCCGTGCGCATGCCCGGGTGCGTGCATGCGCTCACCGTAGCGGCAACCTAAACGGGGTCAGACCCCCTTTAGGGGCAGTTGGCTCAGGCGCGTGCGGCGAGCTCGACGCGGATCTTCTTCGGCAGCATGAAGCGGACGTCCTCGTCCACCGCGCGCAGCTCGGAGACCTCGCTCGCGCCACGCTCGCTGAAGTACTCGACCAGCTCGGTGACGAGCTCCTCGGGCGCGCTCGCGCCGGAGGTGATCCCGACGGTCTCGACGCTCTCGAGCCATTCGTCGCGCACCTGCCGCGCGTTGTCGATCAGGTGCGAGGCGGCGCCGTGCTCGCGCGCGACCTCGACGAGGCGATTGGAATTCGAGGAGTTGGTCGAGCCGATCACCAGCACCAGCTCGCACTGGCGCGCCAGCTGCTTGACGGCGATCTGGCGGTTGGTGGTCGCGTAACAGATGTCGTCGGACTTCGGGCTTTTGATGTTCGGGAAGCGCTCGCGCAGCCGGGCGATGATCTCGTCGGTCTCGTCGACCGAGAGCGTGGTCTGGGTGATGAAGGCGACATGGTCGGGGTCGTCGAGCTCGAGCGCGTCGACGTCGGCGATCGTCTCGACCAGGACGATGTTCTCCGGCGCCTCGCCGGTGGTCCCCTCGACCTCCTCGTGCCCCTCGTGGCCGATGAGGATGATCGTGTAGCCCTGCTCGGCGAACTTGCGCGCCTCGACGTGGACCTTCGTCACCAGCGGGCAGGTGGCGTCGATGGTGCGCAGGTTGCGGGCGGCGGCGTTGGCGTGCACGCTCGGCGCCACCCCGTGCGCGGAGAAGACGACCAGCTCGCCCTCGGGGACCTCGGTCTCCTGCTCGACGAAGATCGCCCCGCGCTGGGCGAGCTGCTCGACCACGTGCTTGTTGTGGACGATCTCCTTGCGCACGTAGACCGGCGGCCCGTGCATGTCGAGCGCCTTCTCAACGGTCTCGACGGCGCGGTCGACGCCCGCGCAGTAGCCACGCGGAGCAGCCAGGAGCACACGCTTGGGGGCGGAGGACGGCACCCCTAAAGGGTAGCCGTGCCGGGTTTCAGCGGACGCGGGGGATCGCGCGCAGGGCGGCTTCGCCGACCGCGTTGAGGCTTTCGGGGCAAACCTTGTCGAGCGAGTCCTCGGTCGTGTGCCAGTACTCGCCGGGCGGGGGACCGGGGCCGAACTGGAAGTCGATGATGTCCACAGACGGGACTCCGGCACCGACGAACGCCGTGTGATCGTCGACGACGCCGCCGAAGGTGCCCTCGAAGGGCGCCGGGCCGCCGGTGAGCTCGCGGGCGGCGTCGGCAAACGCCCCGTAGAGCTCCGCGTCGGAGCTCGTCTCGCGCGGGATGGTCAGGTCGCAGTCGCCGACCAGGTCGAACAGGATCATCGCGCGGATCTCTTCCAGCGGCGGTGCGCCCTGCTCGCCGCCGGCCTTGGCGTACTCGACGAACTGCTTGCTGCCCCGGGCGCCGTCGCTGACGAAGTCGCGGTCGCCTCGGGCCTCCTCGGCGTCGAAGCCGACGAACTGGATCGACGGGCCGGGGAGCGGGCGTGGCAGAGAGCGCGCCACCTCGAGCATCACCGCGACGCCCGACGCGTTGTCGTTGGCGCCGTCAAAGCCCGGGATCTTGTCCTTGGTGTCGTAGTGCGCCCCGACGATCAGCACCCCCTCCTCCTGGCCCGGGAGCGTGCCGAGAACGTTCTCCCACGGGTGCTGAATCGTGATCTCGGTCGCCCCTGCCTCGGCCAGGCGGTCTGCAATGAACTCGGCCGTGCGATGGGCGCCCGGGGTCCCCGAGGCGCGAGGGCCGATCCTCACCTGCGCCTTCAGGTCGGCGAAGGCGCGGCCGGCATCGAACGTGCCCGTGCCGCGTGTCGCGGCCTCGTCGACCTCGGCGTCGTCGCCGCAGCCGGCGAGCGCGAGCAGCGCCAGCAACCCGCATGTCAGACCCCGCATTGGCGGTAAGTTAGGCGCAATGGCGCAGAGTCACATGGACCGGCTGAGCGCGATGGACGTCTCGTTTCTCACCAACGAGAGCTCGTCGAGCCACATGCACGTCGGCGGCATCTGCATCTTCGAGGGGCCGCCGCCCAGCTACGACGACCTGATCGAACACGTGCAGTCGCGGCTTCACCTCGTGCCGCGCTTTCGCCAGAAGCTCGCCTACCCCCCGGTCCCGACCGGCCGCCCCTTCTGGGTCGACGATCCCGACTTCAACCTCGAGTACCACGTCCGCCACTCGGCGCTGCCGGAGCCGGGCTCGGAGGAGCAGCTCAAGAACATGGCGGCGCGGGTCTTCTCCCAGCAGCTCGACCGCACGAAGCCGCTGTGGGAGCTGTGGATGGTCCAGGGGCTTTCGCGCAAGCGCTTCGCCTTGGTCACCAAGACCCACCACGCGCTCGTCGACGGGGTCTCGGGAGTCGACATCGCGACCGTGCTCTTCGACATGCAGCCGGTCCCAGAGCCGGCCGAGGCAGACCACGACTGGATCGCGAGCCCCGAGCCCACCGGCGCCGAGCTGCTCGCCAACGACGCGCTGGGCGTGCTCAAGGCGCCGCTGCGGCTGCTGCGGCGCGTCGAGCAGGCGGTCGAGCACCC
>DAIRGH010000055.1:0-18752 GCA_036794585.1 Solirubrobacterales bacterium | reverse complement strand
CAGGCCGCCGCTCGGCCGCTCGCCGAAGCCGGTCGCCCGCCGCCGCGCATCGTCGCCGCCGAGCGACCAACCGGTCGGGGTCGTGGCGATGTGGCGCTCGAGCAGCCCGTCGGGGAGCTCGGCGAGAAAACGCGACGGCAGGTTCCAGCTCGAGCTGCCGTGCAGCGAGCGGCGCCGGGCGAAGGTCATCTGGAGGCGCTCGCGGGCGCGGGTGACGCCGACGTAGCAGAGCCGGCGCTCCTCCTCGAGGTTTCCCTCTTCGACCGAGCGCGAGTGCGGAAACACACCCTCCTCGCAGCCGATCATGAACACGGCGTCGTACTCCAGGCCCTTGGCGTTGTGAAGCGTCATCAAGGTCGCCAGGCTCTCGCCCTCCTTCAGCGCGTCCTGCTCGGAGACCAGCGAGATCTGGGCGAGAAACTCCTCCAGCGGCGTCACATCCGACGCGCCCTCGAGCTCGCGGTTGGTGTCGAACTCCCCGGCGACGCCGACCAGCTCGGCGAGGTTCTCGATCCGGCCCTCCGCCTCGACCGTGCGCTCGGCCTTGAGCGCCTCGATGTAGCCGGACTCGTCCAGCACCGCCTCGAGCAGCTCGGCGACCGAGCCGCCGCGCTCGGCGCGCTCGCGCAGCGACTCCATGATCGAGGCGAAGCGGCTCACGGCCTTGAGCGCCGCGGCGCCGAGCCCCGGAATCCCGTGCGGGTCGGAGAACACGTTCCAGATGTCGATTCCGAGCGTGTTCGAGTGCGAGAGCATCCGCGCCTGGGTCTGCTGGCCGATCCCGCGGCGCGGCGAATTGACGATCCGCAGGAAAGAGACCGCGTCGGCCGGGTTGGCCAGCAGCTGCAGGTAGGCGACCGCATCCTTGATCTCCGCCCGCTCGTAGAACTTGGTGCCGCCGATCACCTGGTAGGGGATCTCGAACCGCACCAGCGTGTCCTCGAGCACCCGGCTCTGGGCGTTGACCCGGTAGAAGACGGCGATCTGGTCGCGCGGCGTCCCCTCCTCGACCAGCCGGTTCACCTCCGAGGCGACGTAGCGGGCCTCGGCGTGTTCGTCGTCGAGCTCGGCGACGACGATCTGATCGCCCGTCTCCCCCGCCGTCCACAGGTGCTTGGGCTTCTGGCTCTCGTTGTGGGCGATCAGCGCGTTGGCGGCGTCGAGCACCGTCTGCGTCGAGCGGTAGTTCTGCTCGAGCAGCACGATCTCGGCGTCCGGGAAGTCGCGCTCGAACTCGAGGATGTTGCGGATGTCGGCTCCGCGGAACGAATAGACCGCCTGAAAATCGTCACCAACGCAGGTGAGATTGCGGTGCTCGGAGGCGAGCAGGTGGAGTAGCCGGTACTGCGCGTGGTTGGTGTCCTGGTACTCGTCGACGAGCACCCAGCGGAAGATCCGCTGGTACTTCTCTCGCACGTCGGCGAACAGCTCGAGCAGGTTGACGGTGCGCACGAGCAGGTCGTCGAAGTCCATCGCGCTGGCCTCGACCATGCGCCGCTCGTACAGGCGGTAGACGTCGGCGACGACCTCCTCGAAGCCCGAGGAGGCGGCGTCGGCGTAGTCGGATGAGTCTGTGAGCTGGTTCTTGGCGGCCGAGATCGCAGCCTTGACCGCGCGCGGCGGATAGCGCTTGGGGTCGTGTTCGAGCTCCTCCAGGCAGCGCTTGACCATCCGCACCGAGTCGGGCTCGTCGTAGATCGTGAAGGCGCGCTTGTAGCCGAGCCGCTGAGCGTCGGCGCGCAGGATCCGCGCGCAGGAGGAGTGAAAGGTGGTCACCCACATCACCCGCGAGACCCCGCCGACCAGGCTCGCGACCCGCTCGCGCATCTCCCCCGCCGCCTTGTTCGTGAAGGTGATCGCCAGGATCTCGCTCGGCCGGGCGCGGCCGGTGGCGAGCAGCCACGCGATCCGGTGCGTGAGCACGCGGGTCTTGCCCGAGCCGGCGCCGGCGAGCACCAGCAACGGCCCCTCACCGTGGGTGACCGCTTGGCGCTGCACCGGGTTGAGCTCGGCGAGCAGGCGCTCGACCGCGTCGGCGCCGGGCGCGACCGGCGCCCCGGCTGGGGTCTCGGTGCTCACCCGGCCGAGGATAGTCCCCGAATCAGGCGCCTCAACAGCGGCGCACCTCCGCTTCGCCCTTCGGGCTCCGCGATCGGAGCCGGCGCGGTCCCGCTGCTCAGCCGCCCGCCGAGGACGGCCCGCTCTTGCGCCGCATCTCCTTGAGCTCGCCCTTCGCCGCCTGGCCGTCGAGCCCTGCGACACGCTCCTCGAGCGCTGCAAGCCGAGCCGACAGCGCCTTGATCGCGTCGGCGATCGGGTCGGGCAGGTGAATCCAGTCGGCGTCGGGGCCCTCGGGCTTTCGCCCCTCGACCCGCACCGGATGCCCGGGGTTGCCGACCACGGTCGAGTTCGGCGGCACGTCCTCGATCACCACGGTGTTGGCACCGACCTTGGCCCCGTGGCCCACGTTCACCGGCCCGAGCAGCTTGGCGCCGGAGCCGATCGTGACGTCGTCCTCGACCGTCGGGTGGCGCTTGCCGCGCGCAAAGCCCGTCCCGCCCAGGGTGACGCCCTGATAGAGGGTGACGCGATCGCCGATCTCCGCGGTCTCGCCGATCACCACGCCCGCGCCGTGGTCGATGAAGAAGTCCGCGCCGATCGCCGCCGCCGGATGGATCTCGATCCCCGTCACCGCGCGGCTGGCGAACGCGATCGTCCTCGGTGCCAGCGGCACCCCCGACTCGTAGAGGGCGTGCGAGACGCGGTGAGCGAGCAGCGCCTGCACGCCCGCCCAGCCGGAGAGGATCTCGAAGGTGCCGACGCCGCGCGCGGCCGGGTCACGATCGCGTGCCGCGGCGACATCGCGGGTGATCTCGCGGGAGACGCGTCGCAGGGTTCCGAGGCCGAGCATCGTCGAAAGCGTAGGCGGTCGCCTACTCCGGCTCGAAGAACGGCAGCGACATGTAGCGCTCGCCCCCGTCGGCGGCGATCGTGACGATCCGCTTGCCGGCCATCTCGGGGCGCGCGGCGACCTCGAGCGCCGCGTGAAACGCCGCCCCGGCCGAGATCCCGATCAGCAGGCCCTCGCGCCGCGCGGCGGCGTGGGCAGCGTGCAGCGCGTCCTCGTCTCTGACTGCGATCACCTCGTCGATCACGTCGCGGTCGAGCACCTCGGGCACGAACCCGGCGCCGATCCCCTGGATCTTGTGCGGGCCCGGCAGTCCGCCCGAGATCACTGGCGAGCCGGCGGGCTCGACCGCGATCACCTGAAAGCCAGGACGGCGCTCCTTCATCACCTGGCCGACGCCGGTGATCGTGCCGCCGGTACCGACGCCCGTGACCAGCGCGTCGACCTCGCCGTCGAGGTCGAGCCAGATCTCCTCGGCGGTCGTCTGCCGGTGGATCTCGGGGTTGGCGGGGTTGGAGAACTGCTGCGGCATGTAGGCGCCGCGCTCGGCGACGATCCGCTCGGCGAGAGCGATCGCCTCCCCCATCCCGCCCAGCGACGGCGTCTCGATCACCTCGGCGCCGTAGGAGCGCAGGAGCTTCGTGCGCTCGCGGCTCATCCCCTCCGGCAGCGTCAGCACCAGCGAGTATCCGCGCGCGGCGCAGACCATCGCCAGCGCGATCCCGGTGTTGCCGCTGGTCGGCTCGACGATCAGGCCGCCGGGCTCGAGCAGGCCGTCGCGCTCGGCAGCGTCGATCATCGCGACCCCGATCCGGTCCTTGACCGAGCCGCCCGGGTTGAGGTACTCGAGCTTGGCGACGACCTCGGCGCCGACGGCCTCGGTCATCCGGCCGAGGCGAACCAGCGGCGTCTCACCGACCACGCTCGACGCCTGGCTGGCGACGCCGGTCCCAACGCTTCCGGCTTCTGTGCGCGGGCCCATCCCGCGCAAGGTAATAGCCTGCGGCCATCGCCGCCCGCTCCCCACGCTGGCTCGCGGTCGCAGTTGCGTCAGTCGCCTGCTGCGTCCTCGCCCCGCCTGCCGTTGCCCAGGAGGCACCGATCTGCCTGAAGGTCGACGAGAAGCTCGACGACGGCCCGAACAACTGGAACGGCACGGACGGCACGGACAGCGTCACCGGGCTGCGTGGCCAGGACAAGATGGACGGGCGCGGCGGCAACGACCGGCTCAACGGCGGGCGTGACAACGACGTCGTCAAGGGCGGCGACGGCGACGACCTCGTCTGCGGCGGGCGCGGCAACGACAAGCTGCTCGGCGGCGACGGCAACGACGTGATCTTCGGCGAGGAGGAGAGCGACACGATCCTCCCCGGTCCCGGCAACGATCGAGTGCTCGGCAGCGCCGGCGACGACCGCATCTACGGCTGGGGCAAGAGCCAGGGCCAGATCGTCGACGACGGCGTCGACATCCTCGACGGCGGCTTCAACGACGACCTGATCGAGGCGGGAGGCGCGGACACGCTGTTCGGCTTCACCCACAACGACCTCCTCCGCACCAAAACCCCCAAAGTTGCGCCGAAGCGGATGGACGGCGGCGGCAGCAACGACAGGCTCTATGGCTCCGAAGCCAACGACAGGATGAACGGCGGCGGCGGCAAGGACGGGCCTGACCGCCTCTACGGCAAGGGCGGCGACGACAAGTTGTCGGGCGGCCGCCGGGGGCAGGACAAGCTCTACGGCGGCGCCGGCGACGACGAGCTCAAGGGCGGCTCCGAGTTCGACTTCCTCGACGGCGGCCCGAACCGCGACCGCTGCGACACGGGCCCCGACGGCGGTGAGACCAAGAACTGCGAGCGCGGGGACGCACTCAGACTGGCGCGCTACTTCTGGGGTCTCTAACCCCTAGGGCACCGAAGTGGCCTCTGCCGGCTGGGCCGCGTTGCGGCGGTAAATCGCGCGCGCGAACAGGCCGGCGGTGACGAACATGAACGAGGCGTAGACGGCGGCCGGGATCGCGAGCTCGGTGGTGAGAGTCGCCGCGACCGCGATCGCCAGGGCTGCGTTGTGGATGCCGAGCTCCATCGCGATCGCCGTCGCCTGGCGGTCGTTGAGGCGCACGAGCTTGGCGATCGTGAAGCTGAGCGTCATCGCGATCACGTTGAGCGCGAGGGTCGCCGCGATGACGTCGCCGAAGCTGTCGAGGACCTTGTCGTGCTCGGCGACGACCGTCACGATCACGGCGATTGCGAAGAAGATGAGCGCCGCGCGGCGGAAGCCGTCGTAGTTGCGCTCCGTCCAGTCCGGCCGGCGCGCGCGCAGGAGCATGCCGATGCTGAGCGGGATCAGCGTGACCACGAAGATGCGGCCGACGATGGGAAGCATGTCCACGTCGATGTCCAGCCCGGCACCGAAGCGGTCGACGGCGAGGGTGAGGAAGACCGGGACCGTGATCACGGCGCAGACGCTCGAGATCGCGGTCATCGAGATCGAGAGGGCCACGTCGCCGCGCGCCAGGTGAGTGAGCATGTTCGCCATCGCGCCTCCGGGCGAAGCGCCGAGGAGCACGATCCCCACGGCGAGCGCAGCCGGGAGGTCGAAGAGCTCGGCGATCGCGAAGGCGAGCACCGGCGAGATCAGGACGAGGTTTGCGAGCCCGACCCCGATCCCCTTCGGGTAGACGAGCACCCGCTTGAAGTCGTCGACCCTGAGGCCGAGACCGAGGCTGGTCATGATCACGACGAGCGACGCCGCGAGAACGATCGTGGCGAACGCGGAGGGCTCTGCGTCCACGGGCCCGGGGATCTAACACGCCGGGCACGATCGGCGCGCCGCTTCGCGCTTTCGCGCTCGTCTTGCGCCGCTTCAGATGTGGTACATCCCGGCGCCGGTGGCGTCGGCCTCGCGGCGGGCGATGTCGGCGATCGTGGTCGAGCTGAAGACGCCTCGCAGGGCGTTCACTCCCTCGCCCCAGATGCCCCCCGCCTCGTCGGCCTCCTGGCCGACCTTGCCGTCGAGCGACTGGACCACCTCGAGCACCGTGATCTCCTCCGGCGCGCGGGCGAGGGTGTAGCCGCCCTTGACGCCACGCTGGCTCTGCAGCAGCCCGTCGCGGCGCAGGGTCGAGAACAGCTGCTCGAGAAACTGGACCGGCATCGCGCGGCGTTCGGCCACCTGGGCGATCGGCACCGGCCGGTCTCCGGAGCGCGCGAGCTCCGCCATCGCGACCACGGCGTACCGGGACTTCGAGGTGACGGAGATCATCGGTTGCTTTCTACCGGATGGGTTGCGAAAAAACCTCGCTCCTACCGGCAGGAGGGCTCACGCCGCTCGCGGACCCGGCTAGGATGCGCGGAGGCGGCCGCGGTGGCCGCCGACCGGTTTCAGAGGGCCGGTGATGATTGCGTCCTCCGGGATCACGCGATCTCGGTTGTCGGGGCTTGGATGAACGAGGAACGACGCTGCCTTGTAATCGACGGCCACCCAACGATCCGCCTGGGAGTGCGACGGCTGCTCGCGGATCGTTATGAGGTTGAGGAGGCCGACGACGGGCGTGCGGCGCTCGAGATGATGACCTCGCTGGGCGAGTTCGACGTTGCGATCGTCGAGCTCAAGGGCGGCGCGAACGGTGCCCGCAACGGGCTCAGCGGGATGAAGACGATCAGGGCCCTGCGCAAGGCGCGCCCGGGCCTCGGGATCGTCGCCCACGGCTCGTGGGCCGAGCAGGCGACGGCCGCGGACGCGCTCGAGGCCGGTGCCACGGCGTATGTGGCCAAGAGCTCGCCGTCTGAGGCGCTGGCCGCCGCGGTCGACGCCGCCGTCGACGCCGAACGCTATGTCGATCCGGCGGCGAGCGGTTCCAACGGGCTCGGGCTCACCCGCCGTCAGCGCGAGATCCTGCAGTTGATCGCCGACGGACACTCGACCGAGCAGGTCGCCGAGCAGCTCGAGCGCAGCACCGAGACGGTCCGCACACACACCAAGGCCGCGCTCTCGCGCCTTGACGCCCGAGACCGCGCCCACGCCGTCGCGATCGGCCTCCGCAAGTCGCTGATCGAGTAGCTACAGCCAGCCGCGTTCGGTGGCGATCAGGACCGCCTGGGCGCGATCGACGGCGCCGATCTTGCGGTAGACGTTGTGCAGGTGCGTGCGCACCGTGCTGACCGAGAGCGAGAGCTCCTGGGCGATCTGCTTGTAGACCTTGCCCTCGGCGAGGCCGCGCAGCGCGTCGATCTCGCGCATCGACAGCGGGCACGGCTCGCTGGCGCGGCGGCGCTTTTCGCCGGCGCCCGGGAACTCGAAGATCAGGCTCGTGAGGGCCGGGTCGTCGATCTCGAGCGCCCCGGCCGCCTCGCGCATGCTCTCCGCGGAGACAGGGTCGCCGGCAGTGTGATGGACGATCAGGTCGGCGAGCCGGATCGCCGCGGCGTGCCCCACCGCCTCCGTGGAGTGGTGGCGCTCGATCGCGGTCGCGGCAGTGCCCTTGAAGCCCCAGCGGCGAATCAGCACCGCGCCGACGAGCGCGTGGTCGATGCCGAGCTCGCGGCGCTCGCGGCGCACCCGCTCCTCGGGCAGCTCGGCGCGACTGTCGGAGAGCTGCTCCTCCCCGTAGAGCTCGATCAGCACCAGCTTGCCGACGTCGTGGAGCATCGCCGCGATCGCGAGCTCGTCGCGCTGCGGCAGGCGGGCGATCTCGCCGACCCGCTCGGCGGCCGCGCGAACGGAGATCGCGTGGCGGCGAAAGCGCTCGTGGCGGTTCGACCACATCCCGGGGTGGTCGAGGAAGTCATAGGTCTCGAGGCCGACCGCGAGAGCGCGGACGCCGTCGACGCGCAGCGCGTCGATCGCCTCGGGCACGCCGCCGATCCGCGCGGAGGGCCCGTCGCCGTTGTTGGCGGCCCTCATGACCGTGATCGCGAGCGCGGTGTCGGCCTCGACCGCCTCGGCGAGCTCTCCGGGCGAGGCGGCCTGGCGCTCGCAGAGCGCGAGCAGCCGGCGCCGGGCCTCCGAGAGCGCCGGAAGGTTCGAGACGGCGTCGAATGCCGCCGCCAGCCGGCGTCCACCCGCCCCGGCTCGGCGGTCAGCTGCAGATCCCCTTTGTGGCTCGCTCATTGGTCTTAGATCGCCCTTACGCCGCGTCCCTGCGCGGGTCCACCCCTTAGATCGGCAGCAACGGCCGGTTTTGTTAGCCGTGGTCCGTGCTCAGGCGCGGGTGCCTGCACGCAGGCGTGAAATCGCGCTCTCGGCCCGGCTCAGCGCCGCCTCGCGGCCCAGCGCCGCAAGCGACTCGAAGATCCCCGGCGACACGGTCGTTCCCGTGATCGCGACGCGCAGAGGCTGGTAGACACGGCCTGGCTTTTCGCCCAGCCGCTCGACCAGGGCGCCGAGCTCGCGCTCCAACGTGGGTGCGTCGAATGGCTCCACCACCCGCAAGACCTCGAGCGCCGCCTCCAGTCGCGCGGTGGCCGTCTCATCCATCACCTTGGCCCATGCGCGCTGGTCGTCGACCGGCGGCTCGAACAGGAACCGGACCAGGGGCCAGAGCTCGGTCAGCGTCTGGGCCTTCTCCTGGGCGATCGCGCAGGCCTCGCGCAGGCGCTCGCGGTCGGCCACCGCCTCGGCGTGACCCTCGCGCTCGAGCTCGGCGGCGGCCACCTCGACATACTCGTCGAGCTCCAGCTCGCGCATGAACCGCCCGTTGAGCCAGCGCAGCTTGCGCTCGTCGAAGATCGCCGACGCGCGCCCGACGCGCTCGATCTCAAACCGTTCGATCAGCTCCTGGGTCGAGAGGATCGTCGTGTCGTCCCCGGTGCCCCAGCCGAGCAGGGCGAGGTAGTTGCGGACCGCTGCAGGCAGATACCCGCGCTCGCGCAGCTCCTGCACCGACGCCGCGCCGTGGCGCTTTGAGAGCTTCTTGCCGTCGGGCCCGTGCAGCAGCGGCAGGTGCGCATAGCGAGGTGGCTCGACCCCGAGCGCACCGAGCACGAGCAGCTGCTTCGGCGTGTTCGAGAGGTGGTCGTCGCCCCTGATCACCTCGCTGATCTGCATCTCGGCGTCGTCGACGGCGACGGCGAAGTTGTAGAGCGGCGTACCGTCCCCGCGCGCGATCACCAGGTCGTCCTGGAGGCGGTTCTCGAATCGCACCGGGCCGCGGATCAGGTCGTCGACGACCGTCTCGCCCTCGTCGGGCACCCGCAGCCTGACCGCCGCCCCCTCCCCCGGCCGCGACTCGCCGCGGTAGCCGGCCCCGTCGTGCGCCTCCCTCCAGGCGCGCACCTCCTCGGCGGTCGCCGTGTCGTGATACGCGCGCCCGGACTCGAGGAGTTCCTCGATCCGCGCCCGGTGACGACCGGCACGCTCGGCCTGGCTCAGCGGCCCGTCGTCCCAGTCGAGCTCCAGCCAGCGCAGGGCGTCGAGGATCTGCTCGACGTTCTCGGGGGTCGAGCGCTCGCGGTCGGTGTCCTCGATCCGCAGAACGAGCGTCCCCCCCGATCCCCGCGCGACGAGCCAGTTGTACAGTGCCGTCCTCGCGCCGCCGATGTGCAGGGCACCGGTCGGCGACGGAGCGAAGCGAACTCTCGGGGTCTGGTTCATCACTTGCTGATCGGCGCGCATGTTTCCACAGCCGGCGGGCTTGCAAAGGCCGTCGAGCGTGGCATGGAACGCGACTGCGAGGCGATTCAGATCTTCAACCAGAGCCCGCGGATGTGGCGGCCGACCCGCTACACCGAGGACGACTTCGCCGCCTTCCGCGAGGCTGTCGGCGCCAGCCGGATCGCGGCGACCACGATCCACGCCGTCTACCTGATCAACTGCGCGAGTAAGGAGCCCGAGATCCGGGAGAAGTCGATCGCCTCGCTGACCCACGCGCTGCGAGTTGGCGACGGCATCGGTGCGTCTGGCGTCGTCCTGCACGCCGGAGCCCGCAAGGGCGAGCCGCAGGCGGCCTCGATCAAGCGCGCCGCCAAGGCGATCGCCAAGGCGCTACAGGCCACCGATTCGTGCCCGGTCCTGCTCGAGAACACCGCGGGGATGGACGGCCCGCTCGGACGCGACTTCGACGAGCTGGCCCGCCTGCTCGACCTGCTCGACGGCGACGAGCGGGTCGGGATCTGCCTGGACTGCTGCCATCTGCTCGCCTCGGGATTCGAGATCCGGACCCCGGAGGGCCTCGACGAGGTGCTGGCCGACTTCGACGCCCTGATCGGGCTCGACCGCCTGCGCTGCCTTCACCTGAACGACTCGAAGATCCCGCTCGGCGGCAACCGCGACCGCCACGCGAACCTCGGCACCGGCGAGATCGGCGAGCGTGGGCTCGCGGTCTTTCTTTCCGATCCGCGCTTCGACGAGCTGCCGACGCTGATCGAGACCGGCGGCACCGACGGTGCCCCGGCCCGCGTAGACGTCGAACTCGCCCGCCGGCTGCGCAAGCGCGGCCTGGCGGCACGGCGACGGGAATCGGGCGCGCCGAAGCGCGCCTGAGTCAGCTCAGCCCGGGTTGTCGGTGGACTCGCGTGAGACGGCGCGCTGCAGGCCGAGGCCGAGGCCAGTGACCGCCAGCGCGACCGCGGCCATCGCGATCACGTCGAAACCGGTGAACGGCAGCGGACCGACGCGACTTCCCAAGCCCGTGTCCGAGGGCGGCGTGGTCTGCTGGCTGATCTGCGTCAGCTCGCTTCCATACTGATCCGTCGTCGGATCGACCTGCTGGGCTCCGGCAAATGCGGGAGCCATCAAGGCCGCGACGAACGCGACGATCAGGCCGGCTGCGAGCTTGCTCTTCATAACTTGCGTGAATCGCACAAGGTCAGGGTATGGACGATCGGTGAGACGAGCGTGAGGATCGGATGAGAATCGCTCTCATCTCATCGGGCTCTCATGGCCATCTCATGACCATAGGTAACCCTGTGGGTCGGATGCATAACGGTTCCGCCATTGGGGGGCCGCTTCGGTGAACCGCCGCGCGCGCTTCATCGCCGTGCAGGCTGTACTCACCGCGGTCCTCATGGGGGTCATCGTGGTCACGCTCATCAACCCGAACGGCGACAACGCCTTGTTCGCCGTCGAGGTTCCCGCTCCCGTTGCGCCGGGGCCTCCTGGCGGTGAGCCGGCCGACGAGGGTAGCCAGGGCGGCAGGGATGGCGCATCCGGTCACGGGCAGGGGGGTCCGGCCGGCGGCGGATCGGGCGAAGGCGTCTTCGCCCCGCCGCCGGCCGGCGTGGCCGGCACCGGCGACGCCGGCGAGGCCGCGCCCGTCACCCCTCCCGCCGAGCCGACTGACGAGGGCCCGGCCGGCGAGCAGTACGGCGACACGCTTGCGCGACTGAGCGACGCCGTCGACTGAGCGCGCCGACGCCCGGCTGCACCCCCACTGGCGGGCGGATCGGCCGATCCGAGCTACATTTGCCCCGTGTTGATTGAGTCGCGGCAGCGCGCGGCAGCGCGCGAAGCCGCAGCCGGGGACGCGCCCCGAAGCTCATTGCTAGGCGGGGTGAGGACGAGGGTTCTCGTCTCGTTCCTCGCGCTGCTCGTGGTCTCGACCGCAGCTTCGGTGTTCGTGCTGCGCGAGGTGCTCCTGTCACGGATCGGCGAGCAGGTCGAGGAGCAGCTCACCCACGAGGTCGAGGCGCTGCCGGTGCTTCGCGACAGCGGCCAACCGGGGTCCGGTGAGCCGTTCGCGAGCGTGGGCCAGCTGCTGGCGGTCTACCTCGACCAGAACGCGCCCCCGACCGACGGCGCGCTGGTCACGTTCGTCGACGGCGAGCCGGCGGGCGCCGAGATCGCAAATCCCGGAGACGAGTCGCTCGCCGACGCGGTCACCGGCCTCGCCGACGTGACCGAGCCGAGCAGCGGCGAGATCGCGACCGACGTCGGTGAGGCCCAGTACGTGGCGATCCCGGTCGCGGGAGACCCGGACGGCGTGCTCGTGGCGATGGCGCTGACGGCGGCCGAGCGCGATCAGGTCGAAAGCGCGGTTCAGATCGCGATCGGCGTCTCGCTCGTGGTGCTCCTGCTCGCCTCGCTGTTCATCTGGCTCGCGGCGGGCAAGGCGGTCGAGCCGCTGCACGCGCTCTCGCGGACCGCGCGGACGATCAACGACACCGACCTCTCCGGCCGGATTCCGGTCAGCGGCAGCGACGAGATCGCCCAGCTCGGGCGCACGTTCAACAACATGCTCGACCGCCTGGAGACCGCGTTCGCCGGCCAGAAGGACTTCCTCACCGACGTCAGCCACGAGCTGCGCACGCCGATCACGGTGATCCGGGGCAGCCTCGAGACGCTGGGCGACTCCCCGGCGGAGCGCGTGGAGACGATCGCGGTGATCCAGGACGAGCTCGACCGGATGAGCCGCTACGTCGACGACCTGCTCCTGCTGACCAAGGCGCCGCGGCCGGACTTCCTGCGCATCCGCCCGATCGACGTCGACCTGTTCACCCACGACCTGTTCGCAAAGGCGCGCAGCCTCGGCGAACGCGATTGGCGACTCGACGGAACCGGCGTCGGAATTCTGAACGGCGACCAGCATCGACTGACCCAGGCGGTCATGAACCTCGCCGACAACGCCGTCCACGCGACCCGGGAGGGCGACGCGATCTGGCTTGGCAGCTCGCTCGTCGGTGACGAGGCCCGGTTCTGGGTCCGCGACGAGGGTCCGGGCGTCGACCCTGACGACGGCGAGCGGATCTTCGCTCGGTACGCGCGCTCAGGCGACACCGGCCGGCACCAGGCCGACGGCGCAGGACTCGGCCTCTCGATCGTGCGCGCGATCGCCGAGGCTCACGGCGGCAAGGTCGAGCTCGACTCGCGGCCGGGAATGGGCTCGACCTTCACGATCGTCCTGCCGGTCGAACCGAGCCCGTGAGAGGCGCGGTATGAGCCGGATCCTGGTCGCCGAGGACGAGCCGCGACTCGCGGCGTTCCTGGAGAAGGGGCTCCGGGCCAGCGGCTTCACGATCACCGTCGTCGACGACGGCGTCAGCGCCAGCGAGCTCGCCCGCGATGACTCCTTCGACCTGCTGATCCTCGACCTCGGCCTTCCCCGCAAGGACGGCCTCGAGGTGCTGCGCGACCTCCGCGCGTCCGGCCAGCGACTGCCGGTGATCGTGCTCACCGCGCGCGGTGATCCCGGCGAGCGAGTCGAAGGGCTGGAGTCGGGAGCCGACGACTACCTGCCGAAGCCGTTTCATTTCGAGGAGCTGGTCGCGCGGGTGAAGGCCAGGCTGCGCGACGATCCCGTCGCTGCCAGCGACGAGACCCAGCTCCGCGTCGGCGAGGTCGCGCTCGACCTGCGTACCCGCTGGGCGAGCATCGGCGGCGACACGGTCGAGCTCTCCGCGCGCGAGTTCGAGCTCCTGCGCACCTTCCTTCAGCACCCCAACCAGGTGCTCTCGCGCGAGCAGCTGCTCTCCGGCGTCTGGGGCTACGACTATGACCCCGGCTCGAACGTCGTCGACGTCTACATCGGCTACCTGCGCCGCAAGCTCGGCGCCTCGCGGTTCGAGACCGTGCGCGGCGTCGGCTACCGGTTCAGGGCGTAGGCGAAGCGCCAACGCTTGTTCGGCTGGGTAAGGGAACGGAGAACGCAAATTCAAGCGCTGTCCTGCTTCTTGCTCGGTATCCGAGCGAAATCCAGGACAGCGCCTGAGTCCGACCGGACTCCTCCCCTACCCAGCCCTACAAACGGCCGCGCGACGCGGGCGACGGGGCGTACCCGCTAGCGCAGCGCGTTGCGGACGTCGAAGGCCCTGATGCCCTCGGGGCCGTCGTCGGTGCAGTCGAAGAAGCGGGGGTTGACGCAGTCGTAGGCGGGCCCGGCGCCCTCGTAGCAGGGCTCGACGGTGAACTGGCACTGCGGCAGGGCCTCGCCGGTCATCTTGATCCCGCCGAATCCCCCGTTGGCTTCGGCGAGGTTGAACATGTCGAGGTCGATCTCGGCCCGGAAGACCTTGCGCATGCAGCCCATGTAGCTGCCGCCGGTGAGCTGGTCCTCGTAGCTGTAGAGGAACCGGCAGCCCATCTCGACGCAGCCGCGCGGCTCGATCAGCTTGTCGCAGAAGGTGCGACAGCGCCGACACTCGCCGGGCTTGGTTGCCGCTCTTTGCGCAGTTGCCACGCGCAAAGTCTAAGGCGTGAGCGGCGTCAGGAACTGAGCGGGCAGGGCCAAGTCGGGCAAGGAAGCAGGGAGCGTGGCGTGCTATGCACGCGAGCGACCGATGACGCAGCCCGACGCCGGCGATGCCCGCTCAGGCCGCGATCGAGGTGGGTCCTAGGAGCTGATCGATCTCGGCCCGCAGCGCCGGCGAGGGCGCGACTCGGTACTCGTCGCCGAAGCGCAGCCGCCGGACCCCGTCGCGCGTGGTCATCTCGAGCTGGACCTCGCTCTTGCCGGGAAAGCTCTCGAACAGCCGCTTGAGCTCGTCGACCAGGCCGGCGCCGAACTCGGCCGCGTTGATTCGCAACACCAGCGGGCCGGTCGCGAGCTTCGCCTTCGCGCGCGCCGCGGCCAGCTCGTTCTCACCCGGCTCGAACTGCTCGGCCTCGTGGACCACGAGGCTCATCTCGCCGCGGCCCTTGTGATCGATCCGGCCGCGGACGACGATCACGCGGTCGACCTCGATCACCTCGGCCGCCTCGCCGGCGGCGTCGCGCACGAACAGCTCCAGCCGGCCCTCGAGGTCGTCGAGGGTCGCGAACATCACGTAGCCGCCGCTGCGCGTGCGCACCCGCTTTGCCTCGCTGACGATCCCGCCGACCGTCACCCAGGAACCGTCCTGAAGCTCGGCCACCGCCGTCAGGGGCCGCTCGACCCGCGCCCGCAGCGCCTCGCGCACCTCGCTCAGCGGATGCGCCGAGAGGAAGGTGCCGAGCACCTCCTTTTCGAGCCGCAGGAGCTCGCGCTGATCGAACTCCTCGGCCACGATCACCGGGTGGCTTGGGGCGGAGAAGCCGGATCGCTCGGTCCCGGGCTCGCCGCCGTCGTCGAGGTCGAAGATCGAGCCCTGGCCGCGTCGGGTGTCGTCCTGCGACTTCTGGCCGGCCGACTGCGCGTGCGCAAGGACCTCCAGCATCCCCCGCCGGGTGGCGCCGGTCGAGTCGAGGGCGCCGCACTTGATCAGGCATTCGATCGCCCGCTTGTTGACCGCCCGCGCGTCGACGCGCTCGCAGAAGTCCCAGATCGACTCGAACTCGCCGGTTTCGCGCGCCGCGATGATCGTCTCGACCGCAGCGTGGCCGACGTTCTTGACCGCGTCGAGGCCGAAGCGGATCGAGCTGCCGCCGACGACGAAGCCGTGGTCTGAGGAGTTGACGTCGGGCGGCAGGACCTCGATCTCCATCTCCTCGCAGCGGTTGACGAAGAACGGCACCTTGTCCTTGGTCGACATCACCGACGAAATCACCGCCGCCATGTACTCGGCCGGATAGTTGGCCTTGAGGTAGGCGGTGCGGTAGGCGATCAGCGCGTAGCAGGCCGCGTGGCTGCGGTTGAACGAGTAGTCGGCCGCCGCGGTCATCAGCGACCAGAGGTCCTTGGCCACTCGGTGCTCGGTCTTCGAGGCGGCGGCGCCGTCGAGGAACTTGTCCTCCATGGTCGCCATCAGGTCGCGCTTCTTCTTGCCGACCGCCTTGCGCAGATCGTCGGCCTCGGCGGGGGTAAAGCCGGCGATCTGCTTGGCGATCTCCATCAGCTGCTCCTGATAGATGCAGCAGCCGTAGGTGGTCTCGGTGATCCCGCGCAGGCGCTGATCGGGGTAGGTGACCGAGCGCGGGTCGCGCTTGCCGGCGGCGTAATCGTCGATGTAGCGCATCGCGCCCGGGCGGTAGAGCGAAACCAGGGCGACGATGTCGTCGAACTCGGTGGGCCGCACCTTCTTGAGCGCCTCGCGCATGCCCTCGGACTCGAGCTGAAAGACGCCGATCGAGTCGCCGCGGGCGAGCATCTCGTAGGTCTTGGCGTCGTCCATCGGGATCGCCTCGATGTCGACGTCGGCCTCACGCGAGCGGCGGATGATCTCGACCGCGTCCTCGATCACGTCGAGGTTGCGTAGCCCGAGGAAGTCCATCTTCAGCAGGCCGATCTCCTCGATCGGGCCCATCGAGTACTGCGTGACGATCTTGTACTGGCGCTGCGGCTTGCCGTTCTCCCCCTTCTCCGCGGGGGCGCCCCGGTCCTCGGCGAGCTGCAGCGGGACGATCTGGTGCAGCGGCCGGTCGGCGATCACCACCGCCGCGGCGTGGATCGAGTTGTTGCGCACGATCCCCTCGAGGCCCTGGGCGACGTCGACGATCTTGCGCACGTCGGGGTCGGCGTCGTATGCCCTGCGCAGGTCGGCGCCCGGGCGCATGCAGTCGTCAAAGCTCGGGCTGCGGCCCATGATCGGCTCGGGGATCAGCTTCGCGGCGCGGTCGCCGGTGGCGTAGTCGAAGCCGAGCACACGGGCGGCGTCGCGGGTCGCGGCGCGCGGCGCCATCTTGCCGAAGGTGATGATCTGCGCGACCGACTCGCGCCCGTACTTGTCCTGGACGTAGCGGATCACGCGCTCGCGGCCGCGGACCGAGAAGTCGATATCGATGTCGGGCATCGACTTGCGCGCCGGGTTGAGGAAGCGCTCGAACAGCAGCTCGTTGGCGAGCGGGTCGAGGTCGGTGATGTTGAGCGAGTAGGCGACGATCGACCCGGCCGCCGAGCCGCGCCCCGGCCCGACCGCGATCCCGTTGTCCTTGGCGTACTTGACGAAGTCCCACACGATCAGGAAATAGGACTCGAAGCCCATCTCGCCGATCACGCCGAGCTCGAACTCGAGCCGCTCGAGCGCCTCGGCCGGCGGCGGGTCGCCGTAGCGGCGCCGCAGGCCCTCCTCGGCCAACCGGCGCAGCATCCCGGCGGGCTCCTCACCTTCGGGTGTCGGAAAACGCGGCAGCAGCAGCTTGCCGAGCTCGATCTCGACCTGGCAGCGCTCGGCGATCTCGAGCGTCGCCTCCACCGACCCCGGCCACTCGGCGAACGCCTCGCGCATCTCGTCGCCGCTCTTTAAGAAGAACTCGTTGGTGTCGAAGGTGAGCTTCGGCTGCTCGAGGGTGGACTTGGTCTGCACGCAGAGCAGCGCCGCGTGATTCGAGTAGTCCTCGCGGTGCAGGTAGTGCACGTCGGCGGTGGCGACCAGCGGCCGGCCGAGCTCGCGCGCCGTCGCGACGATGCCCTGGTTGGCCTTCTCCTGCTCGGCGATGCCGTTCGACTGGATCTCGAAGTAGACGTCGTCGGCGCCGAAGACCTGGATCAGGTCGTCGACGTGTGCGCGCGCGTCGGCGGGCCGCTCCTCGACCAGCCGGCGGCAGAAGCGCGACTGCAGGCATCCGGTGAGCGCGATGACGCCCTCGGCGTGGCGCTCCAGCAGCTCCATATCGACGCTCGCCTTGCCGCGCTGAAAGCCCTCCAGAAAGCCGGCCGAGGTGAGCTCGACCAGGTTGCGAAAGCCCCTGTCGTCGGCCGCGAGCAGGGTGAGGTGGTTGCGCTCGACCCGGCCCTCGGCGCGGCGGTCGTCGACCAGGTAGGCCTCGAGCCCCAGGATCGGCTTGATTCGGTGCTTGCGACACGCCTTGTAGTGCTCGACCGCGCCGTTCATCACGCCGTGGTCGGTGAGCCCGAGTGCCGGCATTCCCAGGTCGGCGGCGCGCGCGGCCATCGCCTCGATCTTGCAGGCGCCGTCGAGCAGCGAGTACTCGCTGTGCACGTGAAGGTGAACCGCGGGGGCGCTCACCGAGCCATCATCGCAACCGGCCCCGACGCCAACCGCCGCGCGAGCCGGCCGATCCCGCAAGCTGCGACGATCCCGCCGTGATCTGGTTGCTGAGACACGGAGACGCCGAAGACGACGCGCCCGACGACTCCTCGCGACGGCTCACCGAGAAGGGCGAGCGCCAGGCCCGCGCCGCCGGCGCCGCGCTCGCCAGGCTGAAGGTCGACATCGACGAGTGCCTTACGAGTCCGAAGCTCCGCGCAGTCGAGACCGCCCGCCTGGCCTGCGAGCCGCTCGGCGTGGAGGTCACCGAGAGCGAAGCTCTGCGCGGCGGCGACATCGACCTCGACGAGCTCACGGCTGGCCGTGGCGACGTCCTGCTGGTCGGGCACGAGCCCGACTTCTCGCGGGCGATCGAGCTCGCCACGGGGGCACGGGTCGACCTGAAGAAGGGCGGCCTGGCGGCAATCGACGACGGCATCCTGGTGGCGCTGCTGCGGCCCGCGCAGCTGCGCGCGATCGGTCAATAAGGCGCCTCAATAAATGGCGGCTCAACAGCGCCGCCCCTCCGCTTCGGCCTTCGGGCTCCGCGATCGGGCCTAGCCGAATTACCGAGGCTGCAATGTCGTTGCATCCCTGGTTTCGAGTGCGGAGCGGCGGTAAGATTTCCTTGAAATAGCTCGCCGTCGCCGACGCAGGATGCCTAGGCAGGCGAGCAAGGCCTTCGGCACGGAGGACGAGGTAGTGATCGGAGAGCGGCCGTGGCTCGCGCATCCCGAACTCGAGGAAGCGCTCAGCTGGATCGGATCGAGAGTGGACGACGTCTATGGGGTGACCATCGGCAAGGTCGTCGACGTATGGACGGACCCGGCGACGGAGCGTCCGCGGTGGGTATTGATTCAAGGCGGCCGGTTCGGTGGCCACTACACGGTGGTCCCGTATGCCGACGCGTCCGGCGGTCAGGACGACGTCTGGGTCCCGTACGACGTGGCGACGGTGCGCCAGGCTCCGACCGTGATCCCGAGCCAGCCGTTGGATCCGGAGCTCGACGCGCGGTTCGACGCCCACTACGCCGCCGCTCGCGACGCCGCGATGCCGGCGCCGGCGCCGCT
>DAIRGH010000144.1:0-5576 GCA_036794585.1 Solirubrobacterales bacterium | reverse complement strand
GGCTTCGGCGAGCGGCCGAGCGGCGGCCTGCAGCTGCCCGAGCCGAAGCAGCCGGCCCCGCCGCCGGTGCCCTACTCGGTCGGCGACGATGTCGTCCACGCGAGCTTCGGGGAGGGCGTGGTGACCGCGGTCGAGGCGGGTTCGGTGGTTGTCGTGCGCTTCGCCGCCGACGGCACCGAGCGCAAGCTGATGGCCGACTACGCGCCCCTGAAGCGGGTGGCATGAGCGCCATGGTGATCGACGGCAAGGCCGTCGCCGCGCGGGTCCGCGAGCGCGTCGCCGAGGGGGTGAGTCAGTTCGTCGCCGCGCACGACGGAGACGTGCCCGGGCTGGCGACGGTGTTGGTCGGCGAGGACCCGGCGTCGCACGTCTACGTCACCAACAAGCGCCGGCAGACCGAGGAGGTGGGGATGCGCTCGATCCACGAGGAGCTGGGCCCCGACACCCCGCAGGAGGAGTTGCTCGAGCTGCTCGACTCGCTCAACGGCGACGAGACCGTCGACGGAATCCTGGTCCAGCTGCCGCTACCCGAGCAGATCGACCAGGACGCGGTGATCGAGGCGATCGACCCCGCCAAGGACGTCGACGGCCTGACCGCGAAGAGCGCCGGGCTGCTGGCGCAGGGCCGCCCGGGGCTTGTGCCCTGCACCCCGCGCGGGGTCGTCGAGCTCATCCGCCACGCAGGGACCGAGATCGAGCGCGCCGAGGCGGTGATCGTCGGCCGCTCGATCCTCGTCGGCCGACCGCTTTCGGCCTTGCTGCTCGGTGCGAACGCGACGGTGACGGTCGCTCATTCCCGCACCAGCGACCTCGCCGCGGTCTGCTCTCGCGCCGACATCCTGGTCGCCGCGGTGGGCTCGCCGGGCCTGATCACAGCCGAGATGGTCAAACCCGGCGCGACTGTGATCGACGTCGGCACGAACCGCACCGACGACGGCCTGGCCGGCGACGTCGACTTCGCCGCGGTCAGCGAGGTCGCAGGCGCGATCACGCCTGTGCCAGGCGGGGTCGGGCCGATGACGATCGCGATGCTGCTGGCGAATACGTTGCAGGCCGCTCAGGCGCGGGCGCGGAAATAACGTCCGGCCGATCCCGGCTATAGGCTGCGCCGGACATTCCCTCGATCTCCCGGGGAGGAGAGCCAGATGGACGCAGACAGGCTGAGGACAGGAGAGCTGATCGCGGGCGTTGCCGGGGTGGCGCTCCTGATCGTCATGTTCCTGCCGTGGTTCGGTGTCGATTTCGGGATCGGTGAGGCGGTCGAGGAGGCCCAGGATCTCGGCTTCGACGTCCCCGACGTCGAGGACAGCGTCAACTTCAACGCCTGGGAGTCCTTTGGCTTCATCGACATCATCCTGTTCCTGACCGCGATCGTCGCCGTCGGGATGGCTGTGGCTACGGCGATGGCGCGCACGGTCGCACTGCCGGTCGCCGCCAGTGCGATCACCACGGGCCTCGGGTTCCTCGCGACCGTGCTGGTCGTCTACCGCCTGATCGATCCGATCGGCGAAGGCGGAGTCGACCGCAAGTTCGGCCTCTTTCTCGGCCTCATCGCCGCCGCCGCGATTGCCTACGGTGGCTGGCGCTCGATGCAGGAGGAGGGCACGACGTTCGGAGGCGAGGCGGATCGCCTCCAGGACAGGGTCGGCGGCGACGACGGGCCGCCACCGCCTCCACCCCCGCCGGCAGCCCCGCCGCCGCCGGGCGGCACCGGCGCCCCGCCCCCGAGCGGGCCGACGGCCTGAGTCGGCAACGAAAGGCGACAGACGATGAATGCAGACGGATTGGGTCCGGGAGCAACGATTGCCGCCGTTGCGGCGATCGTGCTCCTTGCCGCGATGTTCCTGGCGTGGTTCAAGCTCGACGGGATAACGGCTGAGGCCGCGATCGGAGGCGCCTCCAGCACCTTCGAGGTGAGCGGTGAGGAGCTCGAGGCGCTCGCCGAGGAGGAAGGCGAGAGCACCTCGCGTTCGGCGTGGCAGTCGTTCGGTTTCATCGACATCCTCCTGCTGATCGCGATCGTCGCGGCGCTGGGAGTCGCGATCGCGAAGGCGACGGGCGCGGCCGGAGGACTGCCGAGCTCGTTGGGGATGGTCGTGGCCGCGCTTGGCGCGTTGGCCACGCTGCTGGTGCTGTTCCGCCTCATCAGCCCCCCGGACCTCGTCGACGCATTCGGCGGCGGCGTCTCGGAAGACGTGGACGTCGAAACCGATGTCGGGCGGCAGATCGGGGCGTTCATCGGCTTGATCGCCGCGGCCGGGATTACCTACGGCGGCTGGCGCTTGATGCAGGAACAGCCGCAGGCCGCGCCGCCGGCGCCACCGCAGACACCACCGCCACCACCGCCACCGTCGAGCGGCACCGAAGCGCCGCCCGCAGGGCCCACGGCCTAAACCGTCAACCGAGCCGTTCGGAGAGCTGCCTGCCGACGCGGGCGGCCATGGCGATGATCGTCATCATCGGATTGACGCCGATCGAGCTCGGCAGCAGGCTGCCGTCGGCGACGTAGAGACCTTCGGCGCCGTGCACGGCGCCGTCCGTGCCGGTGACGCCCCGCCGCGGATCGGCGTCCATGCGGGCGGTTCCCATCGGGTGAAAGGCCTCGAGCCGCAGCGCGCCCCGGCGCGGGGGAGAGGCCTCGAGCTCGGCGATCCGCTCGCGGGGGATGACGCCGATGCCGGAGATCTGCGGATAGACCTCGCGCGCGCCGGCCGCGTACAGCAACTCGGCAGCGCGGGCGATTCCGAACACGAGGCGGTCGGCGTCGTCGCGCCGAAGCGCGTAGCCGATCCGCAGCGAGCCGTCGCCCGCAAGGCCGACGCGGCCGCTCGACTTGTCGGACAGGTGGACGCCGGTCGAGGCGACCTTGCCGAAGTCGAGCAGGCGCTGCTGGTGTTCGGCGCCGACCCCGGGAAGCCACTGGCCGCCGAAGGCAAGCGGGGTGAAGGTCGCCTCGAGCAGCACCCCCTCGTTCTCCCACTCGTCGACGGCGTAGCTCTGCATCACCCCGTCCCAGCCGCGAACCTCCTCGTCGAAGCGGGCGCCGACCCAGCAGGCAGGGTGAATGCGGAGGTTGCGGCCCAGCTCGCCGCCGGGTGAGCGAAAGCCCGAGCGCATCAGGAGCTCCGGGGTACCGAATGCGCCGCCGGCGAGGACGACCGCCTGGCGGGCGTGAACCGTGAACGATCGCCCGCCGCGATCGCCGTTGGCCCCGGAGCCGGCGCGACATCGCACCGCGACGGCCCGCCCGCGGTGAAAGACGACTTGCCGCGCTTCGACGCCGGCGCGGATCCGCGCACCCGCGGCGACCGCGCGGGGCAGATAGCTGACGTGCATCGCGCGCTTCGCGTCCAGGCGGCAGCCGTGGGGACACGAGCTGCACTGCACGCAGCGACCGGCGTTGCGCTGCAGCGGCCCGTGGCTGACCCCGAGCGCCTCGGCGCCTTCGCGCAGGAGCTGTCCGTTGCGACCCATCCGCTCAGGGTCGACCGGCTGCACAGCGAGCATCTCCTCGGCCTCGGCGAATTCGCCGTCGAGCTCGCGCGCCCACTCGATCCCGTGCTCGCCGGCCCACGCGGCCAGCACCGGCTCTGGCGTGCGAAAGCAGGTCCCGGAGTTGATCACCGTCGTGCCGCCGACGGCGCGACCGACCGGGACCGGAATCGCGGGCCTGCCGTTGGCCACGGTCATGCCGCCGTCGCGGTAGAGCGTCGTCAGCGCGGCGATCGGCTCCTCCGGGTAGGTGTGGCGATCGAGATACGGGCCGGCCTCGAGCACCGCCACCTCGAACCCGGCCTCGGCCAGCACCGTCGCCGCGACCGCGCCCCCGGCGCCCGAGCCGACGATCACGACGTCGCAGATCTCCTCGGCGCCGCTCGGCTCGAGCTCACCCAGCCCGCCGAAGCCGGGCGCGGGACCGGCGTCGGCGTCGACTCCGCAGCGGGCCTCGAATCCGACCGCGGCCTGTACCCGCGGGTCGTTGCCGTAGGCGAGCCCGCAGATCACCTTCAGGAAGAGCGCGATGTCGCGCCGAAGCTGTGAGCCGGAGTCCTCGATCGAGCGCAGGAAGTCCTGCCGGGCCTCGAGGCTGGAGCGCGAGAACCGCCACGGAAAAGGCATCCACTCGAAGACCCGCAGGGCCAGGCGCAGCTGCCGGGCTGTTCGCCGCGGCATCGAGTCGATCAGCGGCTTGATCGCGGCGACGACGTCGAGGGCGCCGGCGCGAGCCTCAACGCCGGCGGCTGGGGGCAGCGGGTCGACCCCGGGCGCCATCGCCTCGGCGAATGCACGCAGAATCCTTCTCTCGGCGGCGCCGAGCCCCGGAGCGCGCCTTCAGAACGCGGCCGCGGGATCGCCGACACGGCCGGCCAGCGACCAGAGCAGCAGGGCGACGCCGACCAGGAAGCCGTCGACCAGGAAATTGAGCAGGTACGCGAAGACCTCGGTGTCGAAGAGGTAGAAGCCGAGCGCGGTCAGCGACGACGCTGCCTTGCCGGCCGCGAGCACCAGCAGCAGGGGGCGGTAGCGGACGACGTCGGTCGAGGCGAGCAGGCAGATGCCGGCGATCACGGTCATGTAGGCAAAGCCCAGGGCGAGCCACAACTGCTGCGCCGTCTCGGGGGCGGCCGCGAACTCACCCAGCGGCAGCCACTCGCCCAGGTCGTCGAGCGCCGCGAGCGTCCCGTCTGGGGCGACTATGAAGAGCAGGCCGACGACCGCGAAGGTGGCGGCGAGGAGCCGCAGGCTCAAAACGACGAACCGCTCGGCGGCTTCCCCCGTCATCGCGGCGGCATCCTAGTGGTTGGGCGTCGGACCTAGAATCAGCGCCGTGATCGACCGCGAGCAAGTGGTGCACGTCGCGCGCCTGGCGCGGCTCGAGCTGACGGACGACGAGTTGGAGCGGATGGCGGTCGAGCTCTCCGGGATCCTCGAGCACGTCGACCGCATCTCGGCGCTCGACCTCTCCGAGGTCGAGCCCACGTCGCATGTGGTCGCGCTCGAGAACGTGCTGCGCGCCGACGAGCCCGAGGCGAGCCTGCCGCGAGAGCGTGCCCTTGAGCAGGCGCCCGACGCCGCCGACGGCGCCTTCCGCGTCCCCTCCCCGCAGGCGTAGCGGTGAGCGACCTGCTCGAGCTCACCGTCGCCGCCGCGGTGCGCGGGATCGAGGCCGGAGAGCTCTCGGCCGACGAGTACTTCGATGCCTACACGAAGGCAGCCGAGGGAGACAGCTTGAACGCCTTCCTCTGGCGCGCCGCGCCCGGCGCACGGGCGACCGGGGGAGAGCCGCTGCGCGGTGCGCCGATCGCCGTCAAGGACCTGTTCTGCACCGAGGGCATCCAGACGACCGCCGGCTCGCGGATCCTCGAGGGCTACCGGCCGCCCTACACCGCCACCGCCGTGCGCAAGCTCGGCGAGGCCGGCGCGCGGGTGCTGGGCAAGACCAACATGGACGAGTTCGCGATGGGTTCGTCGAACGAGAACTCGGCGTACGGCCCGGTGCTCAACCCGTGGGATCGCAGCCGGGTGCCGGGCGGCTCCTCGGGGGGCTCGGCCGAGGCCGCCGAGTAGTTGAGCCT
>DAIRGH010000054.1:0-18915 GCA_036794585.1 Solirubrobacterales bacterium | reverse complement strand
GCTCGAGCTCGAGCTCGCGCTCGGTCGGCACCCGCGCCGAGCCCGAGCGCTCGGGAGCGCGCTCGGTCGCCGGGGCGACGCCGGGATCCTGTGGCTGGGTCTGGATCGGCTCGGGCTCGGACTCGCGTCGCCAGCGCGCGCAGTTCCAGTCGACCTCCTCCAGCGGCTCGCCGATGCCGTGCGCCTCGCGGTAGTCGTCGACGGCCTGGCGGCAAGCGGGCACGAAGCCGTAGTCGTCGACGATCAGATAGCCGCCGGTGGCCAGGCCGGGGTAGAGCGACTCGAGCGTGACCCAGGTCGACTCGTAGGTGTCGCCGTCAAGACGGACGAGCGACCAGCGCCGGCCGCGCAGCCGCGGCATCGTCTGGTCAAAGAACCCGGGAACGAAGCGGATCCCGTCGGTCAGCCCGAGGCGGGCGAAGTAGGACTCGACCTCCTCGACCCCGACCGCGAGGAAGTCGTGCGGGCTGAGGTCGAGCCCGCCGTCGTCGGGGAAGCGGCCGGGGTCAGGCTCGGGAAAGCCCTCGAACGAGTCGGCCAGCCAGACGACGCGCTCGCGCTCGCCCAGGGTGTCGAGCGTCGCCCGCATCAGCATCGACGCTCCGCCGCGCCACACCCCCGCCTCGATCAGGTCGCCCTCGATCCCGTCGGCGACGATCGACTCCACGCACGCCTGCAGGTCGTCCAAGCGGGTCAGCCCGACCATCGTCAGTCCGTGCAAGGGCCAGTCCTTGCCGACGGCGCGAAACCGGACCTCCTCGGCGCTGGGCGGGCGCGAGAAGACGATCGTCTTGTCATACGACAGGTACGCCGTCTGCGTGTTCGAGCCGGCGAGGTCGCAGAGCGAGAGCTTGAGCAGCCCGAGGTAGGCGTCACGAAGCCGCTCCAGGTCAGGCCCGGGTCCGGGAGCGTCGATCTCGCGCGCGTTGGTCTCGTCGACCGGCATTCTGGGTGCAGGATGCCAGCGGATCGCGGCCCGCGCCTTTCCGAAAACGCCTGCTGGCGTGGTTAAGCCGCGGTGGGCGCCGGCGCGCGGCCGTTCTTCGCGCGTGAGCGGGTGATCGCTTGCGCGGCGAACAGGACGCCGATCATCAGGCTGGCGACGGCGATCGCCGGAATCACGACCCCGGCGGTGCCCTCCTTGATGATCAGCGTGGTCCCCGAGGCACAGAGCACGACCGCGAGCGCGTAGCGCAGGAAGGTCTGCGGCGCCTTGACTGCCAGGTTCGAGCCGATGATCACGCCGGGGATCGAGCCGACCAGGATCGTGCCGGCCAGCAGGAAGTCGACGTTGCCGCCGATCCAGTGCGCGACGCCGGCGGCCCAGAGCAGGATCGCGGCATGAAAGACGTCGGTGCCGACGACCCGCTGGGGCGTGAGGCGGAAGACCGCGATCAGCGCGATCGCGATCAGAGTGCCGCTGCCGGCCGAAGTAAGGCCGATCACAAACCCGGTGACGATTCCGGTGACGATCGCGGCGATGATGTGCGGGCGATACATGTGCAGCGCCGAGCGCTCCTGGATGACGCCGATCAGGAACAGGGAGCGCAGCAACGTCGCGATGCCGACGACGAGCAGGGCGCCGCCGAGCATCCCGAGCACGACCGCGTCGAGGTCGTCGCCGTACTTGCTCTGGAGCAGCTCGATCACCCAGACACCGGCGAGCGCGGATGGCACGCTGCCCACCGCGAGCCAGAACGCCATCGCCCGGTGCACCGTGCCCAGCTTGAGGTGCTTGTAGCCGCCGACGGTCTTCGTCACGGCGGCGTAGAAGATGTCGGTGCCGATCGCAGTCACCGGCGTGATCCCGAAGGCGAGGATCAGGAGAGGCGTCATCAGCGAGGCGCCGCCCATGCCGGTCATGCCGACGAGCAGGCCGATGCCGAACCCGAAGACGATGATCGCGGGGTCGATGCCGAGACCGAAGATTTCTACGACTGGATCCATGCAGGCAGGGAAATAACGAGGCCCACGGTCCGTAACTTCCCTTTGTGGACCGGTTTAGTCCTAAAGGCGGTGCGGGATGGTAGCAGCGCTTCTCAGCGCTTCATCCACGCCTCTGGATCGTTGAGGATCGCGTCGATTCGCCAGGGCAGGTTCTTCTCGGCGACGTCGGCGAGGGTGACGTTCTCGAGCACCGAGCGCAGACCGGCGCGCACGGCCACCCAGACATCGCGCAGCTTCTCGGCCGGGCCACCGTAATGAAGGTCCTCGGGGGCGTTCTCGTGGATGTTGGCGAGCGGGCCCTCAACGGCCCGGATCACGTCGGCGACGGTGATCTCGGCGGGCTTGCGCGCCAGCCAGTAGCCGCCCTTGGCACCGCGGCGCGCCTGGATCAGCCGCGCGTGCTTGAGCTCGAGCAGGATGTGCTCGAGGAACTGCAGCGGGATGTCCTGCGCCTCGGCGAGCCGCTCGCCCTTGACGGGCTCGCCGTCTGGACTGGCGGCGAGCTCGAGCGCGGCGCGGACCGCATAGTCGGCTTTCGCTGAGATCCGCATCTACTATCCCGGGCTCCTTGATCGACCTTCAGTCGCACTCGACGGTATCTGACGGGCAGCTCGAACCCGCCGACGTGGCGCGCGCGGCCGCCGCTGCGGGCGTCAGCGTGATGGCGCTGACCGACCACGACGGGGTCGCCGGCGTCGAGGCCGCGACCGCGACCGCGGCCGAGGTCGGGATCACCAACGTGCCGGCGGTGGAGATGTCCTGCGTGCACCGCTACTCCGAGGACCTGCACATCTGCGGCTACTGGATCGACACCGAGCGGATCCAGCCCGCCTGCGAGCGCGCCCAGCAGGAGCGAGTCGACCGCGCCAAGGAGATCATCGCCAAGCTCAACTCCCACGGGGTCGAGGTGAGCTTCGAGGACGCCGTCGCCCAGGCCGGCGCCGCCGACGCGATCGGTCGGCCCCACATCGCCAAGGCGGCGGGCGCGGGCCCCGACCTGGGCCCGTTCTTCGAGGAGTACCTGGTCCCGGGCGCGAAGGCTTTCGTCTCGCGCAAGTGGCCGACCGCCGAGCAGGCGGTCGAGCTGATCCACGACGCTGGCGGCGTAGCGGTGATCGCCCACCCCTACTGGGACGTCAAGGACCCGGCCCAGGTCCGCGACCTGGTCGAGAGCCTGGTCCGCGACGTCGGCCTCGACGGGATCGAGACCTTCTACCCGCCCCACACCGCCGAGCAGACCCGCCACTGCCTCGAGCTCTGCGAGGAGTTCGGCCTCGTCGCCACCGGCTCCTCCGACTTCCACGGACCCACGCACAAGACCTTCAGCCGCTGGGGCGCCTACGACACCTACGGCCTCGGCGAGCCGCAGGTCCCCGAGCGGCCGAGCTAGGTCTTGAAACGGCCATGTCGCAGGAGAACGCAGCGATCGTGCATGAGGCTCTCGCCGCGATGGCGCGCCGGGATCTCGACGCATTGCTGCGCCTCTTCGATCCGGAGATCGAGTACCTGCCCCTGACTCACTCCGAGGTTGAGGGGCGCGGATTTCACGGGCACGCCGGCGTGCGGGCCTACTTCGCCGAGGCAGGCGAGCTGTGGCACGAGATGTATCCGGTCGCGGATTCATCCATGACCAACGGAGATGACGTCGTGGTGATCGGCAGTTGCGTGTTCCGCGGTCGAGGAAGCGAGATCGACACCAGAATGCCGATGGCATGGGTGTTCACCGTGCGCGACGGAAGGATCGTTCGCTATCGGGGCTTCTCGACAACTGCCGCGGCCCTCACAGCCGCCGGACTGCCGGATAGCGCTTAGGCGCTACTAGCCGACCGGCGAAGCCAGCCGCGTCGAGCGCGAGCGGCCGCGGAGCTCGACCTCGTCGCCGAGCTGCCAGCGCTCGCCCTCGGCCGCCGAGGCGGCTTCGATCGCGGATGAGGCGGCGAGGACCATGCCGGGCTTGGTCTTGGCGAGCTCGGTCAGCCGCGCCGCCTCGTTGACCGGGTCGCCGATCACGGTGTACTCGAAGCGGCGCTCCTCGCCGACGTTGCCCGCGACCACCTCGCCGTAGGAGACGCCGATCGCCGCCTCGAGGTCGTCGAGTTCGCTGCGCAGGCGCTCGGACAGCTCGCGCGCGGCGGCCAGCGCCCGCGCGGCGGGGTCGTCGACCTCGACCGGCGCCCCGAACACCGCCAGCGCCGCGTCGCCCTCGAACTTGTTCACCCAGCCACCGTGCTTGCGGACGACCTCGACCACCACGGCGAAGAAGCGGTTGAGCATCTCGACCACCTCGTGCGGATCGCGGTCGGCGGCGATCGAGGTCGAGCCGACCACGTCGCAGAAGAGGATCGCGACCGTCCGAGCCTCGCCGCCCAGCTCGACCTCCTGCTCGAGCGCGACCCCGGCCACCTCCTCGCCCACCTGGCGCCCGAACAGGTCGCGGATTCGCTCGCGCTCCCGCAGCCCCTCGGCCATCTCGTTGAAGCCTGCCTGCAGCATCCCGACCTCGCTGCCGTCGTAGACCGTCACGTGAGCATCGAGGTCACCGCGCTCGACGGCTGCCATCGCGTCGCGGACCGAGAGCACTGGATCGGAGAAGGCGCGGGCGGTGAGGCGGGAGACGATCAGTCCGCAGACCAGCGCCACCCCCGCGAGCGCGAGCACGGCCACCGCGAGCTGGTCGGCGTCGAAGTCTTCCTCGGTGAGCGTCGAGATCGCGACGAGGACTACCCCGAGCCCCGGGACGCCGGTCCCCACCGCCCACGCGACCAGCGTCCGCGTCCCGATCCCGGGCGCGACCGGATGGTCGAGCGGGTTGAGCTCCAGCGCCCGGGCCGAGGCGGCCCGCAGCAAACGCTCGGCGACCAGGTAGGTGACCGCTGCCGCCGTGACGCCGCCGAGCGCGATCGTGATCGCCGCCCGCTGACCGAGCTCCAATGAGAACGTCGCGTTGAGGATCCCGAAGACCACCGCGGCGATCAGCCACTCGAGCGCCTGGACCTGGGCGATCGTGAGCGGCGCCCGCAGCAGGATCCGCCGCTCCTCGTCGGTCGGGGGCCGGTCGGACTCGAGCCAGGCGCGCACCGGGCTCAGGCGGCGCAGCACCCTCCGCGTCCCGAAGAGCAGGCCGATCGGAACCTCGATGACGATCACGATCAGGTTGACGAGCCGGACCGTGCCGACGTCGTCGACCGGGGGCAGCGGGAACGCCCAGGCGGCGAGCGCGAAGACGATCAGGGTGCCGATGGCGTTGGCGCCGAGGATGAAGAGCAGCAACCTCAGCCGCGTGCGGCGCTCCAGCGCGACCCCCGGGCGGTCGTCGCGCCGCACGAACCACCCCAGCGACATGCGATCGGCGCTGCTCACCCCGGCCACACTATGCCCCTCTTAGGTCCCTCTTAGCCGCAGTGAGAACAATCGCACACATGCGGATCCTCGTCGTCGACGACGAGCCTGCGGTTCGCGACTCGCTAGAGCGGGCACTGCGCCTCGACGGCTACGAGGTCGAGCTCGCCCGCGACGGCGACGAGGGGCTGGCGAAGCTGCGCGAGGCGGCGCCGGATGCGCTGGTGCTCGACGTGCTGATGCCGGGCATGGACGGCCTTGAGATGTGCCGGACGCTTCGCGCCTCCGGCGACCGCACGCCCGTACTCGTGCTCACGGCTCGCGACGAGGTCGCCGACCGGGTGGCGGGCCTCGACGCCGGCGCCGACGACTACCTAGTCAAGCCGTTCGCGCTCGAGGAGCTCCAGGCGCGGCTGCGGGCGCTGCTGCGGCGCGGCAACGGGGCCGACGCCGAGCTGCTCAGTCACGGCGACCTGTCGATGAACACGCTCACGCACGAGGTCTGCCGCGGCGCCCGGAGGCTCGAGCTCACGCGCACCGAGTTCGAGCTCCTGCGCCTGTTCCTCGAGCACCCGCGTCAGGTGCTCACCCGGACGCAGATCTTCGAACGCGTCTGGGGCTATGACTTCGGGCGCTCGTCGAACTCGCTCGAGGTCTACGTGGGCTACCTGCGCCGCAAGCTCGAGGCCGGGGGCGAGCCGCGCGTGCTCCAGACCGTGCGCGGCGTCGGCTACGCCCTGCGATCGGCATGACCCTGCGCCGCCGACTCGCGCTGGTCTCGGCGCTCGCGGTCGCGGTCTCGATCGTCGCCGCGTCGGCGATCGTCTTCTTCGTCGTCCGCGATCAGCTCCGCGACCAGGTCGACAGCTCGCTGCGCGAGCTCGCCGGCGGGGCCACCGTGATGACCGCGCCACTGCCTCCGCCAGCCGTCGCCGCCGCATCCGGGCAGTCGATCGAGCTCTTGCCGGCTCCTCGCGTAAAGCACCACCGACGCCGGGGTGACGGCGACCGCAAGCGCGATGGCGTCGCTTTGGCGCTGCCCGAGCAGCCGCCGGGCGCCCCGCTGGGCGTCGGCCAGGTGGTGGGTGCCGGTGGGCAGGTGTTCCGGCCGGCTCAGGACGGGAGCCCGATCCCGGCCACCGCCGCTGCGATGCAGGTTGCGTCGGGCGAGCGGCCCGCGTTCTTCGAGGACGTCGACGCGCAGGGGACGCACCTGCGTGTGCTCACGGCGCCGATCGGGGGCGGACAGGCGGTGCAGGTGGCGCGCTCGCTCGAGGAGACCGACTCGACGCTCAGCCGCCTCGCGATCATCCTGATTGCCGTCGCGCTCGGGGGCGTCGCGCTCGCGGCGATCCTCGGCCGTGCCGTGTCGCGGACCGCGATCGCCCCCGTGGCCAGGCTCACCGACGCGGCCGAGCACGTCGCCCGCACCCGCGATCTGCAGAGCCGGATCGAGGTCGACCGCGACGACGAGATCGGCCGGCTAGCGACCAGCTTCAACTCGATGCTCGCCGAGCTCGACGGGGCGGTCGCATCGCAGCGCCAGCTCGTCGCCGACGCATCGCACGAGCTACGCACGCCGTTGACCAGCCTGCGCACGAACATCGAGACGCTGGCGCGGCCGAACGGGATGCCGGCGGGCGACCGGCGGCGTCTGCTCGCCGACGTGCTCGCGCAGCTCGGTGAGCTCTCGACGCTGGTCGCCAACCTGGTCGACCTCGCCCGTGACGAGCAGCCCGACGAGATCGCCGAGGACCTGCGCTTCGACGAGCTTGTCGCCGATGCTGTGGCGAGCGCGCGGCGCCACGCACCCGACCGCCGCTTTGAGGCCGAGCTCGAGCCCTGCCTCTTGCACGGAGTCCCGCACCGCCTCGATCGCGCCGTCGCCAACCTGCTCGACAACGCCGCCAAGTGGAGCCCGCCCGGAAGCGAGGTAGAGGTCACGCTCTCCGCCGTTGGCGAGCTCGCGGTGCGCGACCACGGGCCGGGCATCGACCCGGGCGACCTGCCCCGGGTCTTCGACCGCTTCTACCGCGCTGCCAGCGCCCGGGCGCTGGCGGGCTCGGGGCTCGGGCTGGCGATCGTCCGCCAGGTCGCCGAGGCCCACGGCGGCTCGGTCGACGCCGAGCCGGCGGCAGGCGGAGGCACGCTGCTGCGCCTGCGCCTACCGGTGCTCGCGGCCGAGCCGGAGCCGGCCGCCGTTCTCAGCTGATTCTTCGCTTTCTCTCAGTGCGGTCTCAGACAGCGCTGGTGTCGTGTCGGGGGTCGGGACAACGCGAGACGAAAGGAGCAGCGGATGCGCAACTGGACGAAACGCGAGCAGGGCATGGGCCTGGGGCTCGTGCTGATGGCGGTCGCCGCCCTCGTCGTGCCGGCCTGGGCGGCCGGCGGCGATGACGAGGGCACGACCGGCACGGTGACCAACGAGGCGACCGCCGACGGGCAGGACGTGATCCCGGCCGAGGCGATCGCCGAGCGCGGGCGGATCGACGAGTGCATGACCGAGCACGGCTTTGGCCCCGGCAGTCAGGCGGGCGCGACGATCGAGGTCCCGGCCCCAGGCGAGGCCGACGAGATCCCGCCCCTACCGGAGCCGAGTCCGGCGTTCAAGAAGGCGGCCGAGGACTGCGGGCTACCGGCCCCCGGCGAGGTGATGATGGCGGTACGTCGGGAGTTCGAAGGCCGCGGCGACAAGCTGTGCCCGCTGCCGCCGCCCCCGGAGGTGCGTGAGCTGAACGACGAGCAGCGCTGAGACACCCGCACGCGACGCGAGGGGAGCCAAAAGCGGGCTCCCCTCGCGGCCATGCTCTGAAAGCGCGGGGCGGGTCCTAGGCGGGAACGGCCGCGGGGAGGAAGCCCCGCTCCTCGAGATAGCTGAGGATCTGCTGCGCCGACTGCTCCGGTGACTGCTGCTCGGTCTCGAGCACCAGCTCAGGGTTCTCGGGCGGCTCGTAGGGATCCGAGACCCCGGTGAACTCCTTGATCTCACCCGAGCGCGCCTTGGCGTAGAGCCCCTTGACGTCGCGCTGCTCGCAGACCTCGACCGAGGCCTTCACGTAGGCCTCGACGAAGCGGTCGCCCATCATCTCGCGCGCCTCGTTGCGGATGTCCTTGTAGGGCGAGATCGCGGCGGTGATCACCGGGACTTCGTTGCGCGACAGCAGGTTGGCGACGAAGGCGATCCGGCGGATGTTGGTGTCGCGGTCCTCCTTCGAGAAGCCGAGGCCCTTGGAAAGGTTCTCGCGCACGACGTCGCCGTCGAGCACCTCGAGCTTCGAGCCGCGCTTGCGCAGCTCCTTGACCAGGTGGGTGGTGATGGTCGACTTGCCCGAGCCGGAGAGCCCGGTGAACCAGAGGCAGAAGCCTTTTTCGTCAGCCATCGGAAGCTGATTCCTCCTTGTATGCGTCGATCAGGATCTGGGCAACCTCGTCCCTGGAGAACTCGTGCGGCGGCTTCTCGCCCGCCTCGAGCATCTCGCGCACCTTCGTCCCGGACAGGAACAGGTGCGATTCCTGGGGGTGCGGGCAGGTCTTGGCCGAGCCCATCCCTTCGCACTCGTGACACCAGAACGTGTGCTCGAAGAAGAGCGGGGTGATCCCGAGCTCGTCGAGGTCGATGTCGTCGAAGATCCGCTGGGCGTCGTAGGTGCCGTAGTAGTCGCCCACTCCGGCGTGGTCGCGCCCGACGATGAAGTGGGTGCAGCCGTAGTTGCGGCGGATGATCGCGTGCAGCACGGCCTCGCGCGGGCCGGCGTAGTGCATCTTGCCGGGGTTGATGCCGAGCATCACGTGATCGGGGTGGTAGTAGTTGTCCATCAGGACCTCGTAGCAGCGCATCCGCACGTCGGCCGGGATGTCGCCCTTCTTGGTCTCGCCGATCAGCGGGTGGATGTAGAGGCCGTCGCAGATTTCCAGCGCCGCCTTGGTCAGGTACTCGTGGGCGCGGTGGATCGGGTTGCGGGTCTGAAAGGCGACGATCCGCTTCCAGCCGCGGTCGGCGAACGCCTGCTTTGACTCGGCGGGCGTCATGTAGCGGCGCATGAACGCCTCTTCGTGATCGGGCAGCGCGTCGGCCTCGATCGGGCCGGCGATGCAGCGCGAGCCCTCCTCGCGGATCGCCGCGACGCCGGGATGCTGGTCGTCGGTGGTCAGGTAGACCTTCTCGGCCTCCAGCTCGACGTCCTTCTCGTAGATCTCGGAGACGGTGAGCCGGCCGAGCGCCTTGCCGTTGGGGGCGCTCAGCTCGATCACGTCGCCGACCTCGCACTCGAGATCCGTGGCGAGGGTGATCGGGATCGACCAGATCTCGCCGGACTTCAGGCGCATGTCCTCGCACACCGACTTCCAGTCCTCGGAGCCGAGGAAGCCGGTCAGTGGGGCAAAGCCGCCGTTTGCGAGCAGCTCGAAGTCCGATGCCTGGCGGTTGCTCAGCTGCAACGCCTGGGTCGTGGCGGCGGATGTCTCAGGCACGTCTTTTGTTCTCCAGATCGTTTGATCGATTTTCAGCTTGGCGAGGGTAGCGACTCTCGCTCAATCCTGAGCAACCTGGGCAAGAAACGTCTGTGCCGCGCTACCCGTGGATGCCGCACTCGGTGCGGTCGGTGCCGGCCCAGCGGCCGGCGCGCTCGCCCGCACCCTCCTGAGCGACCGTTGTGCAGGGCATGCATCCGATCGACGGATAGCCCTGGTCGTGGAGGGCGTTGTAGGGCACGCGTTGATCCTTGATGTAGCTCCAGACCTGCCTTTCATCCCAGTCGACCAGCGGATTGAGCTTCCAGAGCCCGAACCGCTCGTCCCAGCCGAACCTGGGCGCAGCCGCTCGAGTCTCCGAGTCGACTCTGCGGATTCCCGACACCCAGCAGCTCGCTGGGTCGAGCGCCTGGCGCATCAGCTCGACCTTGCGCTCGGCGCAGCAGCCATCCGGGCCCAGCCGCGACACCGGCCCGTCCGCAACCCGCTCGAACTCGACCCGGTAGCGCTCGGCGAGCGCGTCGCGCGTCGCGTATGTCTCAGGGAAGAGCAGGCCGGTGTCCACGTAGAAGAACCGCGCTTCGCGGTGGATCCCGTGCGTCATGTCGACCAGCACGGATGTGGTCTTCTGAAACGACACGGCAAAGCGAAGACTGGAATCAAAGCGCTCGATCGCCCAGGCGATGGCCTCCTCAGCCGTCATCGCCTCGACCTCTGCCGAGACCGCGGCGGGATCGACCACCTGACCGGCGATCGTGGGCAGGTTCGCGCGGCCGTTTCCGTTCGCGTGGCGGCCGTTTCCGTTGGAGGTCGGGACGGGGGTGGGGAGAACGTAGGAGTTCCTCATACCGCGCACTCCCCCTCGCCGCGCTCGACCTTGTAGGGCTCCGAGCGGTTCCAGTCGATGAACTGGTTCATCGTCTCGAGGCTGAACTCGGCCGGCAGCGCCAGCTCGGCGACCTCCTCCTCGAAGCGGCCGGTGCCGACCCGGTCGACGAAGTCGTTGAAGGGCTCGTCTCCGTCGCGCTCTGACTCATACAGGCGCAGCCAGCGCTCGACTGCGTCGGGCACGCGCTTTGCCGGCAGCCGCGACTTGAGCCGGTGCCCGTAGACGACCTCGCCGCCCTCGTAGTTGCCGCCGAGGTGGGGGATGTAGGCGGGCATCGGGCGGCCGCCGACCTTCAACGAGGCCCCGTAGAAGCCGATGTTGGCGATGTGATGCTGGCTGCAGCCGTTCGGGCAGCCGGACATCTTGATGTGGACGCGCCGGGTCAGCGGATCGGTGATCTGCATCTGATCGATCCGTTCCTGCACCGCCGCGTTCAGCCCCATCGAGCTGGTGATGCCGAGCTTGCAGCTGTCGGTGCCGGGGCAGGAGACCACGTCGCCGACCTGGTCGACGCCGGGATCGCCGAGCCCGAGCTCGTTCAACCGCTCCCAGACGTCGTAGACCGACTCCTCGCGGACCCAGCGCAGGACGAAGTTCTGATGGACAGTCGTGCGCGCGGATCCACCGGTGAACTCACGCGTGATCTGGGCGAGGCCGCGCAGCTGCTCGGGACTCAGGTCGCCGCGGGTGATCTTCACGTCGATCGCCCTGAAGCCCTCTTGGCGCTGCAGGCGCACGTTGGACTCGACGAAGCGGTCGAACTTCGACCGGTCGCCGTTCGGGCTCGGCGCCGCGGCGGGCGCCGGAGGTGCGTTGGCCTCCTCGTCGATGCCGTAGACGAGATGGTCGATCGAGAAATCGCGCTCGCCGACCCAGTCGCCCTCGAGCTCCTCCTCGACCATCTCGCGGAAGGCGTCGATGCCGATCTTGTCGATCAGCACCTTGATCCGCGCCCGGGCGCGGTTGACGCGCAGCCACTCCTGCCGGTCGAAGATCCGGAAGACGGCCTCGGAGATCTTCAGGTAGTCGCCGTTTTCGAGCTCGACGAAGTCATAGAGCGTGGGCGCGACCCGGGGCATGATCGAGGTCCCGCCGCCGACCCGGATCTCGACCCCGCGGACCCCATCGCGAAAGCGCGGGATGAAGCCGATGTCGTGGATGCCGGTGATCGCGACGTCCTCGTCGGTGGCGGTGAACGCGGTCTTCACCTTGCGCGGCATCAGCTGGGTGACGGGGTGGCGGACGAAGTAGCGCACGTACGCCGCCGCGTACGGGGTGACGTCGAACAGCTCGCCGTCGGTGATCCCGGCGTAGGGGTCGCCGGTGACGTTGCGGACGGTGTTGCCGCAGCCCTCGCGCGAGGAGAGCCCGGCGTCTGACAGCTCGCGGATCAGCTTCGCCGCGTCGGGCAGGGGGACGTGATGGATCTGGATGTTCTGGCGGGTCGTGACGTGGCCCTTGCCCAGGGGCGCGTACTTCTCGATCACCGAGGCGAAGGCATCGAGCTGGTCGGGCGTCACCCCACCCATCGGCAGCTTGACTCGGATCATCTGCACGTCGGGCTGGCGCTGGCCGTAGACGCCCTGCTTGAGCCGGAAGCCGATGAACTGCTCCTCTGACTGCTCGCCGCGCAGGAAGCTGCCCGCCTCGGTGTCGAAGTCGTCGAACTCGCGCTCGAGGATCGGGATCACGTGCCCGGGGACGTTGTCGTAGACCTCGGGGTTCTCGAGCGAGCCGCGCTTGCCCTTGCCCTTCTGGGGCTTTTCGTGCTGGACGTCGAGCTCGTGCTCGTCCGCGATCCGCTCGGCCACCGTCGCCTGTTCGGGCGTCGTCTCGCTGGCGCGCGTCGCGGCAGGGGCGGCCGTCGGCTCCATCAGTCGCGCCATATTACACAAATCCCGATTGGGATTCGGGTATTTAGGCGTGCGGAACCGTGAGGCTGGTCACGCTACGCGGTGGGCTCAGTCGACGTCGGTGCCCTCGATCAGGAACGCGACCCGCACGTGGGCGCGGTACTCGTCGAGGTTGTCTCCCCGGATTCCGGTCGAGACGATGTCGACGGCACGGATGTTTCGCAGCGAGCTCTGCGCCTGGGTCAGCGCCTGCTTCGCGGCGTCGTCGGTGGACGTCTTCGAGCTGCCGACCAACTCGATGATCTTGACTACGGCCACGCTCTCCTCCTCTGTGTGGGGTCCGGCCTGCCGCACCGGTAATGCGTGTTCTATCGCGGCGCGGGCCCCCAGGCGTATCCGCTCACCTGACGGGCCGAGATTCCGTCCTCGAGCGCGGCCCGCAACCAGGGGTTCTGGACCGGCTTGCCGGCGCCCGGAGGCGGCGCGGTGTCGATCAGGAACTGCTCGATCGCGGCGGCGATCGCGGCCGCCTCGGTCTCCGAGGCGGTGCCGGAGACGATCTCGATCTTCGGCCGGGGTGGCCTGCGCCTGCCGTTGCCGCCGCTCATCGCCGCTGAAATCTAACCTGCGCCGCATGCCCGAGACCGCCGTGTTCGACACCGAGGCCGTGTTCGCAGCGGTTTCCCCGGCGACGGCGATCGAGCGCACCCGGACCGGCTTCGAGCGCCACGCGACCGGCGCGTGGGAAATGCCGCCGAAGGTTTACGTCGACGCACCGCCCGCGGGCGACTTCAGGGCGATGCCGGCGCGCGGCGACGGTCTGGCGACGCTCAAGTGGGTGACGTCGTTTCCGCGCAACCGCGAGCGCGGGCTACCCGTGGTCGCCGGGGCGCTGCTGGTCTCCAGCGCCGAGACGGGCGAGCTGATCGCGATCATCGACTGCGCCGCGGTCACCTCGCTTCGCACCGGCGCGGCCGCCGCGGTCGCGGCGAAGGCGCTGGCGGCCGAGGGGGCGCGGACGGTGGGCGTGATCGGCTGCGGGGTGAACGGCGCCTGGGCCGCCCGCTGCCTGGCGGCGGCCGGGTTTGGCCCGGGGATCTGCTTCGACCCGCGCGCCGAGGCGGCCGCGGCGCTCGCCGACGAGCTCGGCTGGAGCGCCGGCTCCCACGGCGAGGCGGTGGGAAAGGAGATCGTCGTCACCGTCACCCCCGCCGACCGCCCTGTGATCGCGGCCGGCGATCTGCACCCCGGCCAGGTCGTCGTCGCGCTCGGCGCCGACGCGCACGGAAAGGCCGAGGTCGAGCTCGACGCGCTCGCGCGCTGCCGCCTCTACTGCGACGAGTGGGAGCAGTCGTCGAAGGGCGGCGAGCTCTCCGGCGCCGTCACCGCCGGCCGGATCGGCCGCGATGACGTGACCGAGCTGGGCGACGTGTTGCTCGGTAGGGCGCTGGGCCGGCGCGACGCCCAGGAGATCAGCCTGTTCGACTCCACCGGCCTCGCGATCCAGGATCTCGCGATCGCCGCCGCGGTGCTCGACGCGTGGCGTCAGGGCGTCGTCGAGGCGCCGACGATCCTCCTCTGAGCTACGGCAGCGGCCGCGTTTCGGTGTCGGTGTCGTAGATGCCCGCGCCGGAACGAGTCGCCGGCTCGTCGGCGCGCACGAACGAGACTCGCACGCGACCCAGCAACGAGCCGACGGTCATGAGCACGGCGCCGCCGAGCGCGAGCCAGATCCCGACCTCGAGCTTGGGATCGATGAAGAAAGCAGCCGCCCACGGAGGCTCATCGATCAGCGAGACCAGCACGAGGATCAGGGCGATCGGTCCCGCGAGCCGCCAGGCCGAAGCCGTCGCGGCGAGCGGGCGCCCGAGGGCGAAGATCCCGGCGATGGCCTCATAGAGCACGAGCAGCGCCAGCGCGGCGAGGATGACGTCGACGAGCTCGAACGACGCCCAGCCGGTGATTGCGCCGTTGCCGTCGGGCTCGCCGTACCAGTCCAGAAACAGGCTGATCAGCAAGAGCACGGCGCCGAGCCCGGCGAGCACGGTGCCGAGGTCGACCCTCGTTTCGGTTCTTGGCGCGGTCACTTTCGCTTCCTTACCCGCTCGCAGCTCTTCGCGACCTTGTCCTTGCGGTCGGCCTTGACCTTGTCGCGACCGGGGCCGCACTTGACCTTGTCGCGCTGCTTGTCGCGGGCGGCGATCCGGTCGCGGCCTCCGCCGCCGTTGAGGTTGTCCTTGCCCTTGCCGCCCTTGAGGCGGTCGCGGCCGCGGCCGCCCTGGACGCAGTCGTCGCCGGCGCGGCCGTTGAGCCGGTCGGGGCCGCCGCGGCCGCGGAGGCGGTCGCCGCCGGAGGTCCCCTTGAGGCGATCGCGACCGCCGGTCCCCTTGAGCAGGTTGGCGCAGGGACCGCCGGACTCCAGGGCGCTGGTGCGCGGATCGCCGACCAGGAGCTCGACGTTGCGGTCGTCGGCCTCGCCCTCTCCGCATGCCGGCTCGCATGCGCGGGCCCCGGTCTGGGTGTCGTTGTAGGCGATGGTGCGCCCGACCGAGGCGAGCTGGTCGACGCTGAAGCCGCTCGCGGCCCCGGCGGCGGGCGCGGTCGCCGGGCCGGCGTGGTCGAGGATGGTGCCGAAGATCGAGATCGTGCCGTCGCGGTTGTCGAAGAACTCGACCAGGCGGCTCTGCTGAGGCCAGTCGGCCTCGGCAGCGACCCGGATCGACCAGAAGCCGCCGCCGTTCGGGTTCGCGTGTGGCTCGACGCTGTTGACGTGCGAGTGCCCCGCGATCCAGGCGATCACGCGCGGGTGCTGGAACAGCAGCTCCTCCAGGTCAGCGCCGAGGTGGATCGGCTGCGAGTCGCGGGGGTCGAGGTCGCAGCCGGGGTTGACGTCGTGGCCATGCGCGTCGGTGGTGGTGCACGGCGGGGCCGACTCGTCGGGGACGGCGGCGGTGAGGCTCGGGATCGCGTGGTGGCTGAACAGCACCACCAGCTCGTCGCGGCCATCGGCCTGGTCGAGCTCGGCCTTGAGCCACTGAAACTGCGGATCGTCGATGTTGCCGTCGGCCGAGGGGCCGATCACGCCGCCCTCCGAGACCGTGTCGAGCGAGATCATCCGAAAGCCCGGCTTCGGGCTCCACGAGTAGTAGCCCGCCGCGCCGCCGGAGGCCGCCTCCTCGGCCGAGTCGACGAAGCCGAAGCCGTGGCCGTCCGCCTGCGAGCCGCTCTTGAACACGGCCTTGTACTGCGCCTTGCTGACGAACTGGCGCTTTGGGTCGGGCGGCACCAGCGCAGTCCCGCCGCCGGCGAGCAGCGACAGCAGGTTCGCGGGGTTGAGCTGGGCGAGCGCGGCGCCGAGGCTGGTGTCGGTGACGACCGGCGACATCGGCTTCACGCAGCCCGTCGAGACCGACTCATAGGCCGCGTTCGCGGCGGCGTTGCCCTGCACGAGCGCGTCGTGGTTTCCGAAGGTGATGTAGGAGGGCACGTCCAGGCCCGCCGCCTGAAACGGCTGCTGGGCGCGATCCATCAACCCCGGGTAGCCGGGCCAGCCTGCGAACGCGCCCGCGGGCAGATCGGGGTCGTAGAACTGCGGGGTCGCACCCTCGACGTAGTCGTCGTAGTCCTGCACGCCGGTGTAGTTCTGCGGGGCCGCCGAATCGGGCACCGTGATCGCGTTGACGAGCGCGCACGAAGGGTCGCTGGACGCCGGCGGGTTCACCCCGCTGCCCGGGTTGACCGTCCCGCCTTCCATGAGCTGGCGCACCCACTCGGTCTCGTTGAGCTGCTGGCTGTCGGCGGCGTCGCCGGTGTTGATGACCAGCTCCATCTCCGCCCGCCGGCCGTCGCCGTCAGCGACCGGGCTCGATTTGGCGAACTCGTTGAGCTGGCGGATCATCGCGTCGTCGATCTGCGGGTTCATCGCCTCCCACGGACGCCACGCGGCGTTGAACGGCCCGGTGTCGATGAACTCCACCCGCGCCGGCGACTCCTCGTCGGCGAGCTGGAAGTCGGAGAGCTGTCCGAGGTAGAGCAGCGAGCGCCGGCGCTGCGCCCGGCCGCCCTGAGCGGTGCCCACGCCCTGCTCGCGGACCACGTATCCCTCGCCCGCTCCGAGCCCCAGGGTGCGGAAGCCGGGCTGGTCGCCGGGCACGACCCGCTGCTCGAGCGTGCTCTTACCGACCGTGCCCTGACCGCTCGCGCTCGCTGCCAGGGCGAGCGCAAGCACCGCCGTCAAACCGGCGCCGGCGATCCTTCGCGGTCTCGATCCTCTCCTGCGCACTCTCTGCCCACGGGCGAGGCTACCTCAGCCCGCTTGCCGACCACCTCGACCGGAACTCCGTGACGCGGCGCCATCGTGATCCCACGCAGCACGACCGGATCCATCGCCGGGCGCACAGCGCGCAGCTCGGCCCGCGACAGCACCACCCGCAGCACCTCGCTCATCTCCGCCTGGGCCAGCGCCGCGCCGATGCAGCGGCGAATGCCGCCGCCGAAGGGAAGCCAGCTGTAGGACTCGGCGCGTCCGTCGAGGAAGCGCTCCGGGCGGAACTCGTTCGCCTGGGGGTAGAGGTCCTCGCGCCGGTGTACGAGCCCGATCGCCGGGTAGACCTTGAGCCCGGGCGGCAGCTCCCAGCCGCCGATCACCCGCGGCGCCTTCAGCGTGCGCTCGGCGGCGTCGATCACCGGGCGCAGCCGCAGGGTCTCGGTCGCCACCGCGTCGAGGTAGCTCGTGTCGCCGGCCTCGAGCTCGGCGAGCAGGCGCTCGAGCACGCTCGGGTGGTGAAGCAGCAGATCGAAGGCGAACGCGAGCCCGGTGGCCGTCGTCTCGTGCCCGGCGGCGAGCATGGTCATCAGCTCGTCGCGAAGCTCTGCGTCGCTCATCGGCTCGCCGTCCTCGTCGCGCGCACGCAGCAGCAGCGAGAGCACGTCGGTGCGGTCCTCAAGGTCCGGCTCGGCCCGCCGGCGGGCGATCTCCTCGTAGATCAGCGCGTCGGCGCGCGCCAGCCGGCGCTGCATCAGGCCCCAGGGGCTGAACCGACCGAGGTCGCGGCGCAGCGAGGGCGGGAAGTAGAGCGCCCAGGCCGTGTCGGCCACCGCGAGCAGGGCCTCGCGCAGCCGATCGACCCGATGCCTCTCGGTGACGCCGAAGACTGCCCTGCAGATGACCTCGAACGTGAGCGCCCGCATCCGCTCTCGGATCGGAAACCGCGAGCCGGCCCGCCAGCCGTCGACCTCGGCCTCGGCGACGTCGCGAATCACGGTGCGAAAGCCCTTCACCGCCGAGCCCTGAAACGGCGGCAGCAGGAGCTTGCGCTGGCGCAGGTGCTCGGGGCCGTCGAGGACGAGCACCGAGTGATCGCCGAGCACGGGAGCCAGAGGCGCGTTGGCCTCGCCCGCGTGCAGGTCGGACTGATCTCCGGTGAACATCTCCCTGATCGCCTCCGGGTCGGCGACGTACACCCCGGTGCCGAAGATCACGAAGCGCACCGTGAACACGTCGCCGTAGCGCTGGCGCCAGGCGAGCAGCGAGTCGAGCGGGCGGCGCCAGAAACGGATGCTCTGGACGATCGCCGGCTCGCGCGGGCCCGGGGGCAGGCTCATCTCATCCGGGCTGAAGCTCGACCAGGTCGATGACGAAGATCAGCGTCTCGTTGGGCGGGATGTCGGGGGGCCTACCCTGCCTGCCGTAGGCGAGGTCGGGCGGGATGATCAGCTCGCGCCGGCCGCCCACCTTCATCCCCGGGATCCCCTCCTCCCAGCCGGGGATCACCGAGCCCGCGCCGAGCTGGAGGGTGAACGGCTCAGGCTTGCCCCAGGAGGTGTCGAACTCCTCGCCGTTGGAGTAGTTGGCGCCGACGTACTGGACGGTGACCGTGTCGCCGGTCGCGGCCTCGGCGCCCTCGCCCACGGTGATGTCCTCTGTCTCGAGCTGCTTCGGCGGCGGGCCGGACGGGACCTCGACCTGCGGTTTCGTCGCCGTCGCGCTCTCGTCCTCGTCGCCGCCGCCCGTCGCCAGCACGACGATGGCCGCGATGATCGCGCCGGCCAGGAGGACGCCGACGAAGATGAGCTGATCGCGCTTCACAGCGGGATGTTGCCGTGCTTTCGCTTCGGCTGCTCGACCCGCTTGGTCTGCAGGGTGCGCAGCGCCCGGATCAGCTTCGGCCGCGTCTGGTGCGGCTCGATGACGTCGTCGATGTAGCCGCGCTCGGCGGCCGAGTAGGGGTTGGCGAAGTGCGCCTTGTAGTCGTCGATCAGCTTTGCCCGGCGCTCGTCGGGGGTCGGGGAATGCGAGATGTCCTTGCGGTAGATGATGTTGACCGCGCCCTCGGGCCCCATCACCGCGACCTCGGCCGTCGGCCAGGCGAAGTTGAAGTCGGCGAGCATGTGCTTGGAGTTCATGACGTCGTAGGC